>JAEWQS010000094.1 GCA_023399095.1 Bacillota bacterium
GGGTTCTGCGACGTGATGCGCTGGTTGCTGCGCACCTTGGAAAGCGCCGTCATAAACGCGTCCAGCGTGATGCCGAACCGCTTGAATATCGCAGCAGACGCTGTGTTTCGCTCCTTGAGCAGCGCAATATACAGATGCTCCACACCCGTGTACTCGTCTTTAAACCGCTTGGCCTCGTCCTGCGCGTGCACAATCAGCTCGCTGAATCGCCGCGACGCGTATACCGACGCGGACGTGCCCTGAACCTTGGGGAGCCTTGCCAGCTCCGTCTCCAAGGCCAGCGTATACTGCGCGATATCCACGCCCATGTATCCGAGCAATCGCGGAATCAGTCCGTCCTGCTGTGAAACAAGCGCAAGGTGCAAATGCTCGCCGTCAATCTGCTGCTGACCCATTCTTATCGTGATTTCCTGCGCCGCCTGTACCGCGGCCATGGCCTTTTCCGTCAATCTATCCAGTTCCATCACTTCATTCCTCCTCTATCTCAGAATCAAGATTTAATAATTGTTAGTATCTTGTCGGTACGGGTTTCCACGTGTGCCCCAGATAGGGTACGTCCGCCCGTTTCCACGATTTTGTTCCCGTAGGGGCGGGTCTCCACCGTGTCCCCTTTAGGGTATGCCTGCCCCGAATGGGGTACCGCCCACCCGTCAACCTCGTTCCCGTTAAGGTGTCCATTGGACGCCCGTTTCTACGATTCATTATACTGTAGGGGCGGGTTTCCACGCCCGCCCGCTGCGCGGTGGTCATCGCTCCACGGGAGGGCATGGAAGCCCTCCCCTACTCCACAGTCTCCTTCAGCTTTTCATACAACTTCTTTTGCTCCGCCGTCAAGTGCGCGGGGTTCACAATGCGCACCTCGATGTACAAATCGCCGCGCGGGCCTGAGCGGAATGGATACCCCTTGCCCGCCACGCGTATGCGGCTGCCGGACTGCACACCTGCGGGAATCTTGACGGCAATGCGCCCGTCCAAAGTGTCCACTGTCAGCTTGGTGCCCAGCGCCGCGTCCCACGGATACACCTCCGCGTTCATGATGAGCTCCTGCCCCTTCAATGTAAAGCGCCCCGGCTTCATGCGCACCGTCATGCGCAGATCACCACTCTTACCGCCGTTGTTACCGGCGTGGCCTTGGCCTTTCAGCCGTATCGTCTCGCCGTCATTCACGCCCGCGGGCACCTTGAAATTGATGCTACGTGTCCCGTTTTCCTTTTGCAGCGAAATGCGTTTTTCTATGCCCGCCGCGCCTTCCTCGGGCGTCAGCTCTATCTCAGCTTCAATGTCCTGACCGTTGTGCACCCTCGGCGCTCGTGCACCGCCTCGCGCCCCACCGAATATGTCGCCCAAATCGCCGCCCTCGTATACGCGCGAGCTGCGTCCGCCGCTCCGCGCTTGAGAGAACAAGTCGTTCAAATCAAACGCGTCCGAAAAGAACATATTGAAAAAATCGCTGTGGTCGCCCGCTCCCGTCTGTTCATAGCGCACGTTTCCGCCGTTAAAGCCATACTGCGACGGGTCAAAATCATACCCGTTGCCAAACTGCGCCTGTGAGCCAAACGTGTCGTACTTCTTGCGCTTTTCCACGTCACCCAGCACCTCGTAAGCCTCGCTCACATCCTTGAACTTATCCTCAGATGCTTTTTCGCCCTTGTTCACGTCCGGGTGGTGCTTTTTAGCGAGCTTGCGGTACGCCTTTTTTATCTCGTCCTGCGATGCGGTTTTATCCACGCCGAGTATCGCATAATAATCCTTATATTGCATGCCATATCACTCCTTCCCCCAGCCTTTTTATCATGGCCGATATGACTTTGACTTTCCTTGACCTTTATGAAATAATGATAATACATTCTTTTCTAAAATGCAATAGAGAAAGCAAAATTATCCCGGGAAATTTTATCGAATCTCACTGTTTTCGTATTGTCTGCATAAACAGACACGGATATAATCGACGTGTAGAATCAAATATGTTAAGCAGGTAATAATGAATTTTTATGTGTCCGTCATCACCGATACCGTTGAATATATCGAAAGCAGCATGTCCCGCAAATTGACGCTGGCCGATTTGTCTACGCGCGTCGGTATATCCGATTTTCATTTCAACCGCATTTTCAAAACGGTAACGGGTGTGACACTCAAACAATACATACTCGGAAGAAAGCTCGCGAAAGCCGCCGAGCAGCTTAAAACCACGCGTCGCAGTGTCATCGATATCGCGCTGGATCTGGGCTTTGAATACCCCGAGGTTTTCAGCCGCGCCTTCAAGAACCAGCTGGGTGTATCCCCCGCCGCATTCCGCGAGCAGCCCGCCCCCATTCCTTTCACGCCCAAGGCGTCAGTCGTGGAGCGCGACATCATCAATTACCGCGGCACATTGGCATTAAAAGGAGATGTCAATCATATCG
The DNA here is from genome assembly GCA_023399095.1 of Bacillota bacterium. Classification (GTDB taxonomy): domain Bacteria; phylum Bacillota; class Clostridia; order Christensenellales; family SZUA-584; genus SZUA-584. The sequence continues at coordinate 2,403 of JAEWQS010000094.1, forward strand.
TGCCGCTTTTGCTGCGCGGCGTCCACCTTGAGGTCAACGAACATTCCCGTGATTTTAAGCAAAAGCTAAAGACCCCCACAGAAGCCTTCATCATTAAGTCCGCACAACTACCCTGCTTCAATCAAGACCGATTTTTCAATGCGGTCACTTGCAGCGGCAAAGATGACGGCGGCTATCACGTGTTTTGCGGACGACAGCCCATGTCGAAAACTGGTGCGTCGGAATATGATGCGCTAACGATACCCGGCGGCTGGTACGCAGATTTTTTATATCTCGGTGATATGTTCGATATCCGCGAGGTCTTCATCGACGACCTGTATAAATGGGTTATGGTCAAAGAAGCGAAGCTCTGTGCCAATGGCATCGGCATGCTCAATATCTATCCGAGCGATTATCCAAACGACCCGCATGTCCACATTCTCGTCCCGCTGCAGCAACCCATTTAGTCAGCAAGAATCATCATGCAGTCCCTCCGAAAATCGTTTACGATATAAACAAAGATTTTTATCAACGACTAGGGAGGTCTATTATGGGCAGCATGCAAGCGCTGATCACAAGAAGCTTATTGCGAAAATCCGGCATATGGAACAAACCGCTGGATGAAATCAGAGAGATAATGACAGCCATTAAGGGCACCGGCATGCCCGATGGCATCAAGACAGACAAAGTGTCATTGGGCGGAGTCAACTGCGACGTTTTCCGTCACCCAACCAATCACGCACGCCGCGCAGTGCTTTATTTTCATGGCGGCGGCTTCTGCCTCGGTATATATACGGCCAACCGCGAATTTGTCGCCAAGCTGTCGCAACTGCTGGAAGCCGACATTTTTATGCCTGATTACCGGCTTGCGCCGGAGCATCCTTACCCGGCAGCGCTGGAGGATGCGCAGTCTGTCTATCAGGCGTTAGCGCAAATGAAAAATCTCATTGTCATGGGAGATTCGTCTGGATGCGCACTGGCGCTATCCACCCTGCTGACGAGCAAACAAAACGGCATCAATATGCCTTCGGCGATTGTGATGATCACGCCCGTACTCGATCTTTCCGACAAGGGTGAACGCATCGCACAAAGCGTACGCAAAGACCCCCTCATGCTGGCAGACCCATTGGGACTGACAAAACACTATACGGCTGGACACGACGCATCATCACCCTCGATATCTCCGATATACGGTGAGTTAAACGACTTTCCGCCCATGTTGATTCACGCGGCGGAGTATGATGTATTTTTAAGTGATGCCTGCCGTTTCACCGAGCGGGCAGCCGATGCGGGTGTTCAAGCCGAGCTAGAGATATGGAAAAAGCTGTGGCACATCTTCCACATGCAGTCGCCGTTTGTTCCCGAAGCATCCCGCGCCTTGGATGAGATTCGCGAATTCGTTAAAAAGCTCTAATTGTCATTCTGAATGAGCGTAGCGTAATGAAGAATCTATAATGTTAAAGCCACTTTTCAGATTCTTCGTTTGCACTCAGAATGACCAAACACGGGTTTATCGATAGTCTCGCCCAGTAGTGCATGCTGTGTCAGTGTGCCGACAAACCTAGTTTTGTCATTCCGAGCTTGTCGACTACGGTAGTGGATCGGAATGGCATAAGTCACTTTTTTGACAGTCTCGCACGGCAATGCATGCTGTGTCTTTTTTATGCTCAAATGCGCGCATTAAGAAAAATGGAAAGCGTGCTTGACATTTGGTCATTCGGCTGTTATTATGCCTATGGAAAGCATGCTTTCCATATCATTGAGAAAGGAGTGCCGTATGAAGAACACACTCGAAGAACTTAGAAAACAGCGCGGGCTTCGTCAGGAGGAACTTGCCGACATCCTTGAGGTATCGCGGCAAACAATCGGCTCTCTGGAGAACGGGCGCTACAACCCATCCATATTGCTTGCGTTCAAAATCGCACGTTATTTCGATCTGCCCATTGAAGAAATCTTTATTTACGAGGAGGATAATCATGTTTAAAAGGACCTTTCCATTTGTCATCGCAATGATAGCAGGCCTTGCGATGATCGCACTGAGCACTTTATATAAAAGCGAATCACAAAAGCTCATATCGGCGCTTCTTATTGGCGTGGGCGCAGGCCTTTTTGGTATGAGCACCGCGAACCTGATCATGAAACGTTATCAAAAGAAAAACCCGTCTTTGGTCAGGCAGTCAGAGATCGAATACAAGGATGAGCGTAATACAATCATTCGCGACAAAGCCAGAGCCGTCGCGGGCAATATCATTCGCTGGTTCTTTATTGCGGTCGCATTTGTGTGCATGATCATCGACGCGCCCCTTTGGACGACGCTGAGCGCGGTGGGTGTATTCTTGCTTTTCGACGTGCTGACCTTAATCTTTATGAGCCATTATAAAAAACAAATGTAAGCTAACCAAACGGATAACAGAAATCACAAATGATTCACTTCTTATTGTCTACTTACATTCAATATACTGTATAAGGACAAATAAGGAGTCAATCCATGAAACGAATTCTGTTATCCGTTTTCATATTCATTATTCTGGTTATCTGCACCTTCTCTTCACACCCGGCCTTCATCAGCGAAAGCAAATGGAGCGGGACAACTGCCAGCCCCCTTTCCACCATAGCACCAGAGCCAATGCCCGTACCTGAGATGAAACCCACTACCACCCTTAAGCCAATACCTGAATGTATTTATGTCACCCAGTGGAACCTCTCACTCCTATTTGGCTTTGGTGCTTACGCGGGCAAATATACGGGCCATCTCGTACACGGCCTGCCAAGCGGCACGGGATCCTTCACCATATCGAACGAGAACGGCGCAGGCTGGACTTATAACGGCGAATGGAAAAACGGGCATCTCAACGGCGGCGGCACAATCACATGGGAAGACGGCTTCATCTCCTCCGGCATATACAGGAATGACTTTCTTAACGGAGATGGCTATGAATCACTGTACGGCACCACTCAGTATCAGGGCGGCTTTAAGAACGGCCATTATCACGGCAAAGGTACGCTTTATAACCAGCACGGCGATA
>JAEWQS010000017.1 GCA_023399095.1 Bacillota bacterium
TTACAACACACGCAGGGTGCAAAAGCGGTTAGGCTACCTCAGCCCTAAGCAGTGGCTGAAATGCTGGATGGATGAGCACTTGAAACGAACTGCTTAGTAAATTGTCCGAAAAAGTGTTGACTTCACGAATGGTAAAAATATCTCTATTGATTACTTCAAGGTAAGGACAAATATTGAAAGACCCAAGATAGCTTTTATCGAATTGCAGCAGTCTATGAAAAGAGCATTAGCGTCAACGGAATTGATAGCTATCAATAGACTAGCCAAAGAGTATAAAGTAGAACCTAGAACAATAAAAAAACATTTTCCAATAGAATACCATCTACTCAAGCAAAAATATATAAGGGAAAAAGAAGAAAGGGAGCTCAAAAGGGAAGCCCAAATACGAGATATGATGTTTTCTTTAAATAAGAGAGGTATATTTCCATGTGTTTACAGGGTATCTCATGAATTGGGCTTTTACATTAAACCTGGACGACGATACCATAATGTTTGGATAAGTACTCTACGGGAATTAGGCTATACCGGCAAAAATGGCTCTGTATAGGGATATATGTGATGTGGGTATTTCTAATCTAAATACTACCAGAATCTATTTTTTTGGCACTCTGATTCGCAGGGCAAGCATATGCTTCCAAAATATTCGCAAGGCAATTATATGGTTCCATATTAGTTTCGGAGATGAAGGAAATCTGATTAAAATCGGACCATTTGGCAAGTTTATGGTTCCATTTCTCAGCAAAGTTATGGTTCTTGCTACAGTGTGTTGTGAGACCAGACTATACCGCAGTCTGGTCTTTTACTTTCTGGTATTTCGTGATATGGTCGAAATACTCAAGGATATCGCATCCGTTCAATTCTCCAACAAAATTGTAGTGGATGCCTATCTTCTGCCTGTAACTTTTGCCAACCTTCTCTTTTCTGAATACCCATATGAAGTCTATGAGCTCATATACAGCATCCCTGTCTAGCTCCTCGATGTAGCTACATTTTTCAAAGCGCTCCATCAAATTCCTTATATTCTCCGTATCATCCTTGACGACAGACTGCTCCGCTTTCAGCTCGGACAGGCTGGACATGAGTTCGCTCTGCTGCGCCTCGTACTTCGCCATCAGCTGTTTAAACATCGCGTCCGATACATTGCCGCTCATGCGCTCGTCCATCAGCAGGTCAATCCGGTTGGATACATCCTTCATATTGGCCTGAACGCTCCGAATATCCTTATCCAATCTGGCATGACCGTTTTGCTTTGTCCGACTGTTCAAATCCAGAAGCACTTGAAGCATCTCGTCGCTGTTGATGCGTATGAGCTCGGATAAACGGCGAATGTCGTGCAGCACCAGTACATTCAACTCATCCTCACGTATGGAGTTAAAGTTGCACGCCGTCTTGCCTTGATTAGTGTAGGTGCTGCAACGGTACTTGTAATACGTCTTGTACTGGCCGCTCCGGGACGACGCATAGTGCATAACCGCCTTACAGTCTGCGCATCTCAGTTTCCCCGCAAACAGAGCTGGCAAATTGTTGTCCTCGCTCTTCACTGTCTTGGCTTTGCTGTTGCTCTTGTTCTGCAGCAACAGCTCCTGTACCCGCGCCCATGTCACCTCGTCTATAATCGGCTCATGCGTGTTCTCTACCACGATCCATTCGTTCTCGGGTACGACGTCGCGATGTTTGAGCTTGAACGACCGGTTCCGGCGTTTGCCGCTGCATATGTGTCCAATGTACACCTGATTGCGCAGTATCCGCATCACCGTCGCGCTACCCCATAGCACGGTTTCATTTGTGTAAGGATTGGGTTGGCCGATGAGTTTGAAGTAATATTCTCTGGGGGACAGCACACCTTCCTGATTGAACGTATCCGCAATATGCCTTGCCGTGTGCCCGATGGCATACATATGAAACAATCTTCTTACGATTTGTGCGCCGTCTTCATCAACGATCAGCTTGTGCTTGTCCTCCGGTGATTTCACATATCCCAGAGGCGGCTGGCTTCCCAGAAAGAAACCTTTTTTCATCAGCGACTTTTGGGCTGCCCGTATCTTCCGGGATACGTCCTTCGCGTAATGCTCGTGCACCACGTTGAGAAAACCGGCAATGTCGTTATCCTTTTCAGAATCGATATTCTCGGTTACAGCGATAAACCGCACATGATGCTTGGGAAAGAAGAAATCCGTGTATTCGCCCACCTTGACGTAGTTTCTGCCCAGCCGTGATAGATCTTTGACGACAACCATGTTGATACGCTTCTTTTCGATATCGGCCACCATACGCATAAAGCTCGGGCGCTCAAAAGTTGTACCCGATATGCCGTCGTCTATATAGATATCCTCGACATGCCACCCTCTTTCTGTAGTAAAGTCCATGAGCATGTTTCTCTGGTTGGATATACTCATGCTTTCGCTGTCGGAGTTCTTATCGTCTCTCGACAGCCTCAAATACAATGCTACTTTATAATCTTCCATTGACTTGCTCCTTTCAAATTCGGAACAGGCACAGATTATGAAGTAGTTTAGCCTGCTAAAATCATACCCCATAATCCGTGCAAAGTACAGTCCGCACTTATCCTGCGTCTTTATCAGACCGGCGTACTTCCCGCTCTGCCACCTTCTTCACAATGTCCTTGAAGCTATTGGCCTCATTACCCATCTTGCTGGTCACGTCAAAGATCGTCCGCCCCAGCTTCACCTCTGACGTCATTAGACGGTCTCCCAGAACAAAGCGGCGTTCTTCTTGCACTGTTAACTTCTTATCGCTCATAGCCAACCTCCCCATCAGCATATTTTCTTAATCATCTGCCAGCATTTGTCCACCATGATGAGCAGCCCGTCTATCTTTTTGGGATCTACATACCCCGTGGCGTTAGCGATCTTCGCCATTTGATTGACGTTGTTGGCAATGGTGGACACAATGCGGTATATCTCGATTACCTCCTCGGTTGGCTTAGGCTGAACGTCACCGCCCATAATGAGCCTGCGCAGCAGAGCCGATTTCTTCAGACCGGTCACGGCCAGCTGTTTATCAAAGTGCGCTTTTTCCTTCTGGTTCAGCATCGCTTTGATCTGTATATTCCTGGTTCTCATATTGTGGAATTCCTTTCATATAATTTTAGGCTGAAAGCCTATTTCAGGAGGGTTTCAGGGAGCGCGAGCGCCCTGACAAGTTTGCATTTGGCCACAGATGCCATGCTTGCAACTGCAACCCAGCGTGTTTATGCAATACACCTTCGTTCTTTCCTCACATGCTGAAAAAAGAAGATATCGCCCCGCCATATCCCCGATAATGACGATGCGGTTTGTATGGAGATGCTTGTTTAACCCACATCGTCATACTGCTTCTCCTTTAATTGCGAGAGCACGATCACCCGCTGAGCGGCGCTTCGCTCACGGTTGTAGTAAATTCCATAGCTTTTACGGAGCGATATGCTGTTCTCATTGAGCAGCCGCGACATAGCGTTGGTAGGTATATCAAAGTCCGCGTCAAACGCTCTGATGCACTCCACCAGCTCGGTCGGCGTTCCCTTGAATCTTTTTTCAGCCTGTAAGATGTGCTGAATGCCTTTGATAAGCATGTCCAGCGGAGACTGCGTATTTGTCACGTATTCCACAAACCGCCAGACGTTTGTGTTTACCTCAAACTCAAGCCTAAGTACCTGATCCCGTACTCGTCTGCCGGTGATATAAAGCCTTGCTTTATTCTCGGTGCGTGTTTCTTTTTCCAGTACCAATATGCTGTCCACCGCACCCAGCAAACCGGTCGAACCGCTGACCATGTTGATTGGGTCGTTGTCCGGCATTTTGCGCAAGTGATGAACCAAAAGGATGGCGATATCCTTTTCCTGCGCGTACTCCACAAACTTGTGAAGTTCATTATAATCATCAGTATATGAGTGTTTCTCTTTTGGGTCGCGAACAAGCTGCAAGGTATCGATAACCACCAAGCCTGTATCGGGATGCATGGAGACAAAGCTATTGATCTCGTCCAGCAGTCCTTCTGACAGGCTGCTGCATGATGTGATGGCATATGCACAATCGCTCGCCTGCTCCGTGATATCCTCGATGCGGAAGTGCAGCGTACTTTTGGTGTCTTCGAGCGCGATATACAGCACGGTGCACTGTTGAGTATCGAACTCCCATACCTTTTCGCCCTTTGCGACCTTATCGCACAGCCACAGCACCAGCCATGACTTGCCGATCTTTGGGCTGCCTGCAAACAGATGCACCCCTGTGGGCAGCATCTGTGCTACGATGAACCGAGGCAGCTCGTATTTGTCGGCTTGAATCTTCCGGAAGCTCTCCGGCACTTTAGCATTGTTGTTCATCTCTCGTTTCCTTTCTTTCATCAGTGACGGTTTCTTTCGACAAAGGGGTATATATGAAAACCGTCATCGTCATTGATATAAAAAAACCCTTCACTTATAAGCAGTGGGAAAGGGCAAATCCGCCCCCTCTTTGATAGTTGTTCATATATTGTTCATATTTAGGGCTGTTTTTGGAATTGGGTAGATAAAAAATGACGATGCGATTCAATCGAATCACACCGTCAAAGGTCAATAATAAAACCAGTGGTAAACGTATACCTCGATGGGCATACTCATACCGCTGGCTAATATATTTCTTACCACTGTGCTTGCGGCAGGGCAGGTTGTTTTATGGCTTGGTTATTTCAGTTCCGTCTTTCCAGTAAATAAAGCGAGCGTGGCGAGCACTCCATGTATCTCCGTAAGGCTCTATCATTCCAAACCCCAGTGAGACACCCCGCCTCCCAGCGGGCCGCACCATGCGGAAGTATCGTTTAGTTTTCCCTTGCGTGTCATGGCGATATGTCGATTTCCGTCAACATTTCCAAGCCAGCTTTTATAGCTCATACCTGAAAGGTATTTCATGGCGCAGCCGCTTACGTCGCTATCCCTTTCGAGCCGCAAGGTAACGTACTTTATTTACCTTTATTCAGTTTTGATACGCTCATGTATCGAACGTATGTACGCCTATAGTATATTGCATCTCTTAGTCTGTCAAGCATTTTCTTATAAATTTAATGCGTACTTTCTGCTCTTTTATCGGTGCAAGAAGAGTGACATTGCTGCCCGATTGGAAACACATCGTCATTTGACTTTCTTGGCTATTTTATTATGCTGTACGATGCGGATGACGCAGCCAGAAAATCGGATATATTTTTCTTTCCGGCGCGTGTTAACGATATGTACAGCTATTTGGAAAATGCTGCACATGATGTCCAGTCGTTTCTCTGCTTTGTTATCTAAAAAGGATATCGTCATAAATAAATACGCGTAGAACCATGGCTTAGCAGGCAAGCCGATAACTCAATAAATCACTTTCTCTTCTTTTGCATCACAAATATTGCTATAGCAATACCAACTACCAAAACGCCCGCCGCTATCCATAAAAACACGGAAAAGGAGTTAGCCCCGTTTTCTGTTATACCCTGTTGCCAAACTCCATCTGTCAACGCAATGCCGTAATTACCTAAGGGGATGTTTTCGGCATCCAGCGCAACAATCACAAGCTCTCCGTCCTCGTTCAAATCATCTTGACTAATTGGCAGATCAAGCGTGCTTTGTGTCGTATCGATTTGTATGATCTTTCCGGACGCGAGCTTAATGGACGCTGTACCTTCGGGCAAATCGCCTATGTTGATAGTCACAATGAGTTTGTCTGTTGACTCACCTGCTTGTATGAAAGCAGGCTTCAGTAATGCGGGTGATCCAGACGGCGAGGGAACTGCGTTTGTAGCCGTTGGGCTGGGCGTAACTGTGGAGGATGGCGCTGCCGACGGCGTCGGCGATTCTTCGGATGTTGCCGAGATATCCTCGGGTGATGTGGCTTTACTGACGTTTATCTCGACTGTTGCCGTTGTGGCGAGATAATAATCGTCTTCCGCTTTGGTCACTGTCAGCTCAGCTTTGCCCGGTCTGAGTATGGTCACTGTTCCGTCTGTATCGACACTGACAGCTCTTCCTGAAGTGACCGCATAGCTCACGATACCTGACCCGCTGCCGCCATTGACAATCAAGCCAAAGGGCGCGCTGCCGGAATTGATTCTGCTCGGAACACCGGTTACGACCAGCGCACTCTGAGTCCCTTTGCCCACGCTGATCTGTATCGTCTTTTCTTGGCTTAAATAGTCGCTGTCACCGGCTTTAACGGCGGTGATAACGGCTTCACCAGGCCGAAGAACCGTCACGGCACCCGTTGTGCTCACAGCAACGGCATTGCCCGAAGCAACCTGATAGCTGAACGCCCCGCTGCCGTTGCCGCCGCTGCCAATAATCTGGAACGGCGTGTCACCATAGACGATAGTTTCGAGTAGCGCAAAAGATAGAACGCCTGTCTGCTCTGCTTTGTTTACCGTCAGTGAGACAGTGCGGGATACCGGCAGATAGTTGTCGTCTCCCGGATTGGTGACCTTGATAGCGGCAGTTCCTCCATGATTTATCGTCACCTTGCCCAAAGCATCCACAATGACAGCGTTGCCAGAAATGACGGCATAACTTAGCGAGCCGGTTCCGCTGCCGCCGCTGACTCTAAGCTCAAAGGACTTATCGCCGAGCGTGAGTGTATCCGGGATGCCGCTCACACTCAGCGGCGCTTGTGCCGCTTTACGCACAGCAATTGCCACGGGTTGTTTTATCACCAGATAGTTGTCCGTATCGCTGGGTGTGAACACCACACTGTATCCGCTGTTGATAACGGTGGGAATCGTATCCGCGCTTTCCCATGCGAAGCTGCCGGCGCCGCTGCCGCCCGTCAGCGCCGAGTCCGACAGGGGCTGTCCGTAGGTGAGCGAAGACGCGGTTGGAAACACCACTAGGGGTATCGCTTTATCCACTATGATCGTCACATCAGCAGATACGGGGAGATAATTATCGTCGCCCGCCTTGGTGACGGTGATTTGTACCGACCCTGCCTTGTGCACCGTCACGGTGCCGCTGGTGCTTACAGACACGGCATCGCCCGATGCGACCGAGTAGCTAAAGGTACCGATACCGCTGCCGCCGCATCCCGATAAATCAAAGGGCAAGTCGCCATAAGTCACTGCACTTGGCATTCCCACGTTTAGCGTTGCTTGCTGAGCCTTTTGTACGGTGATGGCGACGATCTCAGAAACGGTTAAATAATTATCCATATCATCCGGTGTGAACACCACACGATAACCACTGTTGACGACGGTGGGGATTGTGGTTGGGTTTTCCCATTCAAAACTGCCGTCTCCACTGCCGCCTGTCAACTCAGAAGCCGAAAGGGGCTGTTCATATGTGATTTCGTCAGCCGTTGGAAATGTGACCACCGGCGTGGCTTTGTTGACGGTAATGCTCACGTTTTTGGTTAGAACAAAACCGGTATAGTCATAGTTGTCGGTATCGTTGGGCGTGAATATGACGTTATAGCCGGTGTTTATAACCGGCGGCACGGTAATTGAATTCTCCCAAGCAAAGGTTCCGTCTCCGCTGCCACCCGTCAGTGTTGAATCGGACAGATCTTGTTCATATGTAATGGTACTCGCAGATGGGAACACCACCGCCGGGGGGATCGCCTTATTCACCGTAATCGTGACATCAGTAGACACAGGCAGGTAATTGGCATCGCCCGCCTTGGTTATGGTGATTGTTGATTGTCCGGTCTTTTCCACCGTCACGACGCCGCTTATATTCACGGACACGGCATCGCCCGAAGTGACGGAATAACTAAGGCCGGTTCCTGTGCCGCTGCCACCGTTGACTGACAGCATAAAGGATGCATCCCCATAGGTAACTGTATCGGGAATGCCGCTTATGCTGAGCGATGCCTGTTCGATTTTCGCAACCAAATAACCC
>JAEWQS010000033.1 GCA_023399095.1 Bacillota bacterium
CCTCGGCTACACCGGTGGCATCGGCAACGCCCGCTGTGTCCATGACGCCGTCGCCCAGCCAGACGGCAAGCCCCGACTCGCGGACGATCACGGGGACGTTGCTTGACTCAAACGGCAATCCGATGGCCGGATACGTGGTGGAGCTGCATTCCGATCCAATCACGACGATCACGGATGCAAACGGACGCTATACGTTCCACGACGTGGATTATACAAGCCACGAGCTGATCGTGAAAACACCCGAAGGTGAGAAGATAGCCGCGTTTGAGCTTAAGTTCTCGCAGGGTGACGAAGCCGGCACGGATATGACGGAAAAAGGCGTAGACATCACATATACCAGAAGCACCACAACGGTCAACATCGAGGTCGCGTTGACGGCGGATAACAGTGGAGCAGAGATTGCACAGGTTCAGGTGGTGGATAATCCGCAGACAAGTGACGCTGCCGGCATCGGAACAGTGCTGCTGTGGATTGGCGGCGGTGCTCTAGCGGCCATGCTGCTTGCTCTGCTGATCATCATATTGATGAAGAGAAGAAAAGAGACTCAGGTATAAGAACTGAATGAATAACGGTGGCAGCGCATAAACGCCTGCCATTTTTCTTATGGAGTCCCCGAAAAGCGGCGCATTGTGTGGTTGTGTTGTACAGCTAAAAGCAGGTGTGGTATATTATGAGAAAAAAGGTGGAGGAAAGCTTGTGAACCCGAATCAGGCCAATGAATATATCGTGCGCATTAATAAGGTATGCGATTATATAGACACCCATATTAGCGAGGAGATGACGTTGTCTGAGCTCGCCGGGGTTGCGAATTTTTCTGAGTTTCATTTCCACAGAATATTCGCCGCGATGACAGGGGAGACGCTGTTCAGCTTCATTCAGCGCCTGCGCTTGGAGCGCGCCGCTACTCGGCTTTGCATAGGCCGAGAAGATAACGTGACACAAATTGGCGCGGAATGCGGTTTCTCATCGCCTGCGGTATTTTCGCGCACGTTTAAGAAGCGCTTTGGATGCACGCCGACCGAATTTCGAAAAAGCAATGAGGATCAAACACTTAGCAGCTTGAGTCAATTGCTCCGCAACGACGGGAAAGCAAATGGATTTCAACAAGGGTATAATGGCAACAAAAAATGGAGGTTTGCCATGAAACCAGAAGTGAAAATTGAGAAAATTGAAACCATGCGTGTCGCTTACTTGCGCTACGTGGGGCCGTACGCGGGTGACGGTGAGCTGTTCGAGAACCTGTACAAACGCTTTTTTGCGTGGACAGGGCCGCGAAACATCGATGTGTCCACCACGTATATCATCTACCACGACGACCCAAAAGTAACGGATGAAGCCAAGCTGCGCATGAGCATCTGTGTACCGATTGGTGACGATGTTGAGGTATCCGGCGAGATCGGCGAGATGACAATTAACGGCGGCACATATGCAGTTGGCAGATTTGAACTGGGAACGGAAGAATACAGTGAAGCGTGGGCGTATATGTACAGCGAATGGCTGCCGCAAAGCGGTTATCAGCCTGCGCCGGAAGCCTCATTTGAACGCTATATCGGCAGCGAGTGCGGCGAGAATGGCAAAATGATGGTGGACATCTGTGTTCCTGTAACAGTGTTGTAAGGACTAAGAAACAGGAAAATGATGAGATGAAGCCATTCAATGTGATAAAAATCGGAACCATTAAATGTGATGATAACGGCATGAGGCTGGAGCTGGAAAAGCCGTATATACCCGCCATGCAAGGCATAGATGGATTCAGCCACCTTAATATACTGTGGTGGCTTTCTAAGTGCGACAACGAGCAGTCAAGATCGGTGATGACAGAAAAATCACCCTATAAAAGCGCTCCTGCCGTTATGGGAACGTTTGCGACGCGTTCTCCGCAGCGTCCAAACCCGATCGGGTTGTCTTGCGCACAAGTCACCTATGTCGATCATCAAAACGGTATCGTTGGTCTTGCGTATATCGATGCGTTTGATGGGACACCGGTGCTTGACATTAAGCCCTATACGCCGAGCTTTGACAGGGTGGAGAAGCCTGGCGTTCCCGCATGGTGCGAAAATTGGCCAAAATCATATGAAGAATCGGGTAGTTTCGATTGGCAAAGCGTGTTCAATTTCTGATATAGCTCATGATGATGCAGAGATAAGAGAAAATCCAGCGAGACCTTACTGTGGAAAAACGGTAAGGTCTTTTTGCTCTTCATCGATTGTATCACTATTTTTGTGAATATATTAAACGAGAGATGCAATGATTTTATGGCATCTGAAAGGAAATGTGATGACATTGAAAAACATTGCAGTGCTTGTTCTCGCTGTGGTGATAATGGTAGTGGCTGTGGGATGCGCAGAGCTGATGCCCGCACGAGAACCGTTGCCGCCATTAGAATCAATAATACAACCATCAGCGGAGCCTGCCGCCGCGCCTGTGGACATCAGTGCGCGTACGCTTGACTACAGCAACGACTACATCGATGTTGATATCACCTATCCTGAAATATCCGGCATACGGGACGAGGAAACTCAAAGAACCATTAATGAAAGAGTACACAATGACCTGAAGAGCAAGGCGCAAGCGATTGAAGCACAGGCGGAGCAAGATGCAAGAGAGTCAAGACTGCGCGTTAAATACAGCATGGACGCGGGCTTTTCGGTGGCGCGCAACGACGGGCGTGTGCTTTCGATACAGATTGATATCAGCACGTACCAAGGCGGCGCAAACGTGGGTACGGATTCTATGTTTATTAACGTGATTAACGAAGAAGAGGTTATCCGGCCAACGTTTTCTGAACTGTTTGTGGATGGTGCCGATTACACTGCGGTGATCAATGAAAAAATCCGCGCATTCATTGCAAGCAGCCCGGAGAGCGAGATGTTTGATTTTCAAACTGTTTCTCCCGATCAATGGTATTACCTGACCGACGCGGCTTTGGTGGTCGTGTTTCCGAGATACGCTATCACTCCGGGCGCTTACGGCGAGCCCGAATTTGTGATACCTTTCGACGAAATATCTGATATTCTCATACCCGACGTGAAATAGCGATATTTATGAAAAAAACGCCGGATGACGGCGCTTTCAAAAAATCACATATTCATGTATAAACCGCATCGGCGCGGTTTTTGGCTATTCTGCGATGACATTTTTCGAAAACGCCTTCGCTTCTTCCAGCTCCGCCATGTTTGGGTGACGCAAATTTAGAATTAAGAATTTGCCTTTGCACGAAAAGCTGTCTTTATCGACCGCGACGCCTTTTCTTTGCAGCAGCTCTTTCATAAGCCCCAAAGCCTTTGCTTCTTTAATGTATGTGGAGAACAGCACCACGCGCTTTGCCTTCTCCGGCGTTAAAGCATTAAGAAACGAATCCAGCACCGGATCGAGCTTGTCGCCGTAGATCGCACCGCCGATGAACATAAGATCAACCGATGAATCCAGCGGATATTCCTTGATCGGCTGTGCGGTGCAGCCAGTTGCCTCGGCGATGGCATCCGCCACCTTTTTGGTGTTTCCTGATACCGAATGGTAAAGAACAGAAATCGACATGACAAGCCCTCCTTATAAATATGGTACACAGATAACTTATTGTACCATGAATGACTAATATGTTGAATGACGCTGCTAGAGAAAACAAATAAACTTTTTATAAGTTCTTGGTTGACAGATGTTATATATTGGTTTATAATTAAACAAGTTTAAAACATGTTTAATATGGTGATATAATGAACAGGCAAGACACTAAGGAAAAGATATTACATGCTGCTATGGAATTAATCACTGAGGGTAATGGCGATCAGCAAATAACGATGCGGCAGATCGCGTCAAGAGCCGACGTGAACCTAGCGCTTGTAAATTACCACTACAAGTCAAAAGAGAATCTTCTCAGTCAGGTCGTAGGGACCATTATGGGCGATCTGATTGCGCAAACTACGCAAGACATTACAGGTACTGATGCCCTGACAAGGCTTAAGGACATGTTGCTAGCAACAGCCGATGCGGCATTTAAGCTCGGCAATGTATCAAGAATTGCTATTTTAATGGAATTAAAAGCTGGATGCAGAAATTCCTGTGAACTGGTCACGCCGCTTCTCAAAGAAATATTGCCTGATTGCGATAATTCCGACATCAGTATTATTGCATTGCAGATCATGATGCCGTTTCATCATATTGTGGTTGATCCAGTACTCTACGGTAATTATTTGTACACGGATTTTTTTAACGAAGACAAGAGACGGCAAAAGATCAGCGAGATGATCGATTGCATATTGATGGGACGTATAAAGGAGTAAAGATATACCCAGTAATTTGCAAATTTAAATTTTCAGTTATTAGCCGCCATCGATAATAAACGCGAGGTTTTGTATGAGCACAGAGATCTATTACTTTTCAGGTTCGGGGAATTCTTTGCATGTTGCGCGGGGATTGCAGAAACGCCTTCCGGAAGCAGAACTGATACCGATAGTTAGTCTGCTGAATCAAAATGTTATTGAGGCAGAAGCGGATACCATCGGCATTGTCTTTCCCCTACAAGGGCCGACGTTCCCGAATCCCGTGAAGACATTTCTCCAAAAAGTTGATTTAAAATCGGCAGATTATATTTTTGCGGTTGCTACACGGGGCGGTACTACCTGCAGAATCAGGAAAGAGATTGATAAGATCCTTAAAAAAAAGGAGAAGCGATTGAGTTCCCATTTTGTTATGACGGTATTCAATAACGACCCAAAGTTGAAAAGCGATGACAGTAAGCATAGTTTCCATATGCTTTCAGAGATAGAGCTGAGTCAAAAAACTGAAGAAATAGAGTCAAAACTTGATTTAATTAAAGACATTATAATAAATAAAGAAATAAGCCACAAAAAGGATACTGAATATAGTGTAAAAATGGGCTTTATACTTGAACATCTTATCCTCCTGGCGCTCAAAACGCAGGAGCATAAAAGCATAAAGGATTACTTCTATACCGACTCGAAATGTACTGGTTGCGGTTTGTGCGAGAGAGTCTGCCTGTCAAAGAAAATAGTAATGAAAAACGGCAAGCCCGATTGGCAGGATAGTAAGCTCTGTTATATGTGTTATGCTTGTCTTAACTTTTGTCCTAGGGAATCCGTTCAGATCAATGATAAGTGGTTTATGAAATCATTCACGACAACTCATGGAAGATACTCTCATCCTTATGCTTCAGCTACAGATATTGAGAGACAAAAGCATTATATAAAGAACTTGTAAGAGGAACATAAAATAGTTGTTGAAATTGATTGCAAACTTCCTTTGAAGAAAATTCATTTGATTGGGTATTTAGCATGGATCTTATTGGCCTTCTGGAAATTGATCCTGTTTGCAGCTTATAGAGTTGTCTAGGATCGTAAAGCCTGAAGGTATGGTATATATGCTTAACTGAACCTCGCAAGTGATACATCGCGGATGCCCGGTTTTAGAAGCCAAGTTGAATGCTACTTCTTTAGGGAGAGCCCCTCCATTTAGCCAGGGAACGCGAAAAGCCTCCGCAGATTTATGTAAAATGCGTTGGGGGACCGAAAATCCGGAACTGTCAAAGAAAGATCAATTAGAGTTTCAGCGTCTTTGCAGAGAAGATTCGCCGAACTTTATACTGGATATACCTGGATACTATGGTTTTTATACATATACATTGTTCTGGGGCAGAATATCAAGTCTCTATATGAGGCATGCCATTTAATAAGTTATTTCTTTAATGAGATTTTATTTCATATCAAAAGGTAGGGAACTTCGGCTAATTTATTTTTCGCCAAATATCCGCTTATTCATCATCAAACTGCAAAAACTTATATGCAGAAACATCCAACAGATCGGCAATATCAAACAGTAAGTCTAGCGAAATAGCACGCTCGACATTTATGGCTTCAACAGCGCCAATATATCCCGTGCTTTTTCCGAGCTTTTCAGCAAGCTGCTCTTGCGTGAAGCCCTTCATTTTGCGAAAATAGGCTATTCGCAGGCCAAGCATTTTATACCGTTCACTGTGTTCAAGTTTCATTTTTGAGCACCTCTCTTTAATATTCATTCTATCAAGAGGTATTGACAAAAAGAATTATGCCATATATATTATACATTATGCATAGCATAATGTTTTTTCATGAAAAATAATGTGTATTATGTGTAAAGTAAAGGAGTCGTTAGAACCATGCCGGATTATAAAAATATGTATGAGACGCTGTTTGGAGCCGCCACACAGGCGATGATGGTTTTGCAGCAGGCGCAGCAGCAGACGGAGGAAATGTATATATCCGCCGAGCCGCCGGATATACGGGCGCTGGATAGGAAAGGGAGAATTGATGATGGCGATACGCCAAAAGAATAGAACTGTCACGTTTGACTTATATAATCGGCGTTGCGGAGAAAAGAATCTTTTTATAGAGACAGAGCTGAGAAAACCTATTAATCATGTTGGTTCTATAGGCATTCGTTTCAAATAGGCTTAAGTAAGCGTCTTCATATTGTATATACTTGCCTTTATCAAAAAAGCCCATCAGGGTATTACAGAAATCAGAGCGCTCATGAAAACAAGGCTCCATGATAATGATCTTTCCGTTGTCTTTGAGCAGTCTGCGAAACTCGGTTAAATATTCCGGTATTAAGTCCGTGGGAATATGGTGAAGCACGGATATGATGAGCACATAATCGACAGTCTTATCATGCAATGGTATTTTTGGATCACTAATTGTCGCAAAATTATACTCTCGAAAGAGACGGGAGGCATATTCAACTCGTTTTGCATCACAATCGACGCCCAGATATTGATGCGGACGAAACATTTTGCTGTTTGTACCCACCCCTGATCCAAACTCAAGAACAAACCTGTTGTTGAATTCGAATTCATTGAGTATTAAAGATTTGATGTAATGCTTTGTAAACCAACTCGGCCGAATAATAAATCGATATACCGCTGGCATCAGCTCCATATTTCATCTCCCGAAAACCATGATTCAACCTTTATTCTTTGCGATGTCAATACGATTATATCTGGAATTATATAGTTTGATAATGAAAAAACTTTTTAAAAACTATAAAAGGCCTCTATAAACTACAGAAGCCTTTGGGATAGTTTTGGTTATCGGCCGTACGAATTAAGCACAAAAAGATAGTGATTGGCTTCGCGCAGAACATGGTCGCCAAGAAGCGGAATGATAATAGATTGTATTTTACATTCCAATATTCCTTTTGTTCCATCTGCTTTAAAATCGCGCAATTCTCTTGTTTTCCGCATGCTCTCGCTGGTGACTCCCGATATGTTCATTGTCTGCTTTGTTGCATTTATGGCCTCAGCAGTTAACATGTCAAATTCTTTGCCGAACGTTCTTGCCGTATCAATCAGATCTTCCTCAGTCGGGTCGAGAAGGCCGGCGATGAATTTGGCGTGCTCCGCCATGATTCGGTTCCAAAAGACTTCTTGGTTAATAAGCTCCTCTGAGCGCATGATGTTTTCTCCGCGCAAAAGCGCAGCCAGCAGCTGCATGAAAAGCTTCGCTTCCCGAAGAATATGGTCTATCAACAGCGGGTAATTGAGTGTAAAAAGCCTGCATGCACGCACATTCGCGAGCAGCTTTTCTTTAAACCGTGCAAGCGCCGCCGTTAATTGATATGCGTCTCGATTTAGCATCTCCACCTCTTCTGTAAGCCCCATAGGCACTCCGCCACCTGATGGCATCAGCATTTCTTCCTGTCTGGTAATCGCGGAATCGATCGGAACGCCGGTGTAAAACTTCGTGAGACGTTCCGCTTCCATTGTATACGGTGTGACAATTTGCTGCGATTGCAGCGCCGCGTTGCTCACACTGCCGTTCGCCAGCTCTACGGCATCCTCCAGCAGCTCTTCAAAGCCCATTGCTAGCGAAGCCGCTTCGGCACCCAGGCCGCTGTCTCTTGGAGTGAAGCCCAGCTGTAAAAAAAGTGAATGCTCTTTCATAATTCTCAGAAAGAACAGATTTAAGTCTATTGACATCGTGATAAATTCTCTATTTGTAAGCATTTTTTCACCTCCTATGTATATAAATATATGTTTGTGTCATATGTATTGTTCTTTGCGGATTAGGTTTGCCAAGCGGGACGGTCGAGACCGTCCCTTACAAATTGACGCGATGTTGATGCATCATAATAATATAGGGAATGGGCGCCTGTGCCCCGAATGGGGTGCGACCGTTCCGTGACGTCATATAATAGACTCTTCAGTCGCTTTGCGCGTCAGAATGACAAATAGTATATCGAGCAGATTACAGCTTGCTGTCACTCCGAGCTTGTCGAAGAGTCCTATGCTTTAAACAATTCTGAAAATGCCGTGAGGCATTTATTATGGGCTTCCAAAGGGGCTGGCCCCTTTGGCGGGAGTATGAGGGCAGAGCCCTCATAAATAAGAAACCTCACCCCAAAACCGCAACAAAAAAAGCCCGAAGGCAAACACCCTCGGGCATCGTATCGAATCTATAGTTCTTTGAGCATGTTGTAGAGCATGTTGAGCGGCAATCCCATCACATTGAAATAATCGCCGCGTATGCCGACGATATACTTACCGCAATAGCCTTGTATGCCGTACGCGCCCGCCTTATCCATCGGCTCGCCCGTGCCGATATACTCGCGAATCTCGTCGCCAGAGAGCTTTGCGAACTCGACATGTGTCATGTTCACATTCGCGTTCACGTGACCGTCTGAAACCACCGCCACGCCTGTGTATACGCGATGCTCACGACCCGATAGAAGACGCAGCATATCTGCCGCTTCGGCTTCGTCTGCGGGCTTGCCAAGCACACGATCATCGACCGCGACCAACGTGTCAGCGCCGATCACCAGCGCATCGGGATACTGCTTCGCGATATCCGCCGCCTTGTCCGCTGCGAGCTGTTTCACCTGATCGTCAGGTACACCCGTTGCCACTTCGTCGATGCCGCTCGGAATCACGTCGAATTCGCTGATGATGTACGAGAGCAGCTCCTTGCGTCTTGGAGACGCAGATGCGAGTATCACACGTTGTCCGGCGGATATCATGCTCATATCAGTTGTTCACCACTTTACATGCGTTATCGAGCTTGTCGTTCATTGCGATGGTGCCCTTGGGGCATACCTGTACACAAGTGCCGCAGCCCGTGCATTTGTCGTAATCGATGACAGGCAGGTTGTCCTTCATCACAATCGCGTTTTCAGGACACTTTTTGGCACAGATACTGCACGCGATACAGCCCGCTTTGCAGTTAACCGTCACCGCCTTGCCCTTTTCGGTCGTGCGGCAGCTGATATACACGTTGCGGTTTTGCGGCATCACCTTGATGACGTCCTTGGGGCACGCCTCGGTGCATTTGCCGCAACCCGTGCATATGTTTTCATCCACAGCCGCAATGCCTTTATCGCTTAGGTATATCGCGCCGAACGGACATACCTTGCCGCAGGTTAACAGACCCACGCAGCCAAACGCGCACGATTTCGGGCCGCCTGCCAGCATTGCCGCCGCGCGGCAATCGGACACGCCGGAGTAGACGTACTGCGATACACAGTTTTCACTGTCGCCGCGGCACAGCACACGCGCCACCATTTTCTCGCCAGCCTCGGCTTCCACGCCCAGTACCTCAGCAATCGCACTTAAGTTATCGCAGGAGAGAACGCTGCACTGGTTCACCTGCGCGTTGCCTTCGCAAAGCGCCTTGGCAAGGCCGTCACAGCCGGGGAAACCGCAGCCGCCGCAATTGGCGCCCGGCAGCAGCTCGCGTACTTTTTCGATATTCGGATCGACCTTCACCGCCAGAAGTTTGGACGCAATCGCTAGGCCTAAGCCCAGTAGCAGTCCCAAACCGCCCAGTGCGACGACAGGCCAGATGATTTCATTAAACATAATGTTTGACCTCCGTTAAACGAGCCCTTGGAATCCAAGGAAAGCGATCGCCATCAGCCCCGCAGATATCAGAGCGATGGGGAAGCCCTTCAAAGGCTCAGGGATATTGGCCAGCTCCAGCCTCTCGCGGATGCCCGCGAAAAGCACGATGGCCAGTGTAAAGCCGAGCGCGCCGCCGATGCCGTTGACCAGCGTCTGCAGCAGGTTGTAATTCTCGGTGATGTTGAGTATCGCCACACCCAGCACCGCGCAGTTCGTGGTGATGAGCGGCAGATACACGCCCAGCGCCTGATACAGCGAGGGCACCAGCTTTTGCAGCGCCATCTCGACAAGCTGTACCAGCGCCGCTATCACGAGTATGAACGCGATTGTTTGAAGATATTCAATCTCAAGCGGCACAAGTATGAAATACTGCACGAGATACGATATCACCGAAGCGAGCGCCATGACGAACGTGACCGCGAAGCCCATGCCCAGCGCCGTTTCCACCTTCTTGGACACGCCGAGGAACGGGCAGATGCCAAGGAACTTCGAGAGAACGAAGTTGTTGACGAGTATCGAGCTTAAAAGCAGCAGCAGTATGCCAGAAAAACCTTCCATTCGTTAACGCGCCCCTTTCTTTTTTCTTTTCATGCCGATGTAGTTAATGAGACCCAGCAGCAACCCGAGAGTGATAAATCCGCCCGGCGCACCGATCATGATAAGCGCAGGCTGGAAGCTCTCCCCGAACAGCGGCATGCCGAAGAACTTGCCGTCGCCGAGAATCTCGCGGATGGACGCGATGATGAACAGTGCACCTGTAAACCCGAGTCCCATGCCTATGCCGTCCAACAGCGAGGCACCCACGCCGTTCTTGGACGCGAACGATTCGGCTCTCGCGAGTATGATGCAGTTAACAACGATCAGCGGGATGAAAAGCCCCAGTGATTTGTCAAGCGCCGGCACATAGGCCTTGAGCAGCAGCTGCACGACCGTCACAAACGACGCGATGATCACGACGAAAGCTGGGATACGCACCTTGGATGGTATAAAATTTCTCAGCAGAGATATCACGACGTTGGAACCCACGAGCACGAACGTGGCCGCAAGACCCATGCCGATGCCGTTAAACGCCGCCGTGGTGACAGCGAGCGTGGGGCACATACCCAGCACAAGCCGGAACGTCGGATTCTCTGTAAACATGCCGTTTTTCAGTATGGCCATTGGCTTCACTTTGTTTTTCATTGCGCACCTCCCGCCATCTGTTGGTAAAACGCGGTCACCATGTTCACGGCATCTGTGATACCGTTGGACGTGATCGTTGCGCTTGTGATGGCCTGAATATCGTAATCGCTTGACGGCGCAGATTTCACGACGCCCAGCGGTTGGTCATACGGCTTGCCTGTATACTGTGACTGGAACTTGGGCTCAGTTGCTTTCGCACCAAGACCCGGCGTTTCGTTGTGACTGCCGAGCTTGACACCCTTGATAGTGCCGTCCGCACCCACGCCGATTGTCAGGTTGAGTCCGGCGTTGAAAGCCTTGGTGACCACCGCCGCCGTGATGCCGATGTTGTTTCCCTGCGCATCCAGTGCTTTGTAAACGCCGGTGATGATCGCGTATTCCTCGGGAATCTGCACATCCAGCTCCTCAAAGCTCACCGCTTCCGGGAACACGGCTTGCCGTGCCTCGGTGGCTTCCTTCAAAGTCTGCGCGGCGATGGGGTCTTTGGTCACGCCGTTGACGACTCCCAGTATGATACCCGCAATAATCGTGATGATCAGCAGCTTAATTGTGATGACAACAATGTTTTTCATTTCACAACACCTCCAAACCGCTTGGGAAGGAACGCTCTGTCGATCAGCGGCACCACAAGGTTCATGAGCAGTATCGAATATGACACGCCTTCGGGATAGCCGCCCCACAGGCGTATGACGCTGGTCAGAATGCCGCAGCCCGCTGCAAATACCATCTTACCGTTGACGCTCATCGGCGAGGTTGTGTAGTCTGTCGCCATGAAGAATGCGCCGAGCATCAGGCCGCCGCCGAGTATGTGGTATAGCGCGTCGCCCGTGAACATCCCCTGCGGGCCTGCAACCCATGTAAGCAACGCCACCGTGCCGATGTAAACCATGGGGATGCGCGGGTCGATCACGCGCCGGGCAATCAGGTAAAGACCGCCGAGAATCAGCGCGATCGCGCTGGTTTCACCGATACAGCCGCCGATGTTGCCAAGGAACATGTCAGAATACGAGCTCAGCTCTCCGCCCAGCTTAAGCGCAGCCAGAGGCGTTGCAGAGGATACTGCGTCGGCACCCGGAATCGTCCATGTCGTCATGGCTGTCGGCCAGGACACTAGCAGGAACGCACGTGCAGCCAGCGCGGGGTTTATAAAATTGTGCCCGAGGCCGCCAAAGCACTGCTTGACAATCGCAATGGCGAACACCGAGCCCAATATGGGAATCCAGAGCGGCACGGCGGGCGGCAGATTGAGCGCGAGCAACAAGCCTGTGAGAGCCGCGCTTCCGTCACTCACCGTGATTCTTTTATTCATGAGCTTTTGCAGCAGTGCTTCGGTGAGCATGGCCGCCGCCACGCAGGAAAGCACCACCCAAAGCGCATTCAGACCGAAGATATAGACGCCGAAAGCCGTTGCGGGCAGCAGCGCTATGATCACGTCGCGCATGATACGAGCCGTCGATTCGCTGGAGCGCACATGCGGCGACGAGGACATAATATACTGGTCCATACACACCTCCAAAATAAGATAAAAATATTAGTTCGTCGATTATTTCGCTTTTTTACGTTTTTGCAAGACCTGCGATTTCGCAAGACGCATTTCCTGCACGAGATGACGGTTCGCCGGGCATACATATGCGCAGCTGCCGCATTCGATGCAGTCGAGTACGTGGTTTTTCTCAGCGTCTTCAAACCGCTCGTGCTGAGAATAATCGCTCAGCAGATAAGGCAGCAGCCCCATGGGGCACACATACACGCATTTGCCGCAGCGTATGCACGAAGATTCTTCCGCGCTGCGCACCATGCCGGTATCAAGCGCCAGCAGACCCGATGTGCCCTTCATCACCGGCGCGTCCAGGCTGTGTTGCGTGATGCCCATCATCGGGCCGCCCGCAATCAGCTTTTCGATTTTGCCGGAAAGGCCGCCCACGAAGCCGATTACGTGTGATATTGGTGTGCCGAGGCGCACAAGCAGGTTTGACGGGTTATTGACGCTGCCCGTCACGGTGACCACGCGCTCAAAGAGCGGCAGACCTTTTTCAATCGCGAGGCAGATCTGATACACAGAGCCTGCGTTGACAACCACAGCGCCCACATCCATCGGCAGGCCGCCGGACGGTATCTGGCGCTTGGTGACCGCGTAGATGAGCTGTTTTTCAGCACCCTGCGGGTATTTGACGCACATTGTGACCACATCGATATTCTTACCCTGCGCCGCCTTGGACACAGCGGCAATTGCGTCGCGCTTGTTATCCTCGATGGCAATGTATGCATTTTTGACGCCCAGTACCTTCATCACGGCTTCGAGGCCGCGTACCACTTCGTCCGGATGCTCAAGCATAACTCGGTGGTCGGCAGTCAGGTACGGTTCGCACTCCGCGCCGTTGACAATCAACGTATCGATCTTCTTTTCCGGCGGCGGCGAGAGCTTCACGTGCGTGGGGAAAGCAGCGCCGCCCATGCCCACGATTCCCGCGTTCTTAATGATATCAACGATCTCTTTGGGCGACAGATCTGCAAGCTTTCCGGGGCTTTTGATGCCCGGATACAGCCTGTCCTCAAAATCGTTCTCAATGACGATGGACATGCCGGGTCGACCGGATATATGCGGACGCGGTTCAATCGCTTTGACTGTGCCCGATACGCTCGAAAAGCACGGCACGCTTACATAACCGCTTGCATCGGCAATCATCTGACCCATATCTACCTTGTCACCCACTTTAACCACAGGAGTGGAAGGGGCGCCGATATGTTGTGAAAGCGGCAGTATAATTTCCTCAGGGACACTGCATTTTTCTACTGCACTTTTTTCGGATAGATACTTGCCGTGATGGATCGCCTTAAGAGGATGAATGCCGCCCTTAAATGTCAATTTGCTAGCCATACGGTCTCCTTAAAAATATATATTTAATCCCAAGCAGTTATTATAGCACAACGAATTGTCGTTTGGTATGATGCAAAATGAAAAATTTCGATTATTAAAGGTATATATTTATGGCAAAACTAAAGTTATGTGGTGATCAATTTTTCACAGAGGAAATAATTGCGCATAAAACAAAGCCGGTTTGCGAAAGATATATAATATAAAGGAAGGGCACCTGTAAAAAGACGAGGTTTACAAACGTAACTGCTTATGTTATTATGAACTCTGATTTTAACCGCTTACACTGCTTAGCGAGTATCCGACGCTTTGCATTGTTTACGGGGTTGCCAAAAACAGGAGGGAAAAATGGATAAAGAAACAAAGTCAGGCATCATCTCGAAGTTTGCCATGAGTGAGGGCGACACGGGATCGCCGGAAGTTCAGATTGCTCTTTTGAGCGAACGCATCAACCATCTTAACGAGCACTTGAAGATTCATCAGAAGGATCACCATTCAAGAAGAGGCTTGCTGAAAATGGTCGGTAAAAGAAGAGGCTTGCTGGACTATCTTAAGAAAAAGGACATTGAGCGGTACAGAGAAGTGCTTAAAGGTTTGAACTTAAGAAAATAACAAATAATAGAGCGGGCGACCGCTCTATTATTTGTTCAAAAACACATGCATTTAGCATGGGGCATACGCATGGGGCATGCGCATTGCTGTTAAGGAAGAAGGAGAAAGAAGAAAAAATGGAACACAGAGTATTTGAAATGAACTATGCCGGCAGAACACTGACGGTAGAAACGGGCAAATATGCCCAGCAGGCAGGCGGAGCATGCTTGATGCGGTGCGGCGATACGGCTGTCCTCGTCACGGCTACGGCTTCAAAGGCACCAAGAGAGGGAATTGACTTTTTCCCGCTTAGCGTAGAGTTCGAAGAAAAGATGTATTCGGTCGGCAAAATTCCCGGCGGCTTTATCAAGCGCGAGGGCAGGCCATCCGAAAAAGCAATTTTGACATCACGTCTCATCGACAGGCCGATTCGGCCGCTGTTCCCCAAAGGATACCGCAACGACGTTCAGGTGGTCTGCACCGTGCTGAGTGTGGATCAGGACATCATTCCGGGTCCGCTTGGTATGATAGGTTCTTCAGTGGCGCTGTCGATATCCGATATTCCGTTCATGGGGCCGACCGGTTCGGTGACCGTGGGCATGGTAGACGGTGAGCTTGTTTTAAACCCCGATTTGGCACAGCGTGAAAAAAGCGTGCTGGATCTGACAGTTTCGGGCACCAAGGACGCCGTGATGATGGTGGAGGCAGGTGCCAACGGAATCAGTGAAGAACAGATGCTGGACGCGATTTTGCTCGCACACGAGGAGATCAAAAAGGTTGTGGCCTTTATTGAAAACATGGTGAGCGAAGTGGGCAAGGAAAAGGCGGATGTGAAGCTGGTCAAGGTCGAAGAAGAGTTTGAAGCGACGGTAAGGGCTTACGCCAAAGAAAAGGTTGCTTACAGCATCGACACGAATGAAAGAAAGGTTCGTGAAGAGCGCACCGAAGAAATCACGGCAGATGTCAAAGCACACTTTGCCGAAGGATATCCGGGTCGTGAAGGCGATATTGAGAACGTGCTGTATGCGCTCCGCAAAGAGCTTGTCCGCGACAGAATTATCAATAAGGGCATTCGTCCCGATGGACGTGCCTTCGACGAGATTCGTCCGATTTGGTGCGAAACAGGCATACTCGCGCGGACACACGGCAGCGCCGTGTTCACACGCGGTGAGACACAGGCACTCACATTGACCACTCTGGGCTCGGTCAGCGACGCGCAGCGTTTGGATGGTCTTTCGGAACAAGAAAACAAGCGCTATATGCATCATTATAATATGCCGCCGTATTCGACAGGCGAAGCGCGCATGATGCGCAGCACGAGCCGCAGAGAAATCGGTCATGGCGCACTGGCAGAAAGGGCGCTGATCCCCGTGCTTCCGAGCGAAGAGGAGTTCCCATATGCCATCCGTACGGTATCCGAGTGCATCAGCTCCAACGGATCCACCTCTCAGGCCAGCATCTGCGCAAGCACGCTGTCTCTGATGGATGCGGGCGTACCGCTTAAAGCGCCGGTGGCCGGCGTGGCCATGGGGCTTATCAAGGATGACGAAACAGGCAACCTTGCGATATTGACAGATATTCAGGGCCTTGAAGATTTCTTCGGCGATATGGACTTTAAAGTGGCGGGTACACGCAATGGTATTACCGCCATACAGATGGATATCAAGATCAAGGGCATCAACAAAGAGATTCTGACGCGCGCGCTCGCGCAAGCACACAAGGGCCGCATGTTCATACTGGACAAGATGGAAGAAGTGATGCCCGCACCGCGTGCCAACCTATCCAAGTATGCGCCGCGCATCTACCAGTTCACGATTGACCCTGAAAAGATTCGTGAGGTTATCGGCGCAGGCGGCAAGGTCATCAACAAGATCATTGCCGACACGGGTGTCAAGATTGACCTCGAAGACGACGGCCGCGTGTTTATCCTCTCGGCGGACGAAGAGGCAGCGGACAAAGCCAGAGCCGCGATCGATGCGATCGTCAAGGATGTTGAAGTGGGCAATGTGTACCTCGGCAAGGTGGTGCGCATCATGAACTTCGGCGCCTTTGTGGAACTTTCGCCTGGCAAGGATGGTCTCGTGCACATATCCAAGCTTGCCAATGAGCACGTCGCTAAGGTAGAAGATGTCGTCAACATCGGCGACGAGATACTCGTTCGAGTGACAGAGATCGACAGACAGGGCCGTATCAATTTGACACGCAAGGGTCTGCTGCCCGGCGACAAGAAGGAATAATCCAACGCACAACAGGTATAAGCAAAGCTGTCGGTTATCCGGCAGCTTTTTTTGTGATGCGGTGTAACGCGGTGCTGCTTGAGAAGAAGCGCTCTTGCATGAATGATGGTTTTAAGGTATTTTATAACAAACATCATGGCGGCACGCGGCCGAGAAAGGACAACGAATGAAAACGGGGAAAACGCCTGAGGAAACCAAGGTGGTAATGACGGAGCTGGTGCTGCCCGGAATGACGAATTTGCTCGGCAATCTATTGGGGGGAGAGCTGATGCACCGCATGGATATCGCGGGAGCGCTGGCCTGCATGCGGCACTCGAACGCGCAGGTGGCCACTGTCGCTGCAGATGGGCTGGAATTCAAGCATCCGGTGCGTCTGGGAGAGATGGTCAGTGTTGAGGCCAAGCTTGTTTGGGTCGGCAGGACATCGATGAAGGTGAAGATCACAGCAACGGCGGAGAACCTTGCGACCGGGGCGGTCATTGTCACCAATGTGGCTATGTTTACGTTCGTCGCGCTGGGTGAACAGGGGCAAAAGCTATATGTACCTGCCTTGCTGCCCGAAACCGAAGAGGAGCGGCAGGACTACGATCGAGAGGAGCAAGAATATCGCAGCCGCCTGGGGCAGCGCGGAGAGTAGTTCGCAGAGTTAAATGGCCAATAGTGGTTTAAGGTGAGGTATCAATATGGAAAACATTTGGATGGTTTTGTTTATTGTTAAT
>JAEWQS010000053.1 GCA_023399095.1 Bacillota bacterium
CAGGGGAATACTTTAACGAAGACGGAACGCCTTACACATACGACTCTCATTGGGTGTGGATATATGTGCTGAACAATGAATGCTTCGACGGAGATTTGAGTTTGTGGGAATGGCTGGCGGCGCAGCATAAATGAGAACGCTAAAAAGGAAAAGAGAATTGGTGAATTTCATTCCTTTTATGGTCTCTAATCATACCCATACTTTGTGAATTGGAAGCTTATTATTTATTTTTAGATCATAGGGAAAACTTATTACAGTTGAAAACAACCTCGCCCTTGGAGTATAATGAGTCATCATCGACAGGCTCTCAGAAATGAGGGTATTTTCAAGCGGGAGAGAGAATGAACTGCAAACCGATCGGTTTCTTTGATTCGGGCGTGGGTGGTATCAGCGTCCTCAAAACAGCCTTTAATCTGATGCCAAACGAAAACTATATATACTACGGAGATAATATTAACGCGCCGTATGGAGAAAAATCAGAGGAGCAAATCAAGACACTTTCTCTCGAGGCAGGCGCTTTTCTGTACTCCATGGGTGTAAAAGCCATTGTGATCGCATGCAACACTGCCACCAGCACTTCCGTATATATGATGCGCGAGAAATTCAGCATACCCGTGATCAGCATGGAACCCGCTGTCAAACCGGCGCTGAGCGCCGTTAAAGATAGGCGTGTATTGGTGCTCGCAACGCCCGCGACTGTATCGCAGGGGCGGTATTTATGCTTGCTTAATAAGCTGAATGCAGATGATCGCGTAATCAGCGTGGGTTGCAGCGGGCTCGTGGAGCTCATCGAACAGGGACGTACGGACAAGACGAGCGTACACGCTTATCTTGAAAGAAAACTGGCAAACCTGCGCAATGAAAACATAGGAGCGGTGGTGCTTGGGTGCACCCATTACGCTTTTGTGGAAGAAGAAATCAAAAGCTATATCGATAATACATTCGACACCGATTGTCCCGTGTTCGACGGGCGGCACGGCACGGTGCGTCAACTCAAACGTGTGCTGCAAAACGGGCTTGAGTGCGCGCAAGACGGCGTGGGAAGCGTCACATTTTATTCTTCAGACAAGAGCATTCCGCCACAGCATTTCGCACAGCTTTTTGACGACTTTAACGGATGAAATAAATTCTTAAATAACTGCAAATAATTCTTGATAACAACTATATATTGTGTTAGTATATAGCCCTGATACAGTATAGTGTATATAGGAGGAGTATAATGAAATTAACTGATAATGCACGCGTCGTGCTGGAAAGACGATATCTTAAAAAGGACGATAAGGGTGTTTGCGAACGTCCTGACGATATGATCCGCCGTGTAGCGGACACCATTGCGGCGGCAGACGTCGCATATGGCGGAGATTCCAAAAAGACCGCACAGGCGTTCTATAATATGATGGACGGCTTAAAATTTACGCCCAATTCGCCCACGCTGATGAACGCGGGGCGCGAACTGGGGCAGCTTTCCGCATGCTTTGTGCTACCCATAGAAGACAGCATGGAGGGCATATTTGATACGCTGAAAAATGCCGCGATGATACATAAAAGCGGCGGCGGAACTGGCTTTTCGTTTTCGCGCATCCGTCCCACAGGCGCGAGCGTGAACTCCACGGGCGGTGTGGCCAGCGGCCCCATCAGCTTTATGAAGGTGTTCAACGCATCCACTGAGGCGGTCAAGCAGGGCGGCACACGCCGCGGCGCCAACATGGGCATACTGCGCGTCGACCATCCGGATATTATGGAGTTTATCGCTTGCAAGAGCGACCTTACCCAGATGACCAACTTTAACATCAGCGTCGGGTTGACGGAGAAGTTCATGCAGGCCGTGATCGCTGATAAAAAATACGATCTCATCGACCCAGCAACGAAGAAAAAGACGGGCAGTCTCAAAGCCAAGGACGTCTATGAGACAATAGTCGAGATGGCATGGACAAGCGGCGAACCCGGCATCGTGTTCCTCGACCGCATCAACAATGACAACCCTGTGCCTGCGGCGGGCGAAATCGAAAGCACGAACCCGTGCGGTGAGCAGCCGCTGCTGCCGTTCGAGAGCTGCAACCTGGGCTCTGTCAACTTAAATGAATTTGTGAAGGACGGCATAATCGATTACGATGGACTCGGCGAGACCGTGGCACTTGCGGTGCATTTTCTTGATAACGTCATCGATGTGAACCGCTATCCTCTTTCGATCATCGAAGAAACAACAAAAAGCATGCGCAAGATCGGTCTGGGCGTGATGGGCTTTGCGGACATGCTCTATAAGCTTGGCATTCCTTATAAAAGCGAAGAAGCGGTGAAGACTGCGAAAGAGCTTATGGCATACATTCAGATGAGCGCACGCAAAGCGTCTGAGGCGTTGGGCGAGGTGCGCGGCAGCTTTCCGATGTTTGAGCAGAGCGTATATAAAAAACAGGGCATAAAAGCGATGCGCAACGCCACGGTAACGACAATTGCGCCCACGGGCACGATTTCTATCATCGCTGGCACGTCGAGCGGTATTGAGCCTGTGTTTGCCATCTCTTATATCCGCAATGTGATGGACGACGACAAGCTGGTTGAGGTACACCCGTACTTTGAGCAGGTCGCCAAGCAACGCGGCTTTTACAGCAAAAAGCTAATGCAGACCATCGCGCAGAAAGGCACACTCCATGGCATCGAGGAAATTCCAGAGGATGTACGGCGCGTGTTTGTGACGGCGCACGATATATCGCCTGAGTATCATATCCGCATGCAAAGCGCGTTTCAGGAGTCCACCGACAACGCGGTGTCAAAAACGGTTAACTTCTCCAAAACAGCCACTAAGCAGGATGTCCGCGATGCGTACAACCTCGCTTATGAACTGGGGCTCAAGGGTGTCACGATATACCGTGACGGCAGCCGTCAGGGGCAGGTGCTCAGTGTCGGTGAAAAGACAGAAAAGACAGAAGAGAAAGAAGACGATTCCGTGCTCGCGCCGCGTGAGCGTCCGGAAATCACAAAGGGTATCACGCAGAAGATCAAAATTGGCTGCGGCAATCTGTACGTGACTGTGAACTACGATTCAAAGGGTATTTGTGAGGTATTCACCAATGTCGGCCGTGCCGGCGGTTGTCCGTCCCAGTCCGAAGCGACGAGCCGTCTGGTGTCTATGGCGCTGCGCTCCGGCGTCGATGCGGACAGCATCATCGAGCAGCTGCGCGGTATCCGCTGCCATTCCACATTGCGGCAAAAAGGCCTGAAGGTGCTGTCTTGTCCGGATGCGATCGGCCGTGTGCTCGAACGCGTGGTTGAGCTGCGCGGCGGGGATGCAGACACACATGAAGACGGCGGCAATACGGCAAAATGCCCCGAATGTGCGTCGAAAATGGAACATGAGGGCGGCTGTGTGGTTTGTCGTTCGTGCGGTTACTCCAAATGCGGCTGATAATCTCATAATTTTCCGTTGTACAGTCTTGACTTTTCATATATAATTTTAAAAGTATAGAATTGGTGGAACAAAACATTTATTATCTGCGTCATATAGTTGATATCGTAGATTAAGGATGTGGTGGGGGATGGATTGCAGGATCGTACAACAGAATATCGATCTTTTCGTTGACGGCATGCTCAGCGAAAACGACCGGCAGCAGCTTTTGAATCATGCCGCGTCTTGCGCGTCCTGCCAAAGGGCTATTCGTGATGCATTGAGCCTGAAAAACGCGCTTGGTTCACTTGGCGAAATGGCTCCGCCTCAGGGGCTGGCTTTGTCGGCGATAAAAAAAGCGAAGAAGAAAAAACCGTTATTTGCATACGTGTCTGTCGCGACGGCCGCAGTGGCTGCGGCGATTGGCTTGGTGGTTGTGCTGACATCGGCAACCAATATGGATCATTATTCCACAAGAATGGCGGATGAATCCGCTGTGTACTCAATGATTGCCGCCGATAACGGCGCAGAAAATGCCGAAATGACGCCTGAAGAGGAAGTGGGTATGCTGATGGATGGTGTTGCGGAAAATGTGGCATCAGAGGAACCGGCTGAAGCCCCAGCGGAATCGGCTGAAGCCCCAGCGGCGCCTAAAGTGGAGTTTCGAGCAGAAGCATATACAAGTGAGGAAGAATTTGTGACCGCAGAAGGCGGCAGTTACTATAAACCCGCCACACTGCCCGAAGATGCCGTTCTTGAAAGCATAGCCGTGGATGAGGAATCGATTGTATTCACTTATCGGCTGGACAACCAAGGCGCTTTCCGATTTGCATGGCTGGATTCTCTTGATCAAAACGGTCTTAAGGACTGGCTTATGAAAGTTTACGGAGACCTCTCCGATCTTAATTTTGACGGCACATATTATATTGCCGAAGGAACAGAGACTAGGGATGTTTACTGGGAGCAAGACGGTGATGCGTTTTACGCGTCTGCGCCCTCATGGTTTACCAAAGAGGATATTGAGACCTACTGCACAGCGCAGTTTGTGATTGCAGATACAGACGAAGAATAGGAAGATATATCTGCTTTACAGTGGGCAAACTATTGAAAACAACATTATACAGAGCTTAATGACAGGGAGTGATCTCTGTCATTTTCGTTTATCATAGCAAATACAACCGTTATGCGTGTGGAGCGAAAGCCAGCTTTAGCATTTAGAAAGAGACTAAAGAATGATAATAAGCATAATTGAGGTATAAACAATTAAATCAATCGTATATGAGAAGCTTGACTATTTAGTAGAAGATAAAAAACATAGAAGAATAATGTAAAAGTAATTTAGAATGTTGCTATGTAAGCAGCACATTGGGTCATCCTGAGGAACGAAGCGACGAAGGATCAGTAACAGATTCAATTCCGCTAAGAATAAGCATATAAAAAAGCTGACACATGAAATGCCAGCTTTCGTTCTGTGATGCTATCCACTACGTAACGGATAAATATATACTATGTTCTACCGTCTGGTTGAAAGGGATTCTAGGGTGTATCCCCGATTTTGTGTAAACTCGAAAGAGCGTAAGAAAAAGCAGAATTTTTATTGGGCGGGTGAGCCGCACGACGGCTTACCCGTCTTGGGTGCATAATAGCGGAAACGGCCGGGCATGTC
>JAEWQS010000136.1 GCA_023399095.1 Bacillota bacterium
CTAGGATATCCGCAACCACCGTCTCTCCGATGCCGACGCGCTGCGTGACCACCACTGATGCGAGCACGTGAATGAAAGCCGGAATCAGCTCTCTGGGGATCTCCCCTTTTGTTCTCACCGGCAAAGCCGGCATTTGCGAGAATGCCGTTTTCACCGTCGTGGTGACGCTGCGCATCGGAGCGGTCAGCTCCGCCCTTGCAAATTCGATGCCGCGCGCACATTTGTTGCCGGAAAACACGTAGTTCCCGTCTTTGAACTCCGCCGAAATCCGGCAGCCATTGGGACAAACGATACAAGTCAGCTGCGCCATCTCAGTCGTCTCCAAGTTCAAAACTAATCTCGCTTTGCGGCTTTAGATCCAGGTCTGCGAAATTGATCTCTATGCGTTCCATCTCCGGCGGCCGCAGCTGCGGATAGACCTTAGAGAAAATCCTTTTGCCGTCCGCCGAAACCGTCAGCCTGCTTCGGCCCCTTTCCTCGCGCGACCGAAAATAGATCACCACAGGGTTTGTAAGATCGCCGAGATCGAGCCTTTGCGGCACAATATACAAAACATTGTCATCCGTCTTCAGCGCCGCAAATGTCCGCTCAAGCGGCGAATAATGTGCGGCTGCCCGCCCGGCGGTCTCGCCGCTTTCCGATACATAATCCACTAGGTCACTCACATGCAGCGCGTTGCCGCAGCAAAAAACGCCGGCCACCATGCTCATGCCATGTTGATCGGCAATTGGC
The DNA here is from genome assembly GCA_023399095.1 of Bacillota bacterium. Taxonomy (GTDB): domain Bacteria; phylum Bacillota; class Clostridia; order Christensenellales; family SZUA-584; genus SZUA-584. The sequence continues at coordinate 733 of JAEWQS010000136.1, forward strand.
CCCTTCGTCCGGTTGTCAAGCGGGGTATGAAGGCTTTCCGCCAGTTCGTTTTCGGGAATCAACCCGACGGAGAGGATCAGTGTGTCACATTCAATCGTTTCTTCGGTTCCCGCGATTGGCGTCATGTTCTCATCTACATCCGAGATCTCGACAGCTTTGAGCCTCTCATCACCGACCACACGTGTGACGGTTTTACTCGTATACAGCGGTATATCAAAATCTTCAAGGCATTGGTAGACGTTGCGCATCAATCCGCTTGCGGTCGGCTTTGCTTCATACACACCCAGAACCTTTGCGCCTTCTATGGTGAGTCGGCGTGCCATGATCAATCCGATGTCGCCGGAGCCGAGGATCACGCAGCTTTTGGTCAGCAGTTTGCCAAGTATGTTCGTGTAATACTGCGCTGTTCCGGCAGTGAAAACACCCACGCAGTGACTGCCATGTATCCCCACCTGACGCGATGTACGCTCACGGCATCCGCAGGCCAGCACGATGCTCTTGGCGCTTGTTTGCGTCACACCGTCCGCACTGACCAAGGTCATGAAAAACCCATTCTTTGTTCTCTCGATATTTTCCACAAAGTGAAGTGTTGCCACGTCCACCGCTGATGCAAGCAGCGGCTCAATAAACCGATGTGCATATTCGGGCCCTGATAGCTTTTCTCCGAACCGAACCAGTCCGAAACCGTCATGAATACATTGCTTCAATATACCACCCAGACGGGCTTCGCGCTCGATCAGCAAAACAGCTGCGCCTTCCTTTTTCGCCGCCAGTGCAGCCGCCATGCCCGCAGGTCCTCCGCCGATCACAGCCACATCATAATCGCTCTTAATCATGCATCCTCCTTATTGCTGCCCAGCAGAATCTCGCTGTTGTACACGCTTTTTCTCACCTGCTCTATGGGTATATTCAGCTCATGTGCAATGATCTGAGCCACCGCAGGGCCGCAAAACCCGCCCTGACACCGTCCCATGCCCGCACGAACACGGCGCTTCACGCCGTCCACGCTGTCGCAGGGCACGCTTCGATGCAGCGCATCGCGTATCTCTGCGCGGCTCACCTCTTCGCAGCGACACACGATAACGCCGTAGTCCGCATCCTTGGTTATCAGCTCATTTCTTTCACTGAGCGGCATATCGGCCGTCCGAATAATGCATGTATGAAACGGATTAAAATTGTCGTTTTTAGCCGCTCCAAGGTATATGGCTGCCATTTTGGCGACATCAGCGGCTATGGCAGGCGCAGCGGTCAGTCCCGGAGACTGTATACCGGCCGCATGAATGATATTGTCCGTGAATTTTCCGAAGGATACGATAAAATCTTCTTCATACGTGGCAGCGCGCACTCCTGTGAAATAAGTGATAATATCGTTTTCATTCAAGCTGGGGCAGGTAATCCGCTGCTTTGCAAATATCTTTTTGATGCTGTCCCTGTCGGTCTCAAAGTTTTCTCGCTCACAAGTCTCTACAGCATTCGGGCCAACAAGCAGGTTGCCATCCACCGTATGCACAATTCCGCCGCCCTTGCTGTGTGCCATCTTTTTATCCACACTGCCAAGTGATGACGCGATGGTGTTTACCAGGTACGCAGCCTTTTTATCGAGTATAATATTGGTTCCCTTTCTGGGATGGATCGAGAAAAAATGATCCTTAGAGAGCTTCGCGATTTCCTCCGAAAACACGCCTGCCGCATTGATTATAAGCCTAGGATAAACCCTGCCGCGATTGGTCAGCACACTGTGGATATGTCTTCCGCTGACCTGCATACCGGTCACGGCTGTATCCAGACAGAGCTTTGCGCCGTTATCCACGGCATTTTCAGCAAACGCGACCGTCAGCCCATAGGGACAAACGGTGCCAGCGGTGGGGAAAAACAGCGCGCAGGATATTTGGTCGTTCAGATTCGGCTCTTTTTGTTTGAGCTCTTCGCGGCTCACATAACGAACAGGAACCTTCAGCGCTTTCCAATACAGCTGTGCTGCCGCAATCACAGGCTTCATCCACCAGTGGATAAAGCAAAGATACTGCCCGGTTTTTTTAAACGGCACATCGAGTTCGGCACAGACTTGTTCTGCCATTTTGTTTCCGAGATCATTGTATCTTTTTTTCAATTGCCCATTATGTAGGTCGATACCCGGATGAATCATGCCGTCGTTACGGCTGGACGCGTGTAGCGCGACATCGTGCTCTTTCTCCACCAGCATCACGTCCAGCTTAAAACGCTTAAGCTCACGCGCGGCGGCGCAGCCCACAATGCCGCCGCCAATGACAAGCACATCAGGCTGGGTTCCATCCAACGTTAGGTCTGACACAGGCGGCAGCTTCATCGGTGGAACGTCCCGTCCTGACAGTCTGATCTCATTGACAACGCCGATATATCTCTTGTTCACAGACACAAGACCCGCTTGAACAATCTGCTGCCAATCGCCCAGTTCACCGTTTAAATGCAGGCATCCTCTGTTTTCAAAGGCCTGCACTTTTCCGCCGTAAAGCCTATTTAGCCGTTTATTGAGTGCATCAATATAAGCCATGTCCCCTCCGAACAAGCGTTCTAAGCGTTCCGTAAGGTCAATCCTTCTTAAGATTGCCTGCCGCTCTTATAAATTTTGCGTTATATCATTTGTAGAAATTTCTATGGCCTTGCCGCCCCAAAGCATGTCTTTTTCCGCTCCGGTGGCAATCAACACATCATCGAGTTCCCGCGGGCTGAGAGCATCCAAGGAACCGGCTTCCTTCATTAAGTCTATGCCCTTGAGTACCGCATCAAAGCGCCGCTTGTTGATTTTGTTGAGTATCGCAAATATGAGACATATGGAGAGCAGCACAAGCGGTATCAGCACGAACACCCATTTTATCCCCGATACCACGTTGCTTTGCGCATAAGCAGCCGGATCAAAATCATTGACACTCGCTTTGAGTATTGAGTACTGGTTCTGATCAAACCCGCATGCACCAAGGCCAAAGCCCAAAAGCAAGATGGCTATGCCACTCGCAAACTTGCGCAGAAATGTGGTGATGCCGCTGTAAATGCCCTCCCTACGCTTTCCGGTTCGCATTTCATCAATATCGAATATGTCGGTCAGCATCGCCCATGTGGAAAGATTACCTGCGGCTGAGCCCACCGCAATCAAAACCGCCAATATGCATAGGACATAAACAGATGTACTGCTGTCTACCCAGATAAACGAAAGCGTTGAGAGTATCCATATGGGTATACCGATGTAAAGAGGAAAAGCCTTGCCTTTCCTCTTGGCAATAGCCCCCATCAAGACCATAAACAGTACCGAAAACACAAGCAGCGTTCCCACCACGAGCTCATAGCTTTTGTACTGAAGAACAACGATGTCGATGTAGAAGATGAACAATGCGAGCACCAGATCAACTGCGATTTGAAAGGACAAAAAAATGCCAAGAAAGTTTCTGTAAGCTTTGTTAGAGAATACGGACATCCAGCTTTTAACCGACGCTTTTTCCACCTCGGGCAATTTGTTTTTTTCCTTTGTTCCCAGAAACGCGACTAACCAGCTGACCGCAAAGACTGCACCGAATATGATCGCCATCACAAGATACCCTGATCTTTGCTGCGGGCCATTCTGACTTCCGCCGATTGCCTTGATAATGATACCAGGAACCACCGCCGCAAACAAAGAAGCCCCGCCCGAAAAAACCATGCGCATCGTGGTAAAGCTCGTGCGTTCGTTGTAGTCCGAGGTCATATCCGAAAGGATGGCATTATAGGGCACCATCACAATGGTGAACGCTGTTCCAAAAAGCATATATGTCAGCGCAAAATAAATGACTTTCACCGTTATACTTTGGAGTCCGAAGGAGTAAAACAGCATGATGAACGAAACAAACACCGGCAATATACCAATCAGAAAAAAGATACGCCGCCGTCCGAACCGTGACCGTGTTTTGTCAGAAATGCGCCCGACAATCGGGTCTGTAATGGCGTCCCATAGCTTACCGATGAAAATGATGATGGTCGTGGCCACAATGGGCAGCCCCTCCACCAGCACAAGAAAATTCAGATACAGCAGACTAAAAATCATAAATGCGCCGCCGCCGTAAACATCTCCGCTGGCATAACTAAGCTTTTGCTTTAGCATGCTTTTCATAATCGTGCCGTCCTTTCTTATTTACATCTACTATGCAAAAATACCCGCCGCTGTTTTGATAAGAAGCGGAATAATCCTACCTTGCTTTTCCTGTGTCATTCTGCTGGCGGCCCCCGATGTCCCCAGGGAATATTGGCAGCCGCCCTTGCCATCAAGCACGGGGACGGCGATGCACTTGATATCACGGCTGAGCTCCCCGTTGTCGACGGCGTATCCTTGAGCTTTCACCTTCTCAATCTCAGCGTTCAAATCATCGATGCATCGAATGGTTCTTTCCGTAAAAACGTCAAACGTGATATGAGATATCATTCTTTGCCTGTCTGCTTCGGATGCAAAAGCCAGCAGACACTTACCGACGGATGAACAATGCAGCGGCTCGATGTTGCCGATCTTGGCGTTCACAACCAACCGTGAATCCGACATCACTTGTTCAATAATCACCGCGCTGTTGTTGGAACACACACAAAGATGAACGGATTCTCGAATATCCCTCGCGAGCTGCTCCATTAATGGTTTCGCAGCCGCAATGATATTGAAGTTCTTGTAATACTGCTCCGAAAGCTGCAGTATGGCCGGGCCAAGCTTGTATTTGAGCGTCTCTTTGTTTTTTTCCACCATATTGGCTTCAAGGTATGTATCAAGAATACGAAACGCTGTGCTCTTATTGATATCCAGCGCCTCAGCCAGCTCCGTTACCCCTACACTTTTTCGCGATGCCAGGAACAGCAGGGCTTCTATGCCTTTTTTCAGTGACTGGCTCATAGCTTACCCCCCTATTCGCTTAATATTTTTTCTTTCAGTTCACCGTCACAGGCAAGTTCCCTTATGAATTTAGTGAAGGGAGCGTGTTCCTTCACCGTCTGCACGACGAGAGAATCGATGGACCGGATAATCGTGATAAAATCTCTATGCGCGTTTTGGCTGATTTGTGCCAGCATCATGCGGCTTTGCAGTTGGCTTTCACTGCGATGAGACGGGAATCCACGCCCCGGTTCTCCGCAAAAAAGTTTCTCAAATATATATTTAAGGCCTATCTCTCCTGCCCACCCAAACCCCTTGTTCAGCGCCAGTGATACACAGTTTCCGCCGTTGATCTGAGAAAACAGCCATGCGTCGACCGGCTCTAATATGTGGCCGCAGAAGACACCCGGGTACTGCATCGCGGACAGCAAAAACCCCTGTCCCGTACCGCATCCGCCCACCACAAAGTCCGCGGCACCTGTGGCCAGCGCAAGAGCAGCCATCAAGCCGGTGTGGATGTAGGTGAGTTCCTTCTCATCCTGTTCGCCGCTCATGCCGATATTATAAATTTGAGCATTCACATCCTGCAAAGCATCGATGATGAACCTGTTTTTATCTTTGGCGGATACCTCGCTGACAATAGCGATCCTCATGCGTTTTTCCTCCCTATGCATCTCACTGTTTTTTCGGCGATATCCTGCGCGGTTAAATGAAACTTTTCTTGAAGATACTCCTGTGTACCAACTTCTCCAAAACTCTCAAACACGCCGATTCGCTCAATCGGCACCGGACAATTCTCCGACAGCACTTCACAGACGGTGCTGCCCAGCCCTCCCATCACGTTATGATTCTCCGCCGTCACCACAGCTCCGCAGCTTTCGGCCGCTTCAATCAGCGCATCTTTGTCGATCGGCTTGACCGTATGCATATCGATCACTGTGGCTTTAATACCGCTCTGCGCAAGAATCTCCCGTGCAAGCAGCGCTTCATAAACCATGATGCCGCAGGCCACGATGGCCACGTCAACGCCTGTGCAAAGCACATTTGCCTTCCCTAGCACAAATTCCGTATCATCGGCGTATATCTGCCTGACCTTGCGGCGACATGACCGCATATAAAACACGCCGTATGTATCAGCCATATGCTTGACGGCTGATTTGTACATGGCTGTATCGGCAGGCTCTATAATTGTGATGCCCGGAATGGTGCGCATAAGGCCCATATCTTCAAACGGCATATGCGTGCCCCCGTTTGCTGTTGCGGTTACACCCGCGTCTCCGCCAATGATTTTGACATTTAGCTGCTGATACGCGCAGGATAGAAAAACCTGATCGAAAACACGGCGCGAGGCAAATGTGCCAAACGCGTGAAAAAACGGAATCAAGCCCGTGGCAGACATACCGGCACACAGGCCCACCGCATGCGCCTCCATGATACCGCAGTTGATGCCGCGCTGTGGGAACCGGTCATAGAACCGTTTGGTTCCCATTGAAAACTGGACATCGGCATCCACCGCCACAATACGTTCATTCCCCTCGGCTTCATGAATCAGCGCGTCGCAGTAAGCCGCCCGCATTTCCTGTTCGCTCATGCTATACTCAGTTAAGCTGTTCATATGTCTTTGCCAGCCTCTCATCAATTTCCGCGATTGCGGCCTCAGCCATCTCGTGAGTGATGACCATATAATGATTAAAGCCTTTAATCTCGGCAAAATTGCATCCATGACCTTTGACGGTGCTTAATAAGACAGCCACCGGCCTGCCGCATTGCTTGGCTTTCATAAGCGCGTCGTAAATGGCTTTTACATCATGCCCGTCTGCTTCAATCACATCAAAACCGAAAGCTAAAAACTTGGCCTTCAGGCTAAACGGGTTGCACAAGTCCTTTGTATATCCGTCGAGCTGGCGTTTGTTATCGTCCACAATGAGTACCAAGTTATCAAGCTGCCTGTGCGCAATAAACTGAATCGCTTCCCAGTTCTGGCCCTCCTGCAGCTCTCCGTCTCCGACAATCGCATAGACCATGCTATCGATTCCTTGCAATTTGTTTCCCAGTGCTGCCCCGGTAGCCAGCGATAATCCCTGCCCGAGTGATCCGGTGCTTAAATCCACGCCGTTCGTTTTGAGTCGGTCGCAGTGGCTCGGCAGATTCGTGCCGTTTGCATTGAGAGACTTCAATTCATCCGTGTCAAAATAGCCTTTATAGGCAAGCGCCGCATAAAGTGCGGGCCCGCAATGCCCTTTGGAAAGCACGAACCAGTCCCTGTCCTTTTTTCTGCTGTATTTCGGGTCAATCCGAAGAATATCCGTATACAGCACCGCCAGCACATCGCAGATGGACATGCTCCCGCCGATATGTCCGTAACCCGCGGCTTCCATGCTTTTGATCGTGAGTTTTCTGATTTGCGCCGCCACCGCCAATGTCTGCTTCACATTCATCCCTGTTTCCTCTTCATCAGCATGTTCACAAGAAAACCATGTTTCTTTTTAAGCGGCTTATCCATATAGCTGTCGAGATAAACCTCGGCATTCTTTCTGGATGAATCAATCGCGGCCAATGCGAACTTCAGCACCTCTCTGCCGCGCTCACCGGAAAGCACAGGTTCGCGGTCATTCTTAATCGCATCCACAAAATCCCGCGTGGAGGCCTCAAAAGAGTCCGCCCAATCATGCTTCATATCCCAAAATTCCGTGAGCTTGCCATCTCGGTACATCACCACAGGCGCGACATCTGACAGCATTGTGGCCGTGCAGCGCGTCACCCAGATGATACCCCGTGAGCCTGTGATCTCCATGCGCTCATCACAGGTGTAATATTTGCTTTTCACATACATGTCGTCGGAACTCATGATATCCCAAACGCCATACACCTTTTTATCTTTATGCTTCCACATGATCACGGCAGGCACATCGTTATAGACGCCCGGCATCACCGGCGTTTCATCGATCCACGCCACCACCTTCTCCACATCGCCCAACATGTACATTATGGTTGAAAACTTATGGTATCCGTCGTCAAAAACGGTAGGACCGCCACCCGACAGCGAATCGTTAAACCGCCATAGCCATGATTTTGGATTGACGCACCAGCCTGTTTCCTTGATAGCTTCATCCACCTGTGCGCAGCCTGCACCCACCTTCTTGTTGACAATGGGCATATTTTTTGAGGCGAGCGATGCGTTGTTCATTTTAAGCCGAATTCCCTGAGGCGTGCCGATTTCTCCCTCGTCCAGCAATTTTTTTGCAAGCTGGTAGGGAGGATAGAAAACGAAGTTTTCAAATATCTTGAGTTTCACGCCGTTGTCACGCGCGGCCTTGATCATGATATCGCATTCGTTTAGATTCATGGCCATTGGTTTTTGCACCGACACATGCTTTCCAGCATTGCAGGCTTTCACTGTGAATTCACAGTGAAGATGATGCGGCAGCAACAGCTCAACGGCCGTTACATCACTATCTATCAGCACATCATCAAAGCTCGCATAAACCTTGCTGACTCCATGATCCTGCGCAAATTTAACAGCATGCGCATGGTTGATATCGAAAACGCCCCAAACCTCGGCATCGGGATTGTCTTTGTAGCCGGCCACATGCAGCTGCGCAATCCGTCCGCAGCCAACAAGAACAAACTTCATTCTGCTCATCGTTTTGCCTCCTGATCAGATTCAGCACAATGTTATATTGTCTCTTCTTCCCTACCCTGCTCGTATTTCCTTCTTTTTTCCTCCATATAAGCGGGTATGGGGACATCCCACCAGCCATAAGCCTTACCGCCTGTATCCGGATAGTCTCTGCACACATCCACATTGATGAATGCCGGCTTGCCTGACTCAATGGAATTTATTATCGCAGCTGTAATTCCTTCGGGTGTGCTTTCATTATACGCCTTTATCCCGAAGGATTCTGCTATAGATTTGAAGTCTGGGCTGTATATGGTATCTCCCTGCATAAAGTCATTTCCAAATGCGGCAGCCTCTCCAAGCACGTCTGCCTGCAGGTCTTTTATCGCCATCCAGCCGCTGTTGTTGGCCATCACGATGACCACCGGAATATCGTATTGTGCCATTGTGGACAGTTCCTGCATTGTCATCATGAAGTCCCCATCGCCCAGCAGCGCGACAACGGGTCTGTCGGGTGCGGCGAGCTTTGCGCCCATCGCAGCCGGAACCGCCCAGCCCATTGTTGAAAAACCGCCCGTGGTCAGGTTGCAATACGGCTCACGGTAGCAATATTCCTGGAACAATTGTGCTTGTGTGTTTCCTGAGGATGTCGAGATAATTGTGTTATCCGGCAGTTCTTTGTTTAATAGGCCGATGAGCTGAGAAATCGTGATTTGGCTTCTTTTCTTATCTCTAATGCTCTTAAGATAAGAGAACCACTCCCGCCTTAAACTTTTGATTTCGGCAAGGTAATCCTTGTTGATTGTAAATGCCGAATCTGAGCTCAGAATCTGTTTGAGGCTTTCATTGAGGTCCGCGACAATACCAACGTCCGCGCCGTAATTCTTGCCTATTTCCGATGTGTCGATATCGATATGAATGAGCTTGGTATCCGGAAAATTGAATGCAATCCCTTTGCGGTAAGAGCATGTGGTTTCATCCGCAAATCGTGTGCCGAGTGCCAATACCACATCGGCATTTCGGCTGAGTTCTAAACCGATTGCCGTCCCTTTGGAGCCTGTATGAAAGCCGTATTGCTCATGAGTCTCCGCAACGGTTCCTTTTGCCGCCAATGTGGTGATCACCGCAGCGCCCCAAATTTGCGCAAGCTGCATAATGAGTTCACCTGCCCCAGAGCGCAGCGCGCCGCCGCCCGCAAGGATGACCGGACGCTTTGCCGTTTTCATCAAAGCCACAGCCTTTTCGATAGATGCTATATCGGCGCATGGTTTCGATTCAGTGATCTCATTTTCGCTGCCAATTGGCTCATACTCACAATAGGCTGCCTGCACATCCATCGGAAGTGTGACCACGCATGGGCCGCATCGCCCCGTAGTCATTTGCCCAAAAGCCCGCCGCATGATTCTTGGGAGTTGACGGGCCGATTCGGCTCGCCAGCTGCGCTTGGTCAGAGGCTCAAGGCTCCTTAAAACATTGCTGTCCTGATAGCGCTCGATCTCCTGCAGCACGCCGACACCCTTCATATGCACATGCGTATCACCGCAGAGCGCCAGAAACGCCGTCGAGTCTACATAAGACGTCCCAAGGCCAATGCTGGTATTGAGCGTGCCCGGGCCGATCGATGCAAAAACGGCAAGCGGTTTGCCTTTGATTCGGTAATAGCCGTCAGCGATAGCTGTCGCGGCCTGCTCATGCTTGACTTGAATGTATTTAATATAGCCCGCTGTGTCTTCTTTACGAATGGCGTCGAACAACCCCAGCACACCATGGCCCGGTATCCCGATAATGTACGGCACACCCTGATTGATCAACTGTTTGATAACAATTTCTCCGCCTGTGAGCTTCATCAATGAACCTCCGTTATTGTTTCTATTTATATATTATGTTTTCATATAACCAACTACAATAGTTTTTGGAAAGACGGTTGCACAATGTGCAACCGATAAAAAGCCTACAAATTTCATTCGGATTAGCGATTTTTGACTTTGTATTCATGCTCTGAAAATGGCCTCAAAAGGTAGGCAGTTATTACTTTTGTATAGTAAAAGTATAATCGCATGTCCAAACGCTCTGTATTTTTATGAGGTTTCGATTTTTACGGTCTTTTTCTGTTCATATTTATATATTTATAGCCATAAAACCATTGGCTTATTGATACTCTTTCGATGTATAATTGATGAATATGAATGTATTTCAACACTCAAATAAAGCTACGTTTAATCAGATTTGTACTATAAAGTCTATATAAATGTAGTATAAAGCATTCTGACAGCGGCTTTTACCCCTTCATCAGACGTAAAAAATCAGCCTCGAAAGGTAGGCAGTTTTTACTTTTGTGTAGTATAAAATGTGAAGATTATTTAGGCATAAAAAAACCGAAAGTGGCTTCTCATCTGGGTTTTCTGGCGCACCCGAACGGATTCGAACCGGTGGCCTCACACTTAGGAGGCGGCATGCCTATGGTTCGAAACACATAAGGCGAGAAGCCAAAAGTGCCTATTTAAAGGGGCTTTGGGCGATTCTACTGTGTCTATGTAGTCTATATATCCCCTCAAAATCCATGCTATACTACAGAAAATGTAGTATTAATGTAGCAAAACAAAAACGGCTGTCCAGCCACTCAGAATTTTGATAAATGCTGAATAACTATCGTCATTGAAATCCTAATCTGCGCGTCGCTCGCCTCAAGCGCAAAAATTAAAACTCCATCCTTAAGCTAACTAATTCTTTTCGCCAACACAACAAACTGACCGTTCTCCATATGATAATTGCAGGTGACCAGCGTCAAGAGTTCATCGCCGTATGATGCGGTAAAGCCGGTATCTTACAGAGACAGCGCTTTGATATTGGCAATATACTCATCAAAGTCGGCTTTGCTCTCAGCATTTAAAAAGTTGTAATGCTTGAAATCTGTATCTTTTTTGTTGTAAATCTGGTTTTCAAACACTGCGATGATCTCATATTCCTGCTGTGTGTAGATTGTATCGAAACGGATGGTGGGGTTTTCTTTATAATAATCTTCGTCCTTATATCCATCCAACCCCGCAAACATCGTGCCGTTTTTCATGTGATGTCCATAAATAATCTTATTTGTGCCAAAGGGATTAACCGTGCATCGGGCATCAATAATCGGGACGCCGCTCCTGGCCGCCTCCTTGTCAAAGCCGTGTGTCAGATAAAAGTTGCCATCTTCCGGCGTATACATCACCGGATAATCAATACGGGATCCGTCAATTTTGATCCAGCCCGCCATATCTGTATTGAGCTGATGCAGTTCACGATATTGCGCCAACACGGCTGGCTCATTTGGTGTTTGCATTGCTACCGAAGAATCATCCTTATCAAAACGTGGAGTAGGCTTCGTATCGCTCGCCACGATAACAGCCAACTTTTTGAAGGCATTTTCTTCTTTTATCCTCTGTATAGAATCGAGTGTCAGCATTGTCGCGGACAGTATAAAAACAGCGCATAATACAAATAAGAGAACAATGCGTAAAAGAGAGTTATTGAACATGTATTTCCCTTGTTTCTATGGAAACGACCGGGTGAGGTGTGCACCCGGCCGCCATATTAATGTTTTCTATCTTTTCGCCGCTTTTTTCATGCTCAATATAATGAGCAGTGCAATGCCGGCTAACGATAAACCGCCGAGCAGCCACCAGACAAAGTTCGACCGGCCATCTCCGGTATCGGGCACGTTGTCAAGATCACTTCCCGTTTGGACAAAAACGGCGAAAGGCGAAAGGCTGGTTACTGCAAACGTCGCTTGCCCGTTGACAACCGTGGATGTGAGCGTTTCGAGCACACCGTTTATGCTGTGCAGCGCTGTTAATTGCTGCCCATTATACTTAGGATCTACCGATACAGTGATTGTCAGTGTACCGGCAAACTCGCCCGAAAGCGAAATATCTTTACCAAAAACCATCAGATAATTGTTATTGTTCATTCTCTGCCGAATTGCATCGCTGGCATCATCGCTACCCAATGTGATATCACTCACAGTCAATACCGCATCGCCATTTATGATGCCGGAGACTGTGATACCGGAAGCGCTGTCGGTCAGTGTCCGCTGTTCATATCCGGCAGGCACCACATCCCAATGGGCTGTATATTCCTTATTGCCTGTGGTTCCAATTGGTAACGTGACGCTAGCGGATGTGCCTAAAATGCCCGTGTCCGACCATCCGGCGAACGCAAACCCTGCTTTTGTCGGGTTTCTGAGCGTAAGGGGCAAATTATCAGCCGTATATGACGTCGGATTGGCCGGAGACACCGTGCCGCCGTCCAGCTCATAGTTAATGGTATACACCACCGCTGTCCAGTGTGCGGTATATGAACGATCGCCGGTTGAGCCTCCGGAAATTGTCACGCTCTTCGATGTGCCTGTGATACCTGTGCCCGACCACCCGTCAAACACATATCCCGCTTTAGTCGGGTTGTTCAATATAATCGATTCGCTTTCTATTGTGTAGCTGGCCGGATTGGCCGAAGCCACTGTGCCACCGTCCAAATCATAGCTAATGGTATATGGGACTGCTGTCCAGTGTGCGGTATACGAACGATTTCCTGTTGAGCCGCCAGGAATCGTCACGCTCTGCGACGTACCTGTGATATCCGTGCCAGACCACCCAGCAAACACATATCCTGCTTTAGTCGGGTTGCTGAGCATAAAGGGCAGATCATCCGCCGTATATACCGTCGGATTAGCCGGAGTCACTGTGCCGCCATCCAGATCATAGTTAATGGTATATGCCGCAGCCCAATGTGCGGTATATGACCGGTTACCGATTGAGCCACCGGAAATTGTCACGCTCTTCGATGTGCCTGTGATGCCTGTGCCCGACCATCCTGTGAACACAAAGCCCGCTTTTGTCGGGTTATTGAGTATAATGGATTGGCTTTCTATTGTGTAGCTGGCCGGGTTGACCAAGGCCACCGTGCCGCCGTCCAAATCATAGCTAATGGTATATGGGACTGCTGTCCAGTGTGCGGTATACGAACGATTTCCTGTTGAGCCGCCAGGAATCGTCACGCTCTGCGACGTACCTGTGATATCCGTGCCTGACCACCCGGCAAACACATATCCTGCTTTAGTCGGGTTGCTGAGCGTAAAGGGCAGATCATCCGCCGTATATACCGTCGGATTAGCCGGAGTCACTGTGCCGCCATCCAGATCATAGTTAATGGTATATGCCGGTGTCCAATGTGCAGTATATGACCGGTTTCCGGCTGATCCGCCGGGAATCGTGACGCTTTGCGATGTGCCCGTGATATCCGTACCCGACCATCCCGTGAACACAAAGCCTGCTCTTGTCGGATTGTTTAGCGTAATCGATTCGCTTTCTATTGTGTAGTTGGCAGGATTGGCCGAAGCGACCGTCCCGCCGTCCAGATCATAAGTAATGGTAAAGGACTCCACCGTCCATTGTGCATAAAGCGTGGTATTTTCCGCAAATGTCAAGGAGCTGCCTGCTGTATAGGCTGTGCCATTTCCGTCAGCTTCCGTATTCCATCCGTCAAACGTATAATTCGCTCGGCTGAATCCACTGTCATCAGATACAGACGTTGTCATGTTATGCAGTCGTGTTACAGATTCCGGAGTTGTTCCCGTCCCGTCGTTTATGTCATAGCTCAGCGTATAGACCCTTAAATAAGCACCAAAATCACCCGTCCAAGGCACAGATATGCCGTATATCATGCCCCCGCCGTGACCGGTAATATCAACATGGCTGTGCGTCCCAGACATCGGTGTTAAAAAACTGTTATTCGCAAGAAACGCCGCTGCTGAGCCTGATATTGAAAAGCTGCCGCCGGAGCCGCCGCTGCCGCTGCCGATATCCTGTCCTCCGTTACCTTCAGAATAGACGATGCCGTCCGAAATATCGATAACGCCGCCGGAGCTCAAATTTCCGCCGCCCAAGCCCGCGCCGTCCGTGCCGCCTTCTGCCGTGACAGTTCCGCCTGAAATCGTAAGCGTGGCGTCTGCGTCTGCCGGCCCATAGATCAGATGACCGCTGCCGATACCCGCACCGTTATCACCGCCCGTCGCGGTCACCGCGCCGCCGAGTATATTGATTGTGCCGCCCGTACCGCCTTCCGGATGATAAAGCGTCGCGGCTGTATTTCCATACCCGCCGCCAATACCCGCCGCGCCTTCACCGCCCTGTGCTGTGACATCCGCCGTATCGGAGATGATAATCGCACCGGTGCCGGAACCCGTACCAGTATTGAACCATCCGCTTCCCATTCCATTGGCTCCTGCACCGATACCGGCTCCATGATACCCGCCTGTTGCACTCACCGTGCCGCCCGTTGAGGTAACTGTTCCGCCTGTTATGGTGATGGTGCCGCCGTCACGATAACAGCCGCCGCCAATGCCCGCGCTGCCCGCTTCGGTATAACTCCCACTCGTATGGGAACCGCCGGTCGCCGTCACACTGCCGCCTTCAATACGGATTGTGCCTCCGTCGCCGCCATTGCCGCCGCCGATGCCCGCGCCATAAACACCGCCCGACGCATGAATCGTCCCGCTTTTGATTGTCACTGTGCCGCCGTCAGTATGGCTTAAGCCACCGCCGATACCCGCGTCACCGCCGTTTGCTTCAAGGCTGCCGCCGCCCTGTATCGTCAGCGTTGCTCCTGCCGGGCAAAGCAATGCCGTACGGGTATTGCTTTGCAGCGTGTTGCTGCCGTAAAGCGTCATATCCACCGCCGCTCCTGTCATCGAAAGCGCGTGAGTATCATTGTTGATGATCGTTGAATTAAAAAGTGTCACGTCTGCGCTGACACCTGAGTCTATTATGACGTTCTTGTTAGCCCAGCTCGAGCCGATAAGGATATAAACGCCGTCTTCTATAACAGTAAAAATATATTCCCCATATGAACCTCCGCTGGTACATGTATATCCGCTTCCGCTTTCCACGTCACCAATATCGATCACCGTGCCTGAAAGCTTCTCCCCACTCACATAAGCACCCGACAGCGCTCCGCCGCTCGCGCCGGCTACCGCGCCGGTTCCCACAGAGGATGCTGCGTTGACGCCCCTTGCGCGCAGCCGAAGTATCGCATAGTCATCAACCGACAACGAACCGCCTGAGCCCGTCGCTGCGCCGTCGCCGCCGCCCACATCATATCCCGTTTCCGCTCCCTGAGCGCTGACCGTGCTGCCGCTGATAGAAACAGCTCCGCCGTTGCCGCCTGTTGTGCCGCCATAGCCGCCGCCGATGCCTGTTCTTCCCGTAGCGGTCACGTAACTGTTTGTGATGGTGACCGTACCGGCATTACCGCCTGTGCCGCCGCCCGCGCCGCCACCGATGCCCGCACCGCCGTGTGAGCCAATCTCTTCGCCAAAGCGATCGCCCTTTGCCGTAACGCTCGCATTTGATATGGAAACCGATCCAACCGAACCGCCTGCTGTACCGCTGCCGCTGCCGCTGCTGCCGCCGCCTATGCCCGCACCGCCGTCGCTGCCCGATGCGGTCACAGTGCCGCCGGTAATCGTGATATTTCCGCCGCCGCCGCCATTGCCGCTCACACTATCATTTCCACCTCCGCCGATGCCCGCACCGCCATTGTTATTGCACGACGCGCTGACATTGCCGCCGTCGATGATGATTGTACCGCCGTCTCCGGTAACACCGCCGCCGATGCCTGCCCCTCTCATAGAGGACTGCGCATTAACAGTTCCTCCCGTGATGCGAACGGTGCCGTTATCACCTAAGGAGCCGCCGCCAATTCCGGCGCCGTTGGTTCCATATGCGGTTATCGTACCGCCGGTAATCGTGATGCTGCCGCCATTCTCGCCACTGCTCCCGCCGATGCCCGCCGAGTAAAAGCCTTGCGCCATCAGCGATCCGTCTCCGCCAATGGTTAACGCCGTTGTCCCCTCTACCTTGACCCCCGGCTGGTAGAAATTCGAACTTACACCGTTTGATCCCACCAGCGTCAGCGAATTGGTACCGCCTGTAAACGCGATCGGGCAAAGATCGGCAATTGAAGCCGTGTTGCTAATACTCACGTTGTTGATTGTGAGATTCACATTCGAGCCACAGATGATCGAAATGTTGCTGTAAGTCACGCCGCCGCCGTCAACCGTCACGGTCAGGTCGTCCGCAATCGTGATCGTATCTCCCGACGAAAATGAATAATCACTTAACGTAACCGTGGAATTATTCGCAGTGATGTCATAATTCGCCGCTAGGGATATTGTTGGGAGCATGCACATCACCAATAGTATCACCAAGGCTATAGCAAAAGTTTTCTTTATCATAATCGGGAATCCTCCTATGGTTTGGCTCAAAATGTATATAAAACATTAATCCTTTAAAAAATAACATAAAATGATAAGGATTAAATCATACCAAGGTATAGCCTTGTCCCATAGAAGTCATTATTTTTTATATTCCACGTAAAAAAAGAGAATGAACATTCACCGTTTCATTCCCTTACAATTGATTTTCAATAGTATCTTCTTATTCAAAGAAGTGCGCTTCATGCGCCAGCTTGATACACTGGGCGCGGTTTTTAACGCCGAGCTTGCCGTAAATGCTGCCCGTATAGTATTTCACAGTGGGTAGGCTAACCCCTAATTTAGTTCCGATTTCCTTATTGGTGAATGCATCCATGACGAGTCTTAATACTTTTCTTTCCTGATCTGTTAAAAGCGTGATAAGCCCATCGGATCTTGTATCAGACTCTGTTAAAACGGATATTCCGTTTTCTCGGAACTGCTGCAACAACGTTTTGGCAAATGCAGAAAGCTCCTTGGATTCCTGATCGTCTTTCTTGCTTCCCTTGTATCTGATATACTGTCGTAAAAGGCTGCTAAATGGCTCGCTTTCATCGATAAAGCTTCGGACAAGCCCGTCTTCAAGCCCGATGACCAAAGACCTTTCCAGATAACCAAAGGCGTCGGACATTTCTTCTGCTTTGCAGGCCATCGCAGCGAACAAATTCAATATTTCCACTTCACTGTGCCGTCTTTTTGCGTCTTCTACAAATCTTAACAGCCGATGCAGCAAAAGCTTCGCATCATCTGTCCTACCCTTTGCAATGAGCATCCGTGCAAAAACGATTAGCTCAAATTCCCTTGTTTTAGTGATCGGATAAAACACATCAAACTTGCAGCAGCGGAACCAATCGTCAGCTTTTTCGGCGCCGTTATTATCAATGTTCATACGGCAGCGAAAAGCCTCAAGCGAATAATTCCAGTGAGACTTGCCAATATCATTAAGTATCTTGACGCACTCATCCACAACCTGTAAAGCACCCTTCGTATCGCCTTTCGCTCTTTTTATGCGGGCAAGGTTGACCATAACGGGAACAAGCGCGCCCAGGCACCCGACGGTTTTGGCTTCTTCCAGCGCTTCCAACAGATACGGCAACGCTTCTTCCAGCTTGTTGTTCTCGTAAAGGTATTCCCCGGTTGCGAGCGGCGCGTAACCGGGGTTCTTCGCAATCATCCTCCTGTAATTGCTGATAAACTCGCTGTAATGCGAAGTGCCTGTTTTATACAGCTCCACGATTCTATGAATCGGACATCGGTAGAAATAGATATCCGCCACGTTCAAATCAACATAGCCCGCGCTGATAAAGTGTTTGTCCTCGTTATGCTCAGACAAAATCTTCGCCTGCGCAAAAGCTTCTTCAATCTTTCCTTCGAGCACCAGCAGCTTCAATTTCGTCAGTCTGTTAACGGCTCCGGCATATCCTATGAATTGCGGATCGGATGCATGAGCGTCTTTTATCGCAGTTTCCTCCATTTTGGTAATCCATTCCCATGCCAGATCAAGTTGATTTGTATACATAAAGTACGCCGTATTAATCAATGCCATTCTGAAATTGTTTTGTCTGTATTCAAAGGGCAAACGCTCTATCCATGAGAGCAGGCTTACAAAATCATTCTTATTCACGTAAACGTGCGTCATCTTTTCGATCAAGTCAACCGCTTGCTCGAATTGCCGGCCATTGATATAATGATCAATCGCTTTAGCCCAGTTCTCCTGCGTGCAATACCAATCCGCCGCTTTTATATGCAATTCTGATATATCCCTTGGAAACGACTCCAACAGCAGCTTGTTGAGAAAATCTTTGAATAGATGGTGGTACCTAAACTCATTTTTCTCATCATTCACGGCAATCAGAAATCCGCTGTGTTCACTGATTTCTCTGAGCATATTTTTGCCGTTTCTGTCTCCCGTTAAAGCATCGCATATGTCTTCTGAAAGCGTGTCCAAAATACACGTTTTCATAGCAAAAACCTTTTTTTCATGCCTCCATGTGCTGATGACTTCATCTTTGAGATATTGTTCGACATCCTTGCTGGATCGCGCAAGAGCGGCAATGGCACCACTGCTTCCGCTTGTATTTTCCATGGACATTGCGATAGCCACCAACGCCACGACCCAACCTTCTGTGGATTGTTCAACTTTTTCCACATCGTTATCAGGCAAATAATAACCCCTCACCTCATAAAAACGAGTAATTTCTTCCTTGTTAAAACGCAAATCACGCTCTTCCAGCCAAATTGTCTGCCATTTAATTTTGTGCCTGGCCAGACCAAATTCGGGGGCTGTCCGGCTGATGATTATCAAGTGCATTTTCTCAGGCAAATACTTAATAAAATACGATAGGCTTTCAAGAATGAACGTATTCTCGATCATGTGTAAATCATCAAGCACCAGAATCATATCGGTTTCAATATCAGACAAGCAGTCAATCAAAATGTCTATGTGAATATTGGAATGAATCAGTTCCTGCGAGGACAAAGCCGATTCTTCCTCTTTGCTAATTCCATCCTTTATATTATTAAGCGCGGCACAGAGATAACGCCAAAATACCATCGGATCCTTGTCATGGGCATCAAGAGACAGCCATGCGAACGGCATACCACAGTTTTTGAGCCAATGAAGAACGGAAGTGGTCTTGCCATAGCCCGCAGGAGCCACAACACACGTTAGCTTGGCTTCAGTGACTCTCTGAAACTTTTCCATCAGCCTGTTTCTGTTGATGATATTCTTATTGAGCATGGGAGGGTAATATTTCGTGCTTATCAAACAAATACCTCTTTTGTTTTTATTAGTCGATACCATAATAATCTATTGCGTTTTTTTGGCATGTGTCAACTCTGAACCGATGGTGTTACAATTTATTATATTAGAAGATATATATACTTTTCACCAATACAATTTCTTATAATTTGGTATTTAAACGTTACGGTTAAACAGTATTATATAACTATGTACCACATTATAACATTAACCAACATCATAATTGCACATAAACTAGGTAAAAGATTAATGAATAATAAATCCATAGACTGTCTATTTAATGAAGAATATCGTCCCCCAGGCGGCATGCCTATAGTTCAAATATATACGTGGGAGGGTAAAAAAACTTGCTTTTAGATTTCACTCACACATGCTTTTGTTTCAAAGTGTAATAAAAATGTAGTGTTGAGTAATCAACAACTAGCGGGGGAGGGTATTTGATTTTATCGTCGGCGCCGTAACAGACACAATATCACACGACATAAAAAAAGCCCTTTAGAAAGGGCACTGAAAAAGTCCAATCGCGTATAGCGAGAGGACTTTTTGGCATATTTATGGTATAATTATACACATAAACAGAGACAAGGGCGTGATGAAATGCTTAGAGAGGCAGTACAGACCAAGTT
>JAEWQS010000018.1 GCA_023399095.1 Bacillota bacterium
CCTTAAGCATCAACGCTTCAGGCGTTTTTGTTTATGAGCAAAAAATTTGGCTAGTGGTATGGCTTACGACGGCTACAATTCTTACCTCCGCGAAGAATAGATTATTAGCACGTAACGGAGGAAAACAGTGAAAAGATTGATAGGTTTACTGCTCGCGCTGGCGATGCTGGCAGTGATGATGACGGGATGTGAGCCAGTTAACAGTGCTCCTTCAGCGCCCGCGCAAACGCCCGTACCCAAAGACATCTTGGATGACAACGTTGATGCAATGGGCAATGAGGTGAGTGCCGCAGCGGCGGATGACAGTGAATTAACCATCGTATCCACGGCACCCAGCGCCACGGAAATCCTGTTTGCGCTTGGCTGCGGAGATAACATCGTCGGCAGAGACGTGAGCTCTGAATACCCAGTGGAAGCGGCAAACATCGAGGTTGTGGGCGATTTCAACGGGTTTGATATCGAGAAGGTAATCGCGCTTAATCCCACTGTGGTGTTTGCGGGCAACGGCTTGCAGCACGAAGAAATTACCGCATTGGAAGATGCCGGTCTCAATGTGGTGGCCGTGGAAGCCACTTATTATGACGATATCGCAAAGAGCATCACGATGATCGGCAGTGTGGTTGGCAAGGAAGAAGAAGCCGCTGCGCTGAATGCTCAGATTGCCGAGGTGGAAGCAGCCGTTAAGGAAAAGGCCGCCACATTTGCGGAAAAACCGTCCGTCTACTACGTGATGGGCATCGGGGAGTACGGTAACTGGACATCCGGCGAAGGCAGCTTTATCAACAGCGTCATCGAGATGGCGGGCGGCGTGCCCACCACGGCGGGTACGGATGCCGAATGGCTCGAATATCCGGTGGAGGATCTTGTGACGAGCGATCCCGACATACTGCTTGTGTCTGGCTGGGTGGCCGAGAACGATCTTGTGGCGGCTGTGGGATACAGTGATTTGACCGCCATCAAGGAAGGACATTATTATTTTGTTGATGCCGGTATCATGGAGCTGCCCGGCCCGCGCATTTCCGACGCGTTAAAAGCCGTACAGGGCAATATTGAGACCTTTATCGCAGGAGAGTAGGACTTGAAACAGCAGCAGCCTAAAAAAGCACAGCTGACATGGGCCGTGATGGTGCCGCTTGGCATCGCCGCGGCCCTGTCCGCGTTTTTGTTCGGAAGCTCGGGCGTCAGCTTGGGCGAGCTCTTTGCGCTGCTTGGCGGTGACGCGCAGCCGAGCACATCCATCATTTTCTTCAGCATCCGACTGCCAAGGGCGATACTCGCGCTTGTTTCGGGCGGTGCGCTGGGCATCTCGGGCGCGTGCTTGCAGGGGATGTTTAAAAACCCCATGGCGGATTCTTATGTGATCGGCGTAAGCTCAGGCGCGGCGCTGGGTGCCACGGTGGCGTTCGCTTTCAGCTCCACGCTTGCTTTTCTTGGTTTTGGCGCGGTGAGTCTGTTTGCTTTTTTGGGTGCGCTTGTGTCCGTGATGATCGTATACCGGTTGGCGAAGGTGCATGGAAAAGTCTCAACGTTTTCGTTACTGCTGGCGGGTGTGGCTGTGAGCACGCTGTGTTCGGCACTCGTTTACTGCATCATGATATTATTCCGTGATAAGATGGAGCATATCGTGATGTGGACAATGGGAAGTTTTTCCTCGGCCTCATGGAACAAAGTCGTCATCGGTGTGCCTGCCATGCTGGTGTCTTCCGTGCTGTGCCTATTTTTCGCTCGGGATTTGAATATCATGCTGCAGGGCGATGAAGCGGCGCGGCATCTCGGTGTGGATGCGGGAAAGGTGCGCCGCAGCCTGCTTATTTTGTCCACCATCGCGACGGCCTGCGCCGTATCCGTGAGCGGTATTATCGGCTTTGTGGGGCTGATTGTGCCGCACATCATGCGGCTGATTCTGGGGCCTGATCATCGGCTGCTGCTGCCGTATTCGTTTTTTGGCGGCGGTATCTTTTTGCTGACAGCGGATACGCTCTCACGCGTGGTGATGGAAAATCAGGAGATTCCCGTGGGCGTGATTACGGCGCTGATCGGCGTGCCGTTCTTTCTATTTCTGCTACGGCGGGGCAGGAGCGTGAAGCGATGAGCGATATGATGGTTCGCGGGATTTATTACAGCTATGAATCTCTTCGCTATGCGCTGAGTGGCGTGAGCTTTGAGCTGCCTGCGGGTCGCTTCTGCGGCATCATCGGGCCCAATGGTTCGGGCAAATCGACGCTGCTTGGCTGCATTTCGGGGCACCTAAACCCCGAACAGGGCAGTGTAAGCATCGGCGGCAAGGATGTCGCGTCGCTGTCTGTGCGCGAGATTGCGCGGCGCATGGCGCTGGTGCAGCAGCATGCGTCGCTTGAGTACGATTTTACCGTGGGCGATATCGTACTGACGGGGCGCAACCCTTACCTAAAACGCTGGCAGAGCGAAACCAAGGACGATTACGCCAAGATGAACGACGCGCTGCAAACGGCGGGCATCGCGCATCTGAAGGACAGGCTGATCACCACGCTATCAGGCGGCGAATGGCAGATGATGATACTCGCGCGGGCGCTGTGTCAGCAAGCAGATATTATGCTGCTGGACGAGCCGGTGACGGGTCTTGACATTTCGCATCAGGTGAACATCATGAACTCGGTGCTGCGGTTGGCGGCGCAGCGCGGCATATCCGTGGTGTGTGTGCTGCACGACCTAAACCTGGCGCTCAGTTACTGCGACCAGATCGTGCTGCTTAAAAGCGGCGAGGTGCACGCCAAGGGCGCGCCCAAGGACGTGCTCACAAGGGAGAATATCGAGAGCGTATACGGCACGAATGTTCATTTGTTTGAGCAGGACGGCAAGACGTTTATACTGCCCGTGATGGGCGCATAAGAAGGCGCTGAAAGCAGTATATTTTGCCACCGCGCTTTATTGTACAGCTTGCTTTATTGTGATATACTGTCGGAGCGAACTAGCTTTTAAGGAGTTTTTCTCATGAGAATGTCACAGATGTTGTTTTCCACACAGCGCGAGGTGCCTTCGGAAGCCGAAGCAGAAAGCCATGTGCTGCTGCTCAAAGCCGGCATGATTCGCCGTTTGGCGGCGGGCGTATACGCGCTGATGCCGCTTGGCTTTAAAGTGTTTAAAAAGATTGAAAATATTATCCGCGAGGAAATGGACGCGGCGGGTGCGCAGGAGCTTATCATGTCCGCGTTTCTGCCTGCCGAATATTACCAACAATCGGGTCGGTGGGATGTTTTCGGCACCGAGATGATCAAGTTCAAAGACCGCAATCAGCGTGACTTTTGCTTAGGGCCCACGCACGAAGAAATTTTCGCTCATGTGCTAAAGCCTGAGCTTCAATCGTATAAATCCATGCCCAAAACCATTTATCAGATACAGAACAAATACCGCGACGAGCGGCGGCCGCGCTTTGGCATGATTCGCTGCCGTGAGTTTGTCATGAAGGATGCTTATTCGTTCGACGTGGACGAAGCGGGTCTTGATGTGTCTTACCAGAAGATGTACGACGCGTACTGCAAGATATTCGACCGCTGCGGCTTAAAATACGTCGTGGTGCACGCGGACAGCGGCGCCATGGGCGGCTCTGGCTCGCAGGAGTTTATGATAAAATCCGACATCGGTGACGACACGATTGCGTTCTGCCCGAGCTGCGGCTACGCGGCCAACGCGGAGCTGGCGGCCTGTCCGGACGCGCCCGAAAGCACCGAAGAGATGGCTGCGGTGGAGAAGGTGCATACGCCGAATGTGGGCACGATCGATGAACTGGTGGGGTTCTTTAAGACCACGCCGGATAAATTCGTCAAAACGCTGCTTTATAACGCGGATGGAAAGATTATCGCCGCGATGGTGCGCGGAGACCGCGAGCTTAACGAAACAAAACTCAAAAACTATCTCAAATGCGCCAACCTTGATCTTGCGTCGTATGACGACGTGCGCAAGGCCACGGGCGCGGAGGTCGGGTTTGCGGGGCCAGTCGGTATTGATGTGGACAGGCTCATTGTGGACAAAGAAATTCCAAGGATGCGCAACTTCTTAGTGGGCGCGAACCAGACGGATTATCATTACATGGGCGTCAATTACGAGCGTGATTTCGTGTCTGCCGATGTGTGCGACATCCGCCTTATTGAATCAGGCGACCCCTGCCCGGTGTGCGGCGCGAAAGCAGAGCTTGCCAAAACCATCGAGGTGGGTCACATATTCAAGCTGGGTACCAAGTACAGCGTCGCGATGGATTGCATGTTCCTCGATCAGGAAGCCAAGCAAAAGCCCTGCATCATGGGCAGCTACGGCATCGGCCTGAACCGTACCATGCAGGCGATTATCGAGCAATCTCACGACGACGACGGTATCATCTGGCCGGACAGCGTCGCGCCGTATAACGCGATAGTGGTGGCTGTGAGCGCCGCGAATGAAGCGCAGATGGCGTTGGCGGAGCAGATATACGAGCAGCTAAAAGCCGCTGGCATCGAAACGATGCTGGACGACCGCGACGAGCGTGCGGGCGTGAAGTTTAAGGACGCCGACTTACTTGGCATACCGCACCGCGTGAATGTGGGGCGCCGCGCGGCCGAGGGCGTTGTGGAATACAAGCAGCGCCGTGAAAAAGCCGCCGAGGAGCTCAGTGTGGACGAAGCGGTACAGAGAATCGTCAAGGCAGTTAAGGGATAAGAAAAACGGCGGCCTCTGAGAAATCGGAGGCCGTTTTTGTCCAAAAACTTGTTATTGACAGACGCATGGTTTGCCGTTACAATTGTGGTTGTCCGTTTCACACGGCATATATGAATACGTGGGGGATTAGCTCAGTTGGCTAGAGTGCCTGACTGGCAGTCAGGAGGTCACCGGTTCGAATCCGGTATTCTCCACCAAAGCCTTGGCAATATGTCAGGGCTTTATTTTTTCGTAATTTTTACTGACACTTTGAAATCAGGCGTATAAGATAATATGAAAAGTGACATATGAATATGTGTATGTTAAAATATAAAAGAAGTAAAGGGGGTGACTTATAATGGTGCAGTTCAAATGTATTGATTTGTTTTCTGGCGCTGGAGGGTTATCCGAGGGCTTCAGACAAAATGGATTTGAGATATTATTAGCTAATGACTTTGATAATTGGTGTGAAGCGACTTATAAGTTAAATCACCCAGAAACTAAATTCATATCTGGTCCAATACAAAATTTATCTTCAGAAAAAATATTGTCTTTACTTGATCTAAAAAAAGGTGAAATTGATTGTATTATTGGCGGCCCACCATGTCAAGCATTTAGTGTTTACAATCACCAACGTGGAATGCATGACGAACGCTCGGGTTTATTCCGGGAATATCTTAGATTGGTAGAGGGTTTATTACCCAAATACATTGTTATTGAGAATGTCCCTGGCATGACTTCTGTGGATGATGGCATTGCTGTAAAAGAGATTATTCGAGGATTGGGTATTATCGGGTACAACGTAGAAGTCAAATTACTTAAATCTGAAGAATTTGGAGTTGCACAAGAGCGAAGACGATTAATATTTATTGGTAATAGACTTGGACATGAAATTTCATTTCCAAATCCAACTCATGGGGCTGGATTAAAGCCTTTTGTTACAGTTTGGGAGTCAATTTCTGATTTACCTGTATTAAAAAACGGCGAAGGCCAGCAAATAATGAATTATTCCATTCTTCCACAAAACGAATATCAGTACAAGATACGTGAAGGCGCATCTATGATTTTTAATCATGTTGCACCCATGTTAGGCGAGATCAATTTAAAAAGATTGAATTATATTCCTGAAGGTGGTAGTTGGAGGGATATACCAATAGAATTATTACCGGCGGGAATGAAACGTGCTCGCAGGTCTGATCATACAAAACGCTATGGCAGATTAAAAAAAGATGGTCTTGCTTCAACGATATTAACAAAATGTGATCCTCATTGGGGTGCTTTTTTTCACCCGGAGCAAGACAGAGTCATTACTGTTAGAGAAGCAGCTAGAATTCAATGTTTTCCAGATAAAATTAGGTTTGAAGGGAGTCGTATCGAGCAGTATAAGCAAGTTGGAAATGCAGTTCCTGTTCTATTATCGGCGGCTGTCGCTAAGACAGTATATGAATCTTTACTTAAAGATACGATTAGAGTGGTTAAAACTTATGCCTTGTGATTCTTTTGATATCATTTGTGAAATCCTTGGTCAACCTGCAAGAGATATGAATAATCCTGTTAATGAAGATTATCTATGTCCATTTCGCAACTCTGTATGTACAAAGAGGAGTCATCGAATTAATGGCCCTTTCCCTGTGTGTTCTGTTTTCCGAAAAAGAAGAACAGATAAACAACCCACTCCAGTTGCTGTATGTCCAAGAAGATTGTATGCTGCTGATATCTATAATGATGTGATTACTACTTGTTGGCCTGGCGAAAAACCAGTAAATCCAATAGTTGTGCATGAAATCAAAATGGGTAATGTGGGAAATGTCGATATGGTGATAGCAGATTTAACCGATGATAGAAAGGGTATCAAGAATTTTGTCTCAATCGAGCTGCAAGCTGTTGATATTACAGGTTCATATGAACCTGCCTATTCTGCTATTGTACTGGATAAGGAGTTAACAACTAAACCAACATATAATTTTAATTACAAAAATGTTGAAAAACGTTTTATTGCACAATTAATTAACAAGGGTTTTTATCATCATCATTGGGGAACAAAGATCATAGCTGTTGTACAAGATGTTATCTATGAAAATTTAAAAAACAGTATTGATTTTCCTGAAGTGAGTCTTGATCGAAGCAATGTTGTATTCATGCAATATTCAATGGTACTCACTGATACTTTTAACGGACCAAGATATGAAATGAAGCTAAAGGATGTAGTAGGTACAACACATAATGAATTAATGATGAGTTCCTTATATCAGCAAGCACCGCCAAAGAAAGAATTCTGTGATCGAATTATGAAGGTTTATTCTTTAGGAGTAATATAAAGTTAAACGTATTACTATAATATTATGTCCTCCGCGAAATGCCCGCATCTATTTCGTAAATCTATAACAAAAGCAAAACAAGCGCCGTACTATACGTATCGACGCTTGTTTTTGTTCTGCGCACTTCTCCCCAACCCCTACTCATTTTTTAGCACGCAAAACTGATATCAAGGAAATGATAACAGATATTATTCAATATATCTGCAATACAAATGTGATGCAGATGCTTTGTAAAGAATAATATAACATATAGACGAATCCACAACATTAGGGGAATAATTTGGTGAAGAAATTCAAAATCCCTTCAGTGCCGCCTACGACATGTAAGAGCATCCGGTTTTCAAATGATATTGTTAAAAAAGTAGAGCAAACAATCGAGGGGAAAGACTGCACCTTTACGGCTTTTGTAGTTGAGGCGGTCAGAGTCGCGTTGCAGAATATAGAAGAGGACAAAGACTGAGATAATTGCTTATCTTCATGCAATCCGTTATTATCTATTTAAGCGAAAAATACCTTTAATTGGGGTATAATTTGTCATATATTAAAAGGGGGCAATATGGATAACAACCGCGTCAAAAATCACTTCGAGGAAGAAGCAAAAGAATATGATGGTATCATCAGAACACTGATACCAAACTACGAGCTGATGGTGGATGTGCTTGTTTCCTTGCTGCCGTTTGACAAGCAGCAGGCTTTTTCAATGATCGATCTTGGCTGCGGGACGGGGACGATTTCAAAAGCGGTAAAGAATTGCTTCCCCAATGTGCGGGTCACTTGTGTGGATATGGCAGGAAACATGCTGGATATCGCCAAGCAAAAGGTGGGTGCGGATACAAAGCTCATTCAAGCTGATTTCAATACGTTTGATTTCCCTGAAAAATATGATGCGGTGGTCTCTTCTCTTGCCTTGCATCACCTCGTTACAGAAGCGGACAAGCTAAGCTTCTACAGAAAAATATACGCTGCTTTGAATCCGGGCGGTATGTTCATCAACATAGATGTTGTGCTGGGCAGCGATGAAGCACTGCGGAACGTCTATATGGAAAAGTGGAAAGCGTTCATGATATCTAATACATCGAGGCAGGAAGTCGAGCAGAAGTGGATACCAACCTATTACGCGGAAGATCGGCCAGCAAAACTGATATCGCATATGGATATGCTGAAAGCATGCGGCTTTGAAGGCATAGATGTGGCGTATAAGTATTATAACTATGCTGTTTACTGCGGGAGAAAATGAGGGCAAAATGCGATACCCCGACTCCTCGCGAAAAGTAATATAAAGTAAAGCAGCCGCGTATTTGAACACGGCTGCTTAATGTCAATCGGTATTTTGCCTTTATGCGAGTTTTTCGGCAATCGCTTTGTCTATTGTTGCCATTTCTTCGCTCGTCAGCTCCCATTCGAGACCCTTGCAGTTTTCATTAGCTTCCTGTACGTTACGCACGCCGCAAAGCGCTGTTTGAACGTAATCCTTCTGCGCGTTCCAGTTTACCGCCACCTGAGCGACGGGAGCGTTGTGCGCGGCCGCAATCTCATCAAGCACCTTGAGAAGCGACATCACCTTCGAGAACTTCGGCTCCACAAAGAAATCATAGAACACAAGGCGCATATCGCCTTCGCCAAACTTCGGCAGTTCACGAATGGCGCCTGTAAGTATTCCGGCGCCCAGTGAGCCGTAAGTCATGTTTGCGATGCCGTTGTCATAACACCAGAGCATGAGATCTTCATTTGTGCGGTTAACCATGGAATACTGAGGCTCGTTCGCAACAAGCTCGCCGTAGGCAAGCGCCTCTTTTATCTGCTCGACGCTGAAATTTGAAACACCGGCATAACGTATCTTTCCGGCTTTTTTCAGGTCCTCAAGCGCGCGCATTGTCTCTTCAATAGGCGTATTCAAATTGTTATCCGGCCAGTGGATCAGCATGAGATCGATGTAATCCGTCTGAAGATTTTTGAGCGAGGTTTCGCAAAGGCTGATAACGCTGTCGTAGCGGCCATCCTTGAAATACTGCTCGTCGCCCTTGCTGTAAAGGGCAGTTTTTGTGGTTACGTACATCTTGTCACGGCGGCCCTTTATAGCCTCACCCACTATAATTTCAGATTTTCCATAGTTGTATCCGGGTGCTGTATCGACGCTGTTCACCCCGTTGTCCATCATTGCGTGCATAGCGGCAATGCAGTCTTCCTTTACGGCGCTGCCCCAATCCGCGCTGCCGCCCAGAGCCCATGTGCCTATTGTGAGCACCGACATATTCATATCTGTTTTGCCGAATTTCTTGTACCTCATTAAACAACCTCCTCATGGTAATAATCCTATTAAGCCCATGCTATCACCTATTTGTGAATAAATCAATAGAGAATGAATAAATGCTCTAAAATAAATACAAATGAAGACTATAAAAGTGAACAAATGCTACATAGTGAAACTGTGAGCAAAATTAAAAACGAAACAAGTCGAATATAGTGCATATTTGGTTATATATTGAGAGCGGTTAATAAAATCAGAGCATGGAGACTAGCATTTTCTCAAAAATATGCGGTATTTGTGCAATAATAAACAATTGTTGCTTTTTATATGATGAAACAGGGGCATAGATGCTTGACGATTGACCATAATTTTAGGATAATACACATATGAATATGCAGACTCGTTTGGATTACCTGGCCCAAATAGCCAGGATGTATTATATCGGAGATATGACACAGGAGGAGATCAGCGAAAATCAGTCGATCTCGCGTTCTAAAGTCGCACGTTTATTGAAGGCCGCAAAGGACAGCGGACTTGTTAAAATAACCGTAGCCACGCCCAGCACCTACTACGTGCAAATGGCTGAAAAGATCAGGGTCCACTTTGGGCTCAAGCATGTGCATATCGTTCCCTCGGAGGAGACCAACCCACTTTCAAAGCAGGCGGTGACAAAGGTTGCCGCGCGCTATATCGGCGGGCTGTTGCACGACGATGCGGTAGTGGGTATTACATGGGGCAGCACAGTAAGCTATATACCTGAGTTTATACCCCCGTCAAATTATTCAGGCGTAAGTGTGTGGGCGCTCAACGCAAACCTTTCTCTTAAAGAGCCGCGCTTTAACAGCTACACCATTATCACCGCTCTGGCGGAAAAGCTGAATGCTCAGAAGCATACGATAGAAGCCCCGAATGTTGTGCAAAGCGTGCAGCTCTACGATCTTCTGATGTCCGAGCCTGCTATATACAATCATTTTAAGATGTTTAAAAAGATGGATATAGCTATAATAGGAATGGGTTCGTATGTGCCGGAGGAAAACCCAAGCTATCTGGTGGGTGAGATCTCACTGGAGGAGGCGCGTCAGCTGTGCGACTCGGGTTATTCCGCGAATATCACAGGGCGTCATCTTTTTGCAGACGGCACGCCCGCCTCTACGATGGATAGGCGTGTGATGTCTATACCCCTGGAAGTACTCAAGATCATACCGGACGTCGTGGCTGTTGCGGTTGGAAAGAACAAGACAGTATCAATTGCGGCGGCAGCAAAGGGCGGCTACTACAACGCACTCTTCATTGATGAAGAGGCCGCGATACATCTCATAAAGCAGGAATCTATTTCTTAAAAAGCTATTTATTAAACCTAAGCTAATTATGACAGAGCAGAACTTGGAAGCGCCGTTCCTTGCTCAAGAAAGTGGTTTCAAATGAGAAACGCCTGCTGATTTTCATACGTTTGACTTCATCGGGTTTGAGTCATATGTGTCTCTATAAAAGAAAATGACGAGGTGGGAGATGAACAACTCAAAAGATATCAAACAATCAAAGCTTGGCGTGATTATCGCGGCAGCGGCTGTGCTCATCGCGGCAATCAATCTGGTTGTCTCAAGCTTTTCTGAGCAGGCTGTCTATTTGTGGACAGCGCTGACTTTGCTTTTCAGCACGCTCACGATATTGTTTGTGAACCTGTCGGCATATCGCAAAAGGGTGAAACAGGCCACGCAAGCAGAGCAAGCAGGTGCTCAAAAATAATAAAAAGTGGTTGATTAACGGTGCTCAATATATTATAATAGCATACGCACCCAAAGTGGAGGTATGGCTCAGCCGGTTAGAGCGCTCGCTTCACATGCGAGAGGTCGCTGGTTCGAATCCAGCTATCTCCACCAAATAAAAAGCACCGCATGGTGCTTTTTTTGTTTTGGTGGTATTTCGTTTGAAGAATCGAAGGACAGAAGAGAATTGTGCATGACGTGGCTCTCCCGCCTAGTTTATAAACATTTTTTTGCGAGTAGAGATTATCAACCATTTCGATTTGCCTATATCATCATGTTTGTGTATAATCGTGTAAAATAAAAGATATAAATGGGGAAAGTATCGTGGAAATCAAATACGCAAAAAGAATGAGCAAGCTTAAGGCATCGGAAATCAGGGAAATACTTAAGGTGACGGAAAATCCCGAGATTATTTCGTTTGCGGGCGGGCTGCCCGCGCCGGAGCTTTTTCCTGTTGAGGAGATCATAGCGGTTAATCGCATTGTGCTTGAAGAATCCGCGCAAACCGCGCTGCAATACACCACAACGGAAGGCTATGCACCCTTACGTCAGTGGATCGCAAACCGTATGAACTCGCGGCAAGGCACCGCGTTTGACAAGGACAATATACTCATTACGCATGGGTCTCAGCAGTCGCTGGATCTTTCGGGCAAGGTGTTTTTGGATGAAGGCGATGTGGTTCTCTGCGAAAGCCCGACTTACCTTGCCGCCATCACAGCGTTTAGAGCTTATGGTGTGGAGTTTGTCAGTGTCCCCACGGACGATGACGGCATGATCATGGACGAGTTGGATAAGATATTGGCAGGCACGCAAAAAGTCAAAGCGATCTATGTGATTCCAAATTTCCAGAACCCCACAGGCAGAACGTGGAGTCTGGAAAGACGCAAAGCGCTCGCAAGGCTGTCCGCGCAATATGAGACAATCGTGATTGAAGATAACCCGTATGGCGAGCTGCGCTTCGAAGGAGAATTTCTTCCGTCTGTGAAGTCGTTTGACAAAGCCGAAAACATCCTTTGTACGGGTACCTTCTCGAAGATATTCTGCCCCGGGTATCGAATCGGCTGGATTGCGGGGAATAAGGATATTATCCGCAAGTATGTGCTCGTGAAGCAGGGGGCTGATTTGCAATGTAACACGCTCGCGCAGATGGAGATTGCGAAATATCTGGAGCTGTACGATATCGATGCTCATATTGAAAGGATTCGTGCGGTTTATAAAAAACGCAGAGACCTGATGGTAAAAATGATGGAGCAGGAATTCCCCGAAGGTATCACGTTTACAAGGCCGCAGGGCGGGCTGTTTGCGTGGGCGGAGCTGCCCAAAAACGTAAATGCGCGTGACGTGCTAGAAAAGAGCCTTAAAGAGAATGTGGCGTTTGTGCCGGGCGGCTCGTTCTTCCCGAACGGCGGCATGGAAAATACGCTGCGGCTCAACTTCTCCAATATGCCAGAGGAGAGGATCGTAGAAGGTCTCCGCCGATTGGGGCGCGTGCTGCGGACGTATATGTAAGGAAAGGAGTCAGATTTGAAAAAGATCACGTTTTACGACACAAAACCGTACGACAAGGTATGGATGGACAGGCTTAAGGACGAATATGGCCTGATTATTAAGTATTTTGAGAGCAAGCTCAATGTGGACACAGCGTCCTTGGCGCGTGGCAGCGACGCCGTTTGCGTGTTTGTCAACGATACGGTGGACGCTGAGGTCATTGAAGCATTGCATGAATATGGTATCCGCATACTTGCGCTGCGCTGTGCCGGGTTTAACAACGTGGACTTTAAGGCCGCATTTAATAAGCTGCATGTGGTGCGCGTTCCTGCCTATTCGC
Source organism: Bacillota bacterium (assembly GCA_023399095.1). GTDB lineage: Bacteria > Bacillota > Clostridia > Christensenellales > SZUA-584 > SZUA-584. Next base: position 12,808 of record JAEWQS010000018.1, read on the forward strand.
CGTATGCGGTGGCGGAACACGCGATGGCGCTGTTGCTTGCTGTTAACCGCAAGGTTCACCGCGCGTATAACCGCACTCGTGATTTCAACTTCAATATCAACGGTTTAACCGGCTTTGATCTGCACGGGAAAACGGTAGGTGTCGTGGGAACGGGCAAAATCGGCCGCGTGTTCATTGACATCTGTAAGGGCTTTGGTATGAACGTGATCGCGTATGATCCCTATCCCGCAAAGGATGCGGATTTTGAATATGTCTCATGCAGGGAGCTGATGCAGAAATCCGATGTGATATCGCTTCATTGCCCGTTAACGCCGGATACCAAGCATATTATAAACAAAAAATCACTCGCGGCTGTAAGGCCGGGTGTGACGATCATCAACACATCGCGCGGTGCGCTTATCGACACTGCGGCGCTGCTGAACGCGATTAAAGACGGACACGTGCGCGGGGCGGGCCTTGACGTATACGAAGAGGAATCCGAGCTGTTCTTTGAGGATTTTTCAGGCACCATCGTACAGGATGATATATTAGCCCGTCTCATATCGCTGCCCAATGTGATACTGACATCGCATCAGGCGTTTTTAACAGACGAGGCGCTTGAGAAAATTGCGCGTATTACGCTGGAGAATTTAAGGCGCTATTTTGACAACGGCGGACTTGAAAACGAAATTTGCTACCAGTGCGAAAAACAGCCAAGCTGCGCAAAGGATCATGCGAAGCCCTGTTTCTAGCTTTGGTTTTATGAATTATGAAAGCAAGGGAATAGTGTCCTTTGCTTTTTTATTTTCTGCTAAACAACTCTTGACAATACGGTAAAATCCGGTTATATTTAGGTTGACTGACGAGTCAATCAAAAAGGAGAAATCAATGAGTCCACGGAACGAAGAACAAAATGCAATGATAAAGGACGAAAGACGCGAGCAGATACTCTCGGCTGCACTAAAGGTGTTTGCGACGCGCGGCTTTGCGGCAACAAAGATCAGCGACATCATCGCGAAAGGCGGCATGAGCCACGGCCTTGTATATCATTATTTTAAGTCTAAGGAAGAGATTTTTTACGAGCTGGTGGATAGAGCACTCTCAACATCGGGTGAATCACTGCTTATGGTCGAAGGCTTGCCCATCAGTCCGCTGCAAAAGGTTCGTGAGACGGCCAAATATATACTCGGCGGCATCGACCAATGGGAAGACACATCTTATTACTTTCTGATCGTGATTCACGCGTCCATGATGGAGATGTCAGCTGAGGAAAAAGAAAAGGTATTCAACAGTTCACAGGTTCCTGTGGAATCTATGATGAGGATACTGAAGCAAGGGCAGGAGATGGGTGAAGTCAGGCAGGGTGATCCGCTGGAAATGGCAATCATGTTTTTTGCCGCCATACAGGGCGTCGCATTCTACAAGCTGAGTATGCCAAACTTTAAGCTCCCGGATCCAGAGTTGCTGGTTTCAATGGTTAAAAAATGATTTTTAATAAACGGAGGGCACAAAAATGACAAAGGTGGTTATCATCGGCGCAGGCATCGCGGGGCTGACCTGCGGTACCTATGCACAGCTAAACGGTTTCGATACGCATATCTACGAAATGCACAGCATTGCGGGCGGAGAATGCACGGGGTGGGACAGAGGTGACTATCACTTCGACGGCTGTATCCATTGGCTGATGGGATCCAAACCCGGCACTGCGCTTCATGACATCTGGCGAACCACAGGTGCACTTAACGACGACGTGAAGATCGTCAATCACGATATTTTTGCGCGTTATGAAGAAGGCGACCGTTATGTAAACCTCTATACCAACGCCGACAAACTTGAAAAGCATCTGCTTGAGGTTTCTCCTCAGGACAAAAAAGAGATTAAGCGGCTCTGTAAGGCGTTGCGTGCTATGGGCGAATTCGGCATGCCCATCGACAAACCGATGGATAAGATGACGGCGGGAGACGGCCTAAAGTTCGCCGCGAAGAACATTGGCAAGCTGGGGCAGCTTAGCTTCTTCAACAAGACGAGAATGACTGAGTATGTCAAGCTGTTCAAAGATCCGTTGCTGCAACGCGCGATTTTGGGGGCAATTCCCGGCGACTACTACGCCAACGCGCTGGTGATGTCAATGGCGGGCATGCATGTGGGAGATTCGGGCTATCCCGTTGGCGGATCGCGTGCATTGGCAAAGCGCATGGAACAGCGGTATGTTGAACTAGGCGGACAGATTTCCTACAAGAGCCGAGTGGAAAAAATCATTGTTGAGAACGGCAGCGCCAAGGGTATTCGTCTGACAAATGGTGAAGAGGTATTTGGTGATATCGTGATATCGTGCGCGGATGCCTACGCCACGTTCAACAAAATGCTGGACGGTAAATATACGCCGGACATATACCGGAATCTGTTTGACAACCCCCATAAGCATTTCACGCCTACCTGTTCCATCGTGTTTATGGGCGTTAACTGCGAGATGACAGATAGTTTGCGCGCCATCAACATTCACCGTGAAAAGGCTGTTCACATAAACGGGCAGGAATCAGACATGGCGTCACTGCTTAATTACGCATATGACGAGACACTCGCACCCAAGGGTAAAACGGTAATGGCGGCATATTACGAAGCGGACTATGACTACTGGAACGCGCTGTATCAGGATAAGGAAAAATACGAGCAGGAGAAGGAGAGTCTGAAGCAGGACGCGATTGACGTGCTTGTGAAGCGGTATCCGCAGGCTGAGGGCAAGATTGAAAAAACAGATGTGGTGACGCCCATGACATACGTGAAATACTGCGACGCATGGCGCGGCTGCTGGATGAGCTGGGGCGACAGCGGCAAAGACATCCCGCGCTATTTCCCGGGCGAGCTCGAAGGGCTCAAAAATTTTCTTCTTGCGGGAATGTGGACACTGCCACCGGGTGGTTTGCCGGGCGCGGCGGGTGCGGGGCGGTTTGCGGCACACCGCATCACGGAAGCGCAAGGACGAGAATTTAAGACAAAATAGGGTTTTAGTGATAAATGGAGGTGGACGATATAGCCGCCTCCTGCGATGAAAAGCCGCCAATACGCGGCTTTTCTTGAATCGCCTGTTTGAAAAACGAATGCCTGTATGTTACCCTAAAGAGAAGCATATAATTAGGGGTGAACATTTTGCAAGCGTTTTTGGAACTGGAGTTCTGGAACAACACTGTGCTCGATTATCTGATATTCTTGGGCTCGCTGATCGCAAGCTTCATATTTTTATTAATTTTCAAACGCATCATTTTGCGCCGCCTCACCAAATGGGCGGAAAAGACGCCCACGTCGCTCGATGATATGCTTCTCAAGTCATTTAAAAGATACGTACTGCCGCTGCTCTTTGTCGGCGCGCTATACCTTAACACCAAATGGCTAACGCTAAGCGATGGTGCAGCCAAGGTGATAGGTGTTATCGCATTGGCCGCGGTGATGATACTCAGTGCGTTGGTCATTTCATCATTGCTCGTTTATCTTTTCAATAAGTATTTTGAAAAAAAGCATACTTCGGTCAACAAGCTGGCCATGCGATGGCTTGCTGTCATCATTAAGGCTATCGTTTGGGTCAGCGCACTGCTGCTTTTTCTTGACAATATCGATATCAAAATCACGCCAGTACTGGCGGGGCTTGGCATCGGCGGCATCGCTGTGGCGTTTGCGGCGCAGGCGATACTCGAGGACATATTCAGCTTTGTGACGATATTCTTCGACCGTCCTTTCGAGATTGACGATTTTATCATCGTGGATGACTTGAGCGGTACGGTGGAGCACATTGGCATCAAGACAACGCGCGTACGCAGTATATCGGGTGAGCAGCTTATATTTTCCAACAAAGACCTCACAAACTCGCGCGTACGCAACTACAAGCGCATGCAAAACCGGCGCGTGGTGTTCACGCTGGGTGTCACGTACGACATGCCTCTTGATAAGCTGAAGGAGATTCCGGCGCTTATCAAGGAGATTATCGACGCAGTGGACAAAACGCAGTTTGACCGTGCTCATTTTTATGAGTTCGCGGATTCGAGCCTTAACTTTGAAATTGTTTACTTCGTACTGAGTCAGGATTACGCTGTGTATATGGATGTGCATCAGGATATAAATCTTGGTATCAAGGAGGCGTTTGACGCGCGCGGCATTGAGTTTGCGTTTCCCACCCAGACGCTGTATTTGCAGAAGTAGGGGAAGATTTTTATGCCAGCCCGTTTGGTTTTCACACCCACCCGATTATGATTCAGAGCCGCGCCAGCCGCTTTTGACACGAATGGGATATGACATCACAAACGAACTGTATCATATATGCCAAATTTCGTCCGATTTTTACACGAAATCACAATATTTTGTGTATTACCTGTTGACAAATACGCAACATCTTTCTATACTCATTATTAAGGTGCATATCGCGAGAGACTTTTATGTCCCGCCGATAATGGCAAAACAGCCGAAAGGCTGCGACGCAAAGCTAAAGGGCCTAACGCATTTGCCAAAGGCAGCCAGTTACCGAAGCAGGGGTTTTTTATTACCTCTGATTGATAATTGAAGAAGTGATGGTGCAGACGCTTTGTTCGTCTGCTTATTGTGGGTCATTTTGAGGGTTTTCCTATGCGCGCGCGTTGGGTTCGTTCCTCCACGCGTGCGCAGCCACTTTGTTTATTTTATCTCATCTAGGGGGTCTTCACATAGAAGACAAAACGCACCGTCTGTGCTTTACAGGCGGTGCGTTTAACTTTGCAGACGCTGGATCAAGAGGAGCGAAGCGATTAGCAAAACTGCTTCACAAATTCAACAGGAAACATGGTGCGCTTAGCGGTTTCTTCTACACTTAGCCCTTGCTTCAAATACCGCCTTGCGACGCTCTCCATACTTTCCGATACTTCAACGATATATTTGTCATGATCGTAGAAACGCATCACACGCTGACCCCACGGATATTCTTTGCTGTGGTGAATAAACACGATGCCATCTGTCGACTTGAGCTTTGCTTCCCATTCATCTAAATCTGTGACTTCAAAATAAAGCTGAAAGTTGTCTGGCTTCACTTGCATGTCAAGCTTCTCGCCGACCAGCTCTTCATAGTTGGATTGCAAAGAAAGACCATTTTCAAAGGATACATGAACGCCCAAATCCAGCATTATCTTTTGCTGCATCACCTTTTCATAAAAATTCTTTGACTTTTCCATATCCAAAACTGAGATTAAGGTACCGCAATATTTCATATACTTTCACTCCTGTTTTTTATTCATTGTACATCAGAATTTCGCGATTTGACTGTAAAAATCGGACATGTTGCTGCGGTACTCCTGAGGTGTGATTCCACATGCGGATGTGAAATCATGGATAAAATGAGACAAGTCATAGTATCCGGTGGTATGGCAGGCATAAGTAACGCTATGCATGGGATTGTGCAGGAGCTGAATGGCTTTGTTGATACGGACCATACGGGAAAAAGATTTGACACTCATGCCCATGCACTGGTCAAAGATACGGCTTAAGTGCCGCTTACTGTAATAAACACGGTCGGAGAGCTCCTTGGAGGAAACATTTCCCATACGATCGATAATCATCTGGGTTGCCAGGCTCAATTCGCAAGGGTATGCCGCGTGCAGGTTTGACAGCAGCAAACGATCAAGATGGGTTATCAGTTCATTCATATTGCGGGCACTGTACAGCGTCTGCGCGAGGCTTGCGTTCAGCTTGGCATTGACCATTTCAAAGGGAATTGTCTGGTCGGCCAATTCCTTTTGTTTATCGCCTGTGAATGCATACAAGCCTGCCGGTTGAAATTCAATAATGAACAGCATACAAAATTGATTGGCCTGGCTGCCAACCATGCAGGGCTTTGAAGATGGCCCGAACAAATCGCTGTATAAGGCGTTGCCGTCATAGGAGAATACCAGCGTCGCACTTGCATGAGGTATCACGGTATAGTTGTCCGATATCATGCTTTTGCTGGGGCAGGTGATGGTGTAATTTGAAATCAAGCTGCGCAGCGACGGGTGCGGCAAAAGATAGATAAAATCTTCTGCACAAACCAAAACGCGGTGCGTTTCATTAAACTTAAGTATATCTTTTTTGGTTATCATCAATTACACGCCCATCATTTTATATGTGCCGCTATTTAAAAGATCTATTTCCCCTCATTTTACCATGAAGCCCATCATGAATCCAGCGATTTATTTGGTCATTCTGAACGCAGTGAAGAATCTGTCTGTTTAGCAAAAGTAAAGACCGTTGGCATCGGCAGGGATATCGAATCAAAAGCAAAAGAAGAAAAACCTCTTGTTTTTTCTGATTATTTATTCGAATATTCGAAATTGTGGTACAATCAGATTGGCAGATATGGCCAACGATCTCAGAGCCTTTAAATGATAAATATCACATCAGAACAGAAGGGAGAATAACGATGACAAAGATTGATTTGGTAAGAAAAGAAATGATGGAGGCTTTAAAAGCAGGCAAAGCCAAGCGCAAGGAGGCCCTTTCGCTGCTACTTTCGGCGCTCAAATCAAAGCAGATCGACAAACGCAGTGATTTGACCGAGGATGAAGAAAACGCAGTGGTTTTTAAGGAGATCAAGAGCGCACAGGAAGCGATTGATACCGCGCCAGCAAGCCGTACGGACATCATCGATGAGAACAGGTTCAAAATTGATGTCTACTCTGAGTTTGCGCCGAAGCTGATGGGCGAAGACGAGATTAAGGCGGTCATTCAAGATGTTTTGAATCAGATTGGCATTGAAAAGCCAAAGCCTTCGGACAAGGGAACGATCATGAAGGCCTTGATGCCGCTTGTCAAGGGCAAGGCTGACGGTAAGCACATCAACAAGCTTCTTGAGGAGACGATGAAATAGAAAGCAACGGTATAAACGTAGCTTCGCGTTATTTCTATGGGAACTTTTCAGTGTGCAAACACGTCATATAAAAAAAGAATAAGAGGAGCTTAAATGAAAACGAGTATTAGAATGATTATCATCATGGTTTTCATGCTGACGATGACGGCCTGTGCGCAGGCCCCTGATATCGACAGTCTTGCCCTTTCTGAACATGGTGAACTGGCTGATGCGGGCGTTGTGATGCGCATCGCCGACGAAACGGTGACCACAGAGACCGATACGGTGGTGATTGAATACACCAATAATACGGATATTGAGTTCGTGTTTGGAGAAGAGCCGCGGCTGGAAATCGAGAGCGAGGGAGGCTGGTACGTTGTGCCCGTGAAGGAAGCTGCCGCTTGGGAGGATATCGGTTATATACTGCCGCCAAACGAGAGTGAAGAAAAGGAGTTCTCACTGAAATTCTTTTATGAGAATCTGAACCCAGACCACTATCGAATCGTCAAAACATTTTTTGCGGACGGTAACAGTACGGCTGCAGCTGTCGAGTTTGACATACAATAATATGACGCCGCTGAAGCGGCAATTTGTAATTGTGAATATGGCCTAACCAACATATGACGAATGCGACGCACTGCCCGGCGGTGCGTTTTTTATATCACGGAACTCTATGTCCAGTGCGGATGAAGACAAACGATCAGATCATGCAAATATACACTGCCATTCATTCCACTGAGTAGTGAACTCATAAAGCGACTGAAAATCTATTATGTGTTCTACTTAGCAGACAGATTCTTCACTGTGTTTAGAATGAAATAATAAATTTGGTCTGTCCGTGGCTGCGCGCATATGGTTATTAGTTGAGGATAATGGTCAAATATGTTACATTATACTTGATAAATCTTATATATACAAAACAATGAAGGGGGTATGTGAAAATGGCTGAAAAAGATATTGAGAAGCTCACCATAAACGACAGTGAATTGGATGCAATTAGAGGTGGTGTTGGGCTAAAGAAGGATGGCGGCTTTTTTACCCTGACCAGCAAATGCAGCAATTGCGGCTGCGCGGATTTCAAAGTAAAATGGATCAATGATTATATGAATACCATTCTCGTACAATGCAAGGAATGCGGAACGCAATATACGATGGACAATTGATTTTAGGCAAAGGGTATTCTAAAACCTCATGGATATATGAGAGGATATAGATATGTCAGAACAGTTGAAATTTGAATCAAGGGATGATTTCAGGCAATGGCTGCAAGAAAATTGCCTTAACAGCAAAGGCGTTTGGCTTGTGTTCGGTAAAGCTGGAGGGCCAAAGACCATAAAAGCCAATGAAGCTCTTGAAGAAGCGCTGTGTTTTGGCTGGATTGATGGTCAAATGCAAAGTATAGATGAAAAAACATATATAAAATATTTTTCTATGCGGTGCAAAAAGAGCAAATGGTCTGAGAAGAACAAGGCCATTGCAAACGACCTTATCAATCAAGGCCTTATGACGCAATTCGGTTACGCCAAAATAGAAGACGCCAAAAGAAACGGCATGTGGGATGCACCGGCACCTGCAAAAATATCTGACGCCGAAATCGACATACTCATAGACAAGCTTAAGGGTAATGAACCTGCCTTTTCAAACTTTATGGCAATGTCGCCATCGGTCAAAAAAAGCTATGCAGGATTATATCTTGACGCAAAATCGGAAGAAACAAGACGGAAACGTCTTGAGAAGATTGTATTACGCTTAAACCAGAACCTGAAACCCATGTAAACAACCAAACAAGCCTATTGCCTTGAATTTACAATAACTGGGGTGTGTTTTATAAAGGAAATTTTGAG
>JAEWQS010000054.1 GCA_023399095.1 Bacillota bacterium
AACAGGAACCCTTTGTGGGCAATCAGACCGGCGGCCGTATTTTTTTGTTTTTGGGGACTGCCGACTTCTGGCGGGATTATAACGAGATGCTGTGCATTGGCATAGAATTCGTTCGTCCGCCCAAAGAGCAGGACTATGGCACAGTCGCTGTGTTTAAGGATCTGTACGGAAACCTGTGGGATTTGGTGCAGTTCAAAGCGGGGCACCCGATGTATGACCGGGTTAGGTGAGCATAGCTGTCACGATACAGCTTGCATTTTTTAACTTATTTATTCGTGCTTGATACAGAAAGAGGAATGGTTATGGAGTATAAACAGCGAGAATACCCTTTGTTTTCAGCATGTGGATTAAACTGCGGGTTATGTCCTCGTTATCAAATGGATGGCACATCTAAATGCCCCGGCTGTTCAGGTGAAGGATTTTTGACAAAACATCCTACATGTGGAGTATTATCTTGCAGTCAACGCAAAGGACTTGAATACTGCTATCAATGTGATGAATATCCCTGCAAAAAGTATGATGGTGCCGACCAATCCGATTCATTTATCACACATTTTAAACAACTCTGTGATATGGAGAAAGCAAAAGTCTTGGGAATAGACGCTTACAGAAATGAACTTAATGAGAAAATCTCCATACTTGAAACGCTGCTGGCAAATTACGATGATGGGCGACGCAAAGGTCTTTTCTGTCTTGCAGTTAATTTATTGGAGATACAGGATGTTAGGCATGTTATGGAGCAAATTCTGAGCCGAACACAGACCAATCAACCTTTAAAAGACAAGGCAGCTACAGCTGCTCAGCTATTTCAGAGTATGGCAGAACAACGGAACTTAACACTAAAACTACGAAAGAAATCACAGGTGATGTAACTGGCTTTCAAAATATAAGACCCACAACTTCTTTTTTTCTGTCAGGTTTTGAGCAAATTGGCCATTAACTTAAATATGGCTTAACCTTCGGTTATACGTATAATGTATCCGTTTTCGTATCCCATGTATGATTTTTTTGCAAAGTTCACTTGACATTTTCCGCAAAGTTGACTATGCTTATTTTGCAAAGGCTGCTTTGCAAAGGAGATTCGATAAATGAACACAAAAATCAGAGAGCTGCGAAAGAAAAACAAGCTGTCTCAGGAGGAGCTGGCACTGGCCGTCGGCACCACGCGCCAGACGATCACCTCGATCGAGTGCGGCAAATATACGGCGTCATTGGTGTTGGCCTATAAAATCGCACGATATTTTCATCTGCGCATTGAAGATGTTTTTGATTTTTCCGATGTGGAGGATATATAGCATGGAACAATATAAAAAGTCACTGAAAGTGAGAATTATGGTGTTAAGCGCGAGTATAGCTGCGTTGATCACGCTGCTGACATTGAATGAGTCGGGCACGTTCGGCGTGATCGGCGCAAATGAATTTTCTGAGTTTCTTCGCGGCTTCCAGACGGGCATACTGTTCTCGGTTTGCATCGTATTCGGTTTTCTGATTGGCCGATATATATGGCTTTTGAACAATGATGAGAAGCTAAAGGCCGCCTATTATACCGAAAACGACGAACGCCACAAGCTGATTATGATGAAGATCGGCGGCAATGCGATGTACGTTTGCACAGTCGCTATACTGATTGGAGGCATCGTGGCGGGTTATTTTAACGAGATCGTATTCTTCTCGTTAGCAGGCTGTGCGCTGTTTTTATTGATCGCCCGGTGCGCGCTGAAAATCTACTACCACAATAAGTTCTAGGAGGACGTATCGTGAACCGTGAAAACCTCAAAGGAAACTGGCCGATGATGATCGGCGCTATCGGAAACTTACTGTACTTTGGCATGGGTCACTTTGTGCAGATTCCGGATTTTCTCAAAGGCTTATTGCTGGGCATCAGCGTGGCCGGATATGTCGTCGGTCTGTTGGTTATGAAGTATGGCTTCAGCCATATTCGCGGCTGGAAGAAACAGCTGCTGCATAAGGGAAGGTAACAAAAATGAGAAAATAAAAAATTGCAGCGGTATTAATGATTATCCATGGTGGCTTTATGGAATTAGGGGGCTGTATAGCGTTAATTCTGTTGATGGCATTCCAAGGCAACGGCATGGATTATATGCAGTATTTCTCCTTTATCGTACCATACTTGCAGGAGAATCTATACTTAATGATGGCTATGGGCGGCATTTATGGCATAGTCAGAGTTATCGGCGCAATCGGATTGCTCAAGAACAGAATGTGGGGGCTCGTTTTATCAATTATTAATTGTGTTGTGACTATGGCACTCATGATATTCATGCTTCCTGCCGGCATTATGGACGGCATCTTGGCCTGCACCTCTTTAATTTTGATACTGACCCAATACTTTGGAAAGAAAAAGATTATTGTATAAATCCGCTCAGCATAGCAAGGTTGTCCCTCAATTCACTGCTATGCGATTTTAACCACAGGCACCCAAAGCTCACAGTCTCCGTCCGTCGTTTGCGGATAGTATTCGAAATAAAATCCGTGTGATTCATCGGGTGCTAACCCACGCGAGGGAATTGCTGTATAAAAGAATTCTGTCCATGCGTCTATAAGACTCGTGCCTGCTGCTATTTTGACAACAGCATATTCAGCCGACGGAATCACTTTAAGCACTGCATCCGCCGGTACATCGTTATTCGAACCGATTGCTTTGCCGAGTAAATAGAAAAAACTGTTGTGACCTTGCGTGTACCATTCCAAGCCATAGTAACCCGGCTGCACGCCGGAAAGCGAAAGCAGCGTTTTTTCTTTCTCCGTGCCTAAAACGTCACTGTACAATCCTGCGATATCCGCATCGTTGTTAGTAAGCGTGGTTTCCACAGCGTAGCCGCAGATAGCGAACTCGCCGCGCGAGACGATTTGATAATCCATTGCCTGCCCTTTCCTGCGCACGTCAAAGATTTCGTGCCCTTTTGCACAAAACAATAACGGGGAGCAGCTCGCCCCCCGGCATTTTCTCTATGTTGTGCGTGTGATGCGAAGATCCGGCCTGAGTGCCTTAAGCTGCTCAATCGCCGCGTCGGTGACCACAGTCGCTTTTACAAGATCCAGCTTCTTCAGACTTTTCAATGCGCCCAGACGCAACACATCCTCGTCAGTGGGGCGAAGGCCAAACTCCTCATTCCACTCCGCTTCCAGCATGAGCTCATAAAGGTTATCGAGCTTGAGTATTTGCTCCATCAGCGCCGACCACCGTTCCTGGCTCAAAAAGCGGATATCCATTTTAAGACGCCTTAGCCGCTTCACCTCGCCAAGCATTAACACTGCCGACGTTTTTTCCAGTGTGTTACTGAAAAACGAAATGCCGCAAAGCTGTGAAAGTTTAAAAATCGTCCGCAAGCCATCGTCATTAATGTGCGGCGCGGGCTTCACCCAAAGAGGTATCTCACTGACCGGCGGCTTCCATTTTGCCACACGCTTGCCAAGTGTGCCGTCATCGAAGCGCATATCCATGCGCAAAAGCCAGCCCTGCTCGTAAGCTGTGCCCAGCCACTTTTGCTTGCCCACCTTCTTCATCGCCTTTGGCGAACATGACTGTGTTCCTACGCCATCTGCAAACGATACCGTATACATGCCAATATCCCAAAACAGGCTCATCATAAGACCCGCGCTCATTTCGTCCCAAAACCTTGGCTTACAGCGCATCCAAGCATCGCGCCTTTTCACAGTGGCCTGCTCATACTCCGGACTGTTGAACGGATAACGTTTGGCGACCACACACGCGCGAATAAATTCCGCGCGGTTGGCCTGTCCGTTTTGCTCGTACCAGTTGGCCAGCTGCAACCGGAGCATAGAATTGTCATAGTCCTCCCTAATGGCTGCAATCAATTGTTGCTCAGTCATTAAAGTCCCCCCTGAAAAATAAAATAATAAATAAAAAATTAATGTATGAATGCTATATGTTTTTATGTTTTATGTTTTTTAATATGTATCTAATGATTCCGTCTAATCTTCTTTGCTCTGTATCACGTCCTTAGCATTATTTATGTCCTGTGGCTCCATCGCCAGAAAATCCATCGTGGATTTACGGTAATACCATTTCACAAACAGAAAGCCAAGCGCCAGCACTGCGGTTGTCAAAATGCCTTCCTCGGGCCCAAACGCCCCGCCGCCAAGCAAGCTGTATCTTGTATACTCACTTTTTATTAAGCCCTCGATACCAAGGCCGCTTGTGCTGAGCCCGAAAACACACCCTTGAAAATAGTTCCATGTGATGTGAAATCCGATGGGCATCCAGATGTTGCCCGACTTAATAAACATATAAGCAAACAGCAGGCCCGCAATGGCAATGTTGATAAACGCCATCAAGCTATAGCCGGGGTTGGATATATGCATCAGCGAAAATATCACTGCCGGAACAATGAGAACCAATGCCACGCTGCGTGTCTGCCGCAGTACCGACATACAATACCCGCGAGAGAACGTTTCCTCAGCAATGCCCACAAGAATAAATATGAGCACATAAAGAAAGGTATCCGCCGATGGCTTAAGCACCCAGGAGTCAACTTTTATTAGGCCCGTTGCGAGCAGCAGGGCAAATATGAGCGTCATGGCCACGGCACCAAACAGCAGCCCGACGCCAAGCTCTTTTGCGTGCTTGCTGATGCGCGGCAGCCCCATGCCGGATAGGTTACGCTTGAATATCACCTTCCATGTAAACACCGCTACAGCAGTCATGATGAGAGTCTGCAATATGCTCATCAGCCACGACCACCCCATCATCTGCTCTAAGAGGTTGTCATAAAGCGATGTGATGGAATCTGCCGATCCCACAACGGTGAACATAAGCACCATCGCGAAGATAGTCTCGACAATCATTAATATAACAAAAAAAGAACCGAGAGCCGCGGCAATTTTCCAGCCTGACCTGACCTTTCCTTCCGCGTTTTTAAACATATCATGTTCCTTTCAGTCTTCCCAGCATAAAAATATAGCCGTTTAAAACGGCGATATTCATCTTATTCGACAGATATATCCAGAATTCCTTGGAGATAGACGAAAACGTTTAAGACATTTTTAAATGGTTAGTCCAAAAGGCCTTCCGGCGCTTTGATGGAGAATGTACAACCCACAATATAGGCACTCCCATAAGCCGATATTTCATCTGTATGGCTCTTATAATCAGTCAGAAAGCTTTCCGAAAGCGGGCAAACACCATCTTCGCCCGGCGTATGTATCACAGTAAGCACCACGTTTCCCGATTCGGGGATCTCGACCAGTTGAGACGTCTGTATTGCGCGCCCCTGCGCAGTGATGTCCGCGATATCCGGCAAAGCGTTGAATTGAGACGAAATCACGCCGTCTTGCAGAATGAAAACATTGAGCATCTCGGGAGACACATTTTCGACCTCCCTGAATATGGACAACACGATGTTGCCGCCCTTGCTTACCTCGCACGCGGGTCTTAAGTCGATCGTCTCTTTGAGCTCGCCGTATTCATACCGCTGCGCCCACAGCGACAACAATCCGTACGTTTCGCCATCCAGACGGTATTCGAACACCGACGTCTGATCACTGATCGCAAAGACGAGCAGCTCCTCCTTGGCTGTAAGCTCCACAGCTTCCACAACATTGGTATCGATGCATCCGATCAGCAAGGCAGCCAGCATTATTAACAAAACCACAAAAAATGCTTTCTTCATAAGTCAACCTGCTTTCGACTCTTTTGGTGGATGTAGTTATTATACCACACGCGTCAGCATTCATGTGACATTATTTGATAAGATTACATTTTCTCTGTTTTTTCGGCATTTCAAGGATTTCATTGGATTTACTTAAACTCATCAAGATACTTTTGCAGACAGTCGTAGTATTTACCCATATGAATGCCGTCCACAAATGAGTGATGCGCCTGCACCGAAAACGGCAGCAGTATTTTTCCGTCGTCCTCGAAATACTTCCCCAACGCGATCCTTGGCACAGAATCGTCTTTGTTGAAAGAGACGGTATGAGAAAGATTCGTGAATGAAACCCATGGAATACATGTGACGTAAATCAAATCATCCCGCCCCTCAACATCTTGTATGACAAAATAATCATGCTGCTTTTCAGATTTTACACTTGCGGCAGCAACGAAGGTCTCAATGTCATTTTCCATATTCACCGTCACCATTTTGAAAAGCTCGGAGCCTTTCGACATATCCGTGAAAGAAGGATGAATGACATCGTGGAGCACAACGTTGTCGCCCTGAATACGATATTTGAACGCTTCGGTTCGGTTTATCGCATAAGTCGCGGCGAAAACCATCGCAAAGTAGAAAGGAAGTTGCTTTTCTTTGGTCTTGGCTAAGAAGTTCGTGATATCCACATTGGCACATATCAAGTATTGGGGATAGTCCATACGCTTGAAGAAATGATAGTGTGTGGCTCTATCCCATGTGTTTACGTCTATGATTTTCAATTTGTGTAACCTCCCATTGAGCTTTGTCATATTCTACTACGATCCGATGGCAAAAGGAATCAAAAGACTTCACACATATAAAAAATTACAACCGCCTCCACACGAAGTTTGACAGCGTCTTCACTTGACAAAACACATGCCAAAAACTATCCTTAATAAATAGAAAAAAGATGATAAAACGCAGGAGAGCTTTATGAAAAAGTATTACATCACGACGCCTATCTACTACCCGAGCGACAAGCTGCATATCGGGCATTCCTATACCACCGTCGCGGCAGACGCGCTTGCGCGCTTCAAACGCCAAACCGGCTACGACGTTATGTTCCTGACAGGAACGGATGAGCACGGCCAGAAAATCGAGCGTGTGGCGAAGAACGCCGGTATGGAACCCAAGGAATATGTGGACAGCATCGTGGACAGCATACGCAAGCTCTGGAAGCTGATGGATATATCCCACGACGATTTTATCCGCACCACGGATGAGCGGCACATTGTCACAGTACAGAAGATTTTCAAGAAGCTCTATGATCAGGGCGATATCTACAAGGGCCACTACGAGGGCTGGTATTGCACACCGTGCGAAGCGTACTGGCTGGAGCGGCAGCTTGTGGACGGCAAATGTCCGGATTGCGGACGTCCCGTTGAGCTGACGAAAGAAGAAGCGTACTTTTTCAAAATGAGCAAATACGCGGACAAATTGATACAGCACATCAAGGATCACCCAGAGTTTATACAGCCGCAGCACTGCTGCAACGAGATGCTCAACAACTTTTTGCTGCCGGGTCTTGACGACCTTTGTGTATCGCGCACATCGTTCAAATGGGGCATCCCGGTCGATTTCGACACGAATCATGTGGTGTATGTCTGGATCGATGCGCTTTCAAACTATATCTCGGCGCTGGGCTACCTTTCTGAGGACGACTCGAAATTTAAAAATTACTGGCCTGCGGATGTGCATCTTGTCGGCAAGGAGATCACGCGGTTTCATACGATCATATGGCCCATTCTGCTGATGGCGCTGGATCTGCCCATCCCGAAGCAGGTGTTCGGCCACGGCTGGCTCATGCTGGAGGGCGGTAAGATGAGCAAATCTAAAGGCAACGTGGTGGATCCCGTGAAGCTGATTGATCGCTACGGCGTGGATGCCGTGCGTTACTTCCTGCTGCGCGAAGTGCCATTCGGTTCAGACGGTCTTTATTCGAGCGAAGCGCTGTTAACACGCACCAACAGCGACCTTGCCAACGATCTTGGCAACCTCGTATCTCGCACTGCAGCGATGATCGTGAAATACTTTGACGGCGTTATTCCGTCCGAATACGAAGCCACGGAGTTCGACGCAAACATCGAAGCACAGGGAACAGAGCTGCACACGCTTGTTGAAAAGCACATGGACGCACTGCGGCTGCCCGAGGCGCTCATCGATATCTGGAGCTACATCGGCGTGCTCAACAAGTACATCGACTTGACCGCGCCTTGGATACTCGCTAAGGACGAGGCGAATAAGAAAAAGCTCGCAAGCGTGATGATTCATCTCGCGGAAGGCTTGCGCATCATCTCGGTGCTGTTGATTCCGTTCCTCACGGACACAGCGAAGCGCATACAGGACATTCTCGGCGTGAACGACGACGCGCTCATCTCTTGGGAAAGCATCGCGGCGTTCGGCAAGGGTGTTTGCGGCCTTAATGTGACGCAAACCGCACCGCTGTTCCCTCGCATCGACATCAATAAGGAGCTCGACGCGTTGGAGGAAATCGCGGACAACCGGACGCTGCAAAAGCAAAAGAAGCTGCCCGCCAAGGACAAGAAGGAAGAAGCACCCGCAGGCGTCATCACCTATGACGATTTCAAAAAGGTACAGCTTAAGCTCGGCCTCGTGAAACAAGCGGAAGCCATAGAGGGCAGCGATAAGCTCATCAAAATGCAGGTAGAGGTCGGCAGCGAAACAAGGCAGATCGTCTCGGGCATACGCAAATGGTATACCCCGGATCAGATGGTTGGCAAAACCGTTGTCGTCGTGTCTAACTTAAAGCCCGCAAAGCTGTTTGGCGTGGAATCACAGGGGATGCTGCTAGCAGCGGAGTCTGACGGTGACTTAAAGCTCGTCACGATTGACGGCATCCTGCCGAGCGGCGCAGACATATCATAATGCGTCTTTTCGATACGCACGCGCACTTGTTAGACGAGAGATTCGACGAAGACAGGGCGTCTCTGATAGAGACACTCCCCTCCCTTGGGATGGAAGGCATGATCGAAGTGGGCACAACAGTGCAGGACAGCCGCGCAGCCGTAAACCTTGCTGCAGACGTCAATTATATCTATGCGGCGATTGGCGTGCACCCGCATGAGGCCAAGGATGTATCCGGCGATTATATCTCACAGCTGGAAGCCTTGGCGGCTCAGCCCAAGGCCGTAGCCATGGGTGAAGTCGGGCTTGACTACCACTACGATTTGTCACCGCGGGATGCACAGCAGCGCGTGTTTTCCGAGCAGCTGGCGCTTGCCATGCGCCTTGGCCTGCCTGTCGTCATCCATATGCGCGAGGCCACGCAGGATACGCTGGCGATACTGCGCGAGCATCCGGGGCTAAAGGGCGTGATGCACTGCTTTTCGGGCAGCGCGGAAACCGCGGAGATACTCGTGGACATGGGGCTTTGCGTCTCATTTACTGGCTCAGTCACGTTCAAAAACGCTCGCAAAACGGTGGAAGCCGCGCAGGTGGTGCCGCTTAATCGGCTTATGGCCGAAACCGACTGTCCGTATCTCTCCCCCGAGCCGGTACGCGGACGGCGCAACGATCCATCAAACGTGCGCTATGTGCTGCAAAAACTCGCGGATATCAAGGGCGTGCCGTTTGAAGACATGTGCGCCATTAACATAGAAAATGCAAAAGGACTATATAAAATATAATGAGCGATACCCTTATATACCGCATCGGCGGTGCCATATACATTAATCTCACCAACAAATGCACGAACAACTGCACATTTTGTCTGCGGGAAACCTACGACGGCGTGGACGGCTATCATCTGCGGCTTAAAAAAGACCCCGAAGCAAACGAGATTATCGACGCGTTAGAAAAGGAAGCCGACGTAAGCGAAGCGGTTTTCTGCGGTCTTGGCGAGCCCACAATGCGCATTGAGGCGCTGCTTGAAGTCGCAAAATATTTAAAAAGCCGCGGCAGTCATGTTCGGCTCAATACCAATGGCCAGGGCAGCGCGTACGCGGGGCGCGATATTGCGCCGGAGCTTAAAGGGCTTGTGGATACCGTATCTATTAGCTTAAACGCGTCTGACGCAGTCAAATATGATGCCATTTGCAAAAGCATATACGGCGAAGAAGGCTTCGATCACATGCTGGATTTTGCCAGGAGCTGCCTTAAGCAGGGCATCGAAACAATATTGTCTGTTGTGGATTTAATCGGCGAGGAAGAAACCGCAAAGTGCGAAAAAATCGCTCAGGACGTCGGTGCGAAGCTTCGTATCCGCCACTATATCGAATAATTATTATAAATTAAATTTTATCATTTTTTAGAGCGTGATACCCGTAATATTACGTTTATTTGAACATGACGCAACCTTAGGCATTTTATCTCAAAATGTTCCTATAAAATCACCTTATTTGTGTTTGACACCTATATATTGTGTTTATTATAATGTGTGTACACTACAATTTGACGTTATGGTTTTGCTATCTTATTTCTCCGACGATCAAAAATATCAAGGTTGGAGCAATGGACTAAGGTTGGACAAACATTTTCATTCTATTTAACTGATATGTTTGTCCGTCTCCGTAATAATATAGGTTGGCTAAAAGTTTCCCACAGGGAATCAAATATCAAATCACTAAATCAAACCAAAAGAAAAAACGGGGGGCAAGTATGTTTACAGTATTACTCAAACGAAGCGGATTAAAAGAAATCTTTCAGCCAAAAAAAATCACCGAAGCGATATTTAAAGCGGCCAAAGCCGTCGGCGGAGACGATATCGCAAAAGCCGAGCAGCTGACCGAACAGGTTGTGGATATCGCGCGCATCACATTTGGTGACCGTACCCCGGGCGTGGAAGATATTCAGGATATCGTTGAGCGCGTGCTCATCAAAAACGGCCACGCAAAAACGGCCAAGGCGTACATTCTTTACCGTGAAAAGCGCAAGGGCGCGCGAGAGGCCAACGCGCTGATTGGCGCCACCATCGACATGTTTTCGAGCTACCTTTCGGACTCCGACTGGAACACGCGCGAAAACGCCAACACACAAAGAAGCGTCAACGGCCTTAACAACTATATCCGCGAAGCGTTCACTAAGAAATACTGGCTGCATGAAATCTATCCCACAGAGGTGCGTGAAGCTCACTTAAGCGGCGACTGTCACATCCACGATCTTGGCTTTTTCGGCCCGTATTGCGCAGGCTGGGATCTTCGCCAGTTGTTGATGCAGGGCTTTGGCGGCATACCCGGAAAGGTGGAAAGCAAGCCCGCAAAGCATTTGCGTTCTTTCTTAGGGCAGGTTGTTAATTCCACATTTACCACGCAGGGTGAAACGGCCGGTGCTCAGGCCTGGTCCAGTTTCGATACATATTGTGCCCCGTTTATTCGGCAGGACAACATGACGTTTGAACAAATCAAGCAGTGCTTGCAGGAGTTCATTTTCAATATCAACGTGCCGACCCGGGTCGGGTTTCAGTGCCCGTTCTCCAATTTAACGTTTGACATCAAGGTACCCAGCACCTTAAAGGATCACCCTGTGATCATCGGCGGCAAGCATATCGACTCCACATACGGCGATTATCAGGATGAGATGGACATATTTAACCTTGCGTTCTGCGAAGTGATGCTTGAAGGCGATTCCAAGGGTCGTGTGTTCACATTCCCGATTCCCACGATCAACATCACCAAGGATTTTGACTGGAACACGCCTGTGGTGGATAAATTCATGGAGATCACCTGCAAATACGGCATTCCCTACTTTGCGAACTATGTTAACTCCGACCTCTCCCCCGAGGATGCGGTCTCGATGTGCTGCCGTCTGCGGCTCGATGTGAAAGAGCTGAGAAAACGCGGCGGCGGTCTGTTCGGCTCCAACCCGTTAACAGGCTCCATCGGTGTGTTTTCGATCAACCTGCCGCGGATCGGTTATTTGTCTCAGAGTGAGGACGAGTTTTTTTCGCGTCTCAAAACAATCGCAACAGTCGGTAAAACGTCTCTCGAAATCAAGCGTAAGATCATCGAGCAGCAGACAGAAAACGGTCTTTATCCGTATTCGGCGGTCTATCTGAAAGACGTCAAAAAACGCTTTGGTCAATACTGGTTCAACCATTTCAACACCATCGGCATCATCGGCATGCACGAAGCGCTGTTAAATTTCATGGGCAAGGGCATTGAAACACCCGAGGGCAACGCGTTTGCGATTCGCGTGATGGAGTTTTTGCGTGCGCTCATGCAGGATTTCCAAACGGAGACCGGCCATTCGTATAATCTTGAAGCCACACCCGCTGAAGGCACCAGCTACCGCCTCGCCAAGCTCGATAAGGAACGCTATCTCGATATCATCACTTCGGGCAAGGATGTGCCGTATTACACGAACTCCACGCAGCTGCCCGTTGGTTACACCGATGACATCATCGAGATGGTCGATCTGCAGGACGAGCTGCAATCGCTCTATACCGGCGGCACGGTGCAGCACCTTTACCTTGGTGAGCGTATCGAAGATCTGCAAACAGCCAAGCTGCTCATACAGCGTATATTCTCCACCTACAAGATGCCCTACATTTCGCTCACACCCACTTTCAGCGTTTGCGACGAGCACGGCTATCTGCCGGGCGAACAGTTTGCCTGCCCCCATTGCGGCGCACAAACGGAGGTTTGGAGCCGTGTTGTGGGATATTTGCGGCCTGTGCAAAACTTCAATGTGGGCAAAAAGGAAGAGTTCAAGGAAAGGGTCAAATTCGTCGTTCCCGAGGCCATATAAACCATGCAAATTGCAGGATTCGTAAAAAATTCATTTCTGGATTATCCCGGGCACATCGCGGCTGTCGTGTTTGTGCCCGGCTGCAATATGGACTGTTGGTACTGCCACAACCGCTCTCTTTGGAAAAAAGAGAATCTGATTGACCCCACCTTTGTGGAAGACTATCTGCAAAAACGCCGTCGGTTTCTCGATGGCGTGGTGATATCGGGCGGGGAGCCCACGCTGCAATACGATTTGGCGGATTTTATCCGCCGAGTACGTGACATGGGCTATCTTATTAAGCTGGATACCAATGGTTTAAAGCCCGGTATCGTTGCGTCACTGCTTGGCGACGTGGATTATGTCGCGATGGATCTGAAAGCACCGCCGGGCGAGCTTCATCGCGTGGTGACGTTTGAGCTCGACGACACACCGATCTGGCAAACCGCCGAGCTGCTCATGGCAAGCGGCGTGGACTATGAATTTCGCACCACATTTATGCCGTTTTTATCCGTCGACGACATTGCCGCCATTGCGCGACGCGTTCGAGGTGCGCAAAGATACTTCATTCAGCAATACCGCCGCACCGAGAGTATTGCCATTCAGCCCGATCCGCACCGTAAGGACACAATTAAAAAAGCGGCCGAAGCCGCTCAAGAGTTTATTCCCAACACATCCGTGCGGGGAATTTAAGACTCCTCGTTAATCACGGGAGATTCGTCCGGTGATTCATCCGGCACTTCTCCTGCATCCTCATCGTCTATCAAATATTCCTGTTTTAACTTATCAGCCGTGTCAATGGCATCGCTGACTGCGGGAATCTGCCATAGGCCATAAGCCACGCCCGCCACAATGACCACGAGTGCTATGAGCGCCAAAACTTTGATGAAGCCGGGGATCAGCTTCCAAATGATGCCGAAACCGATAAAGAAAAGCACGATCGCTCCCAGCACAATCATCCAGCCGGGAAGCAGCTTGGCATATTCAACGCCTTCTGCAACGCTTGCCTGCAAGGGCGCGCACGCTGCGAGAACCGCGATCACGCAGAGCACGACCAATATAACCAATACAAATCTCTTCATAAAAATGATACTCCTTTATGCCGCCCATTATAGCGTAAATTTTCCATGACGTAAAGAGGAACACTTCTGGACAGTTGATCCCCTATATTTCCCTTTTAAAAAAGCCGCCGGAATGGTATCATAAGCGCTGGAGGATAATCATGTACATAGCAAATCATACAGACGACTACACTGTGCTTGATACGGGCAACGGCGACAAGCTGGAAAGCATTGGCGGCATCGTTTTGCAGCGGCCCGATCCGCAGGTCATATGGGAGCCCAGCGATCCGGCACTCTGGAAGCCGCACGCCATATATGACAGAAGCCAGAGCGGCGGCGGCAGCTGGCGTTTTATAAAAAAGGTGCCTGATAAGTGGACGGTCACCATCGGCGGCCTTAAGTTTTATGTGCGGCCGACGGGCTTTAAGCACATCGGCGTGTTCCCTGAACAATCGTTTAACTGGGATTATATCGCTCAGCGGATCGGCAAGGCGAATCGCCCCGTGCGCTTACTCAATCTGTTCGCGTACACAGGCGGCGCCACCATCGCGGCGCTTAATGCGGGCGCGTCCGTGGTGCATGTGGATGCGGCCAAAAGCATGAACGACTGGGCGAAGGATAACGTGAAGCTCTCAGGCTTAGAGGATGCAAGCGTACGCTTCATTGCGGACGACTGCCACAAGTTCGTGCTGCGTGAACAGCGGCGCGGCAGCGTTTACGACGCGATCGTGATGGATCCGCCGTCCTACGGCAGAAGCGCTAGCGGCGTTTGGAAAATAGAAGACGCGCTGTTCGGGCTTATTAAGGACTGCGTCAAACTGCTAAGCGACGATCCGCTGTTCTTTATTATCAATTCATACACGACAGGTCTTTCCGACGTGGTCACGCGAAACATGCTCGCGATGTGCCTTGGCGTCAGCGGCCATATCGAATCCGATACGCTCGTGCTGCCACAAAAAAGCTCGGATATCTATCTGCCGTGCGGCACCACAGCCAGGTGGCACGCGTGAACGTGATTTACGAGGACAACCATCTGCTCGTCGTGCTAAAGCCATACGGCGTTCCGTCTCAGGCTGACGAATCGGGCGACGAAGATATGCTCACTCTGTGCAAAGCGTACATCGGTAAAAAGTACAAAAAGCCCGGTAACGTATACTTGGGTCTTGTGCACCGGCTGGACAGGCCGACAAGCGGCGTGATGGTGTTCGCTCGCACTTCCAAGGCGGCGGCGCGCATATCCAAGCAGATACAAAGCGGCATTTTCGAAAAGACTTATCTCGCAGTGCTTACAGGGGCACTTCCGCAAAGCGAAGGCGTGCTTTGGCACTATCTCACCAAGGACACCCAAACGCATATCGCGCATGTGACGGACACGCCGTCACCGGATGCAAAAAAAGCAGGGCTTGAATATTCCGTTTTGGACAGCCGCGACGGGTTTTATTTTGTGCGCGTTAAGCTGTTAACCGGACGCTTTCACCAGATACGTGCGCAGTTCGCGGCACTCGGCGCGTCCGTTTACGGAGATATGAAATACGGCGCGTGCGATATCAAGGCGCCGCTTGCACTGTTTGCAAGCGAAGTGTCCCTTGATCACCCGACCACGGGCGAGAGGCTTTGCTTTTCCGCCACTCCCGACTTTCATCCGTTTACATTGTTTCCTTCACATCATCAATAAACCTAACCTCACGATAATTTTAAACGGTCGATAGGGCTTGCAACCAGGGGCGGTAGCAGGTTCTTTGGTTTTGCCTTTTTGCGGTGGTTATTGTCGTAGCCGAAATAGATGAGTCTGCTTTGTGTGTCTAATGACTCATACTGAGATGCATGGAATGTGTATTCAGGTTGTCAACAAAAATCATTTTTAAAGGCTTATTAAGACGCTATTATGCATCTTATCCATGGGTAATGCAACTCATCCAATTTTGTTTGCTTTAGAAAAATGCTTAATCTAAACTTGCATTAAAGAAAAATAAAAATAAATTTGGAGGTCAAAATTCATGGGCACAATGACACTAATCATCTTATTAATGGTCGAAGCATTCTTTCTAATATGGTCAATTGCTTCAAAAAACAGTCACAGAAAAGAAAAGAGCATTGTGAGAATAGGCGAATTATTGCTGCTTACAGTATTGCTCTTAACAGGTATTCTCGAATGGGGATTTCGCTATTATATGATACTCACCGTACTCTTTATTCAATCCGTAATTGGTTTGATCGTGCTTCTAAAGAAAGAAGAAAAGCCGTATAGATTGGGCAAAAATATAGCGGCATTTATTAGAAACGGTATTCTCATCTCATTTGCGCTTTTTCTGGCAATACTTTGCCCGCAGTACGTGCAGCCGCAAATGTCGGGAAGTAACGAGGTAGCAACAGCGAAATATACTTGGACGAATGAAAGTATGATTGAAAAATTCTCAGATACGGGTGATAATAGATCTTTGACGGTTGAGTTCTGGTATCCTGAAGATATGCAAGGGACGTACCCGCTGGTGGTCTTTTCACATGGCGCTTTCGGATTCTCTGGCAGCAATATGTCAACATTCAAGGAGCTTGCATCCAACGGTTATGTGGTGGCGAGCATTGGGCATACGTACCATGCATTCTATACTGCGGATACCAATGGCGAGATCACGCTGGTTGATCAAAATTTTCTGAACAAGGCGGTAGAGATCACCAATATGAACGAAGCCGAGCATGAACAGGAAGTTTATAATACCACACAAGAGTGGATGGCTTTGCGGACTGCTGATGAAAACTTCGTTTTGGATACGATCATTTCAAATGTTAATTCAGGGACAGCGGATGACCTATTCTCGCACATTAACACGGAAAAGATAGGGCTTTTCGGGCATTCCATGGGCGGCGCATCTTCTGCGCAGCTTGGAAGGACCAGAAGCGACATTGACTCAGTGATCGTCATGGACGGGACAATGCTGGGGGAAGACATCGGATTTGAAAATGGTATGCCGGTTATAAACGATACGCCATATCCCCTGCCGCTTCTGAACATCTATGCCGAGGATCATTATACAAATGCTATGGCACAGGATGGCGACCGATATGAAAATTTCAACGCAACAAAAAACGCTTCCGTGGCAGACGAGGTGGTAATCAAAAACGCGGGACATCTAAACTTCACAGATCTGCCACTCTTTTCGCCTACGCTCGCCAACATGCTTGGTGTTGGCACCGTTGATGCGAGAGACTGTATTGAAAAAACGAATCGTATTGTACTTGAGTTTTTCAACTGCTACTTAAAGGATGGGGAGACCCCCAAGTTTGAAAAGGAAAATTGATCAATGAATGTTTTCATCAGGCAAATTAAAGACAAGCAAAACGAGAAGGTTATCATTGACTGTGTCGAAATCACGCAAGATGTACAAAAAATCAGGTCTTTTGTTCTTACAAAAGGCACGACACTGACAGGAAAGATGGACGAAAGCATATGCCAATTCAACTTAAACGAGGTGTATTATTTCGAAGCGGTCGACGAGAAAGTATTTGCTTATACTGAAGGAAAGGTGTATGAACTCAGAACCCGCCTGTACGAACTGGAAAATGCATATTCTGATAAGCATTTCGTTCGCTGCTCCAAATCGTTTTTAATTAACCTGATGAAACTGGAGAGCATAAGCCCTTCATTAAATGGACGGTTTGTCGCACATATGAAGAACGGCGAAAAAATCGTGGTATCACGTCGCTACGTGCTCGAACTTAAACGTATTATCATAGGAGGGGAATTAAAATGAGTTTCAAAACCTTCTTTTTAAAAAATATACTAATGAGCTTTTTCGTATCAGTCACATGCATCACGGCCGCGATGGCTATAATGGGTTCAGTGTTCAAACCTGACGTGCATTTTGGATTTGAATCCTACTGGTCTCCGATTCTCTTCGGGCTGGCTGCAACGATTCCTCTGTTGGTGAAATACTCAAAAAAGGAGCTTTCTCTAAGACAACAAATCTTGAGAAACATCATTCATTTTGTGCTTTTGGAGGTGGTCATACTCTCTATACTTTATTTCGCAGGAGCTCTTACAGATTATTCCGAAGCCATCTCTATTGCGGTTTCTGTGTTTATCATTGATGCAGCAGTGTATTTGGTGTTGTGGCTGAGCGATAAGAGAATCGCAGAGGATTTTAATAAGGCCCTAAAAAAGATGCAAGAGAATCAACAATAGTTTCATATAAAACAAGCCCACCTCTTGGCATATATACACCCCTATAGTTATTCTCAGTATATCATACTGTCTAACTTTAGGGGTGTAGTTCATTTTGAACGCACCTTCGTTCGTATGGTTATCAGAATTCAATCCAGCTTTCTTTTTTTGCCCAAATCCTTTATAATGGGCTTTGAGTTTTTTGGAGGAGTATGACATGATCGCTTTGTCGCTTAAAGACATCGCTAAAAGTTTTGGTGCAGATACAGTGCTGAATGGCGTATCGCTCACGCTTACCGACGATATGCGCATGGGGCTTGTGGGCCCCAACGGGGCGGGTAAAACCACGCTGCTGCGCATCATCTGCGGTGAGGATAGCGCGGATTCGGGCACGGTCAGCATGGGCGACGGCGCCGGATATTTAAAGCAGGAAGTATCCGAAGGTACGCAGGACACCGTTTGGGATACGATGCTGGCTGTATTCAGCCATGCCTTCGCGCTTGAGGAGCGCATGCGCGAGCTGGAGCACGCGATGGAAGATGCCGCAGGTGACGAAACCGCGTGGCAGCGCGTTTCACGCGAATATGAGCGTGTCACGCAAGCGTTTGAGGAAGCGGACGGCTACGGCTACAAGAGCGCGATTAACGGTGTGCTCAAGGGTCTTGGACTTGTCGAAGACGTATATGACCGCGCGGTCTGCACGCTCTCGGG
>JAEWQS010000096.1 GCA_023399095.1 Bacillota bacterium
CTACACGATCATTTTGTATAACAGGCAAGCCCAGCAATTCTTATTGGATAATCTATTAAGTATCGTGTCTTAGGATTAATTTGTTCTTAATACATAGAACCGAAATAAGCAATTATAGCAATAATGTTCAGATCAGAAGGTGTTCGGAACATAATATTACTTATATAAATACGAGGGATGTTTGATATGAAACTGGGAGCAACGTTATACATTAAGAACACACTTGAAGCTGTGGATTTCTATAAAGAAGCTTTGGAATGACTTTGGGATATAACGAGAAATTTCCAGATGGGACTTACATACATGCGGTTTTACTTAAAGACGGACAAGAAGTCTTTGCTGTAAGCGAGTCCCAAAATGATGCCTTTGTTAATGTTATGCTAACTTCATCATTAAAAGAGTCGCGTCCGACTATGAGTTATGGAATTAATTTTGATAACGAAGATGAAGTAAGAAAAGCATATTCCATGTTAGCAGAAGGAGGAAAGGTGCTTCTCCCTTTAGGATCACTTCCTTGGTGTTCTTGTTGCGCTGATGTGGTAAATAAATATGGTGTATATTGGTACATTGCTGTGTAAGCATATCATTCCAATTAATCGAACAGTATGAGCAAAATGGGCAGTCGTTTATGATAGGCTCAACGAGGGTCAATTTTATGCTTCGGACAAAACATTTGCTTATGGACAAAGCATCCATAATCCTTATCATTATTATGTTATTATTAAGATACCCACTGCTTTTTATGAGCCAATTTGGTTTGATAAATAATACGGTGTCTATGGTTGCGTTTTTATTGGGAACTTATCTTTGCACAGGAATCTTTATATGCAAAAACATAAAAAGTCTATATCAATACTGCATTTCGACTCCGGCATTGATATTATTCCTTTTGTCGCCAATCGCATCCTTTATATGTAATTCAAATGACCCTACGGCTCTCGTAAGAATTGCAATGGCAATTGTATTTGTTATATACCTTTTTCGCAAAAGGCATATTTTAAGTGTTAAAAATGACAAGAAGACGATTTTACCAAATTGTTTGATTGTTATCGCCTGCATTGTTTTAACCACGCTCCTATTTGCCTACTTAAGAGGGTTTTCAGGAGTGGAAAGCCCGTTTACGCTGACTATGCTAGCAAACAGTTTGCTGTTTCAATTGTCTTTTGCCGCAGTTATGGAAGAACCGTTATTTAGAGGTTTTTTGTGGGGAGGCTTTCAACAACTCGGCCTAAGTGAAGGTTGGATATGTATTCTGCAAGCATTATTGTTTTGGCTTGGTCATATTTATTATTTCAATACCGAAATCAACTTTTGGGTTATAATACCTATTGGCTCGTTGGTTTTGGGATTTATTATAATGAAAACCAAAAGCATTGCCTATTCGATGGTTACTCATTCGTTTATGAATTCATTAGGCGACATATTTCAGCACTTCATAAAACTTTTTTGAGCCGCTTCGCAGTTTGAGCAAAATGGCCAGTAGTTATATGATAGGTTCAACCTGAACAGTATCCATATAATAACACATAACATACAGAGGAAAATATAATGGGAAATGATCTATTAATCAATCTCGATAGAATACATACAACAAAATTGGGCGCTGACCGAATCAAAAAGAATCTGGGATTAGATATTGCAGATGTTATTGCGTGGAGTAAGCAAAAGATCGAAAACGCAAATCATATAATCCAAAAAAGTAAGAACTGGTATGTTCATGTTGGTGATTTTGTCTTTACCATCAACGCCCATAGCTACACGATCATTACTGCACACAAAGAGAAAAGAAAGTAAAAAAATCAGAGCAATCTATGAAGATTATAAGCACAATGCAAACCTCAACGATTTTGATAGAGACTTCCAGTGAAAAACCATGTATTATATACATATACTGAAATTTATTTTACGCGAGGTATGGTATGCAGTATCGTCATATCGGTCAAACAGGAAAAGAAGCGAGCATCATTGGTCTGGGCTGCGAGCATCTGGACGGCAAGGCTTATAAACAGATCGAAGACACAATAAAAACAGCGCTTGAACACGGAATAAACCTCATGGATGTTTTTATGCCGGGAAAAGAAGTTCGTGAAAACATCGCAAAGGCACTCGGAAACCGGCGCAAGGATGTGTTTATTCAAGGCCACATTGGCTCGACGGATATCAACCAGCAGTATGATATCAGCCGTGATATGCCGACTGTGAAACGGTATTTTGAAGATTGCCTGCGCATATTCGGCGGGTACATCGATTTTGGCATGCTGTTCTTTATCGATTCAGAAGAAGACTATCGCAATGTATTCGATGGCGGCCTTGCGGACTATGCGCAAAAGCTGAAAAGCAACGGAGACATTGGTCATATCGGCTTTAGCTCTCACAATCCGGTCACTGCGGCCAAGGTGATTCAAACCGGTCTGCCGGAGCTTATGATGTTCAGCATCAATCTCGCTTTTGATTTATGTCCTTCGGACACCTATACGCTTGACGCGCTGGAAAATGACTGGCACGGCACGGGCTTTCACGGGCTTGATCCGGAGCGTTCTTCGCTGTACACGCTTTGTGAACAAAAGGGTGTGGGCATCAGCGTGATGAAAACGCTGGGTGCGGGCAAGCTCATTTCGGCAGAGCATACGCCGTTTTCCAGACCCATGTCGGTGAACCAGTGCATCCAATACGCGCTGAGTCGTCCGGCTGTATGCAGTGCGCTGCTGGGCTGCCAAACAGGTGATGAAGTTAAACAGGCCCTCAGGTTTTTTGAAGCGGCGGATGCTGACAAAGATTACACGCCGTTTTTAAACGAGCTGAAGAATGACTTTAAAGGCCATTGCGTCTATTGCAACCACTGCCTTCCCTGTCCGTCGGAAATTGACATAGCCGCTGTGAACAAGTATCTGGATATTGCAAAGCTGGACGAGAAAAACATACCGCCCTCCATTCGTTCCCATTACGGCAGCCTCGCGCATAGCGGCGCTGACTGCATTTCCTGCGGAAGCTGCGAAGGCCGCTGTCCGTTCGGCGTGCCGATCATGGATAACATGGCTCAGGCGGCGAGGTTGCTCGGTGAGTGACAGTAAATAATAATGGAATTATGAAAACGAGAGCAAGGGTATTCACCTTTGCTTTTGTTCTTCTCTAGATTCAAGGGTAAAGGATACCAATAAAAAAGGGTTAATAGATGCACGTGTCGAAAATTTAACAAATAGTGAAAGATTATGACTTGGATGTCTTTGTTGGAGGAAAAATGAAAAAAACCTATACACTTTTATTAGCTACAATTATGGCTATTGGTATATTGGTGGTAAACGGATGCGGGGTCGGTCTTAACCTTTTAAGCCCTTATAATAGAGAGGAACCCACTCAAACGGAAGAAGCGGTGGGAACAGAAAAAGCAGCGGAAAAAGAATCGGTATTAGAATCACTTGATGAACCGTCACCCACACCAACCGTAAATGACGAAAAAAGAGACATCCGAGATTGTAATGATTCTTTGGCTATGCTTGGGTATTACTTTTCATCGGTTGAAGAAGCGGTCAACTATTTTGAAGAGGCATACGAAAATACAGGAAATGAAAGAGATTTTGTTGATTTGTGTATTTGCCTGATTAAATCAAATAGAATGGAAAGTAAAAAAGAGAAGTATTTCGCCAAAATGGACGATCTTCTATCGGATGATGAAATCGAGTTGGTCGGATTTGGATATGAAGCGATTGGAGTTTACTACGCTGATTATGCTCTTATGCAAATAGAAAAGAATTCGGCTGATTGCATTGACATCATGCAGGAATATGCGCAAAAAGCACCTAATAAGGCGATATATTATCTTGAGTTTTACATAAGGCTCACACAAAGAGAAAGTCTTATTACAGAAAGTTTGAAGAACGAATATAAACTCATAAAGGAAGTGTACAACGAATTTGATAAACTTGATGATGTTACATTTGTTACAAAGCAAGTTTTTTGTAACTTTATGTACACTTCTGCCGTTAGCTTAGGATATGATAAGGATGCACGGCGTTTTTCAGATGAATATACTGATCGTAACGAATATTATGAGAAAAATGAAGATGAAATAAATGACCAGATTTATAACCAAACATATATTGATGATCTAGATAGATTTGGATTCTACTTTTATCAAGATGAGTGGTATTTTCTAGTGGAAGAGTATAAACAAACAGGTAATCAACGAGCACTTGCGGACGCGTGCTTGATTCTTTCTCACTGTTGTTCAGATTATCACTATAATATTAGAGAGTCATTTCCTGATTTATTAAGTATTTTAGATCAGCAGGGATACGTGACGGGAATCGGCACAGCGGATGTAGATAGAATGTATGCCTTGTATGTATGGGCATTTGTTGATATGAATTCTTTCAGAGACGAATTCCAAACATATATTGAAAAAGCAAACAGCAAGATGGCATTTGTTGAAGAGCTATTATCTGAAATGCTTTATTATTTTATTGATCCGGATTTTGATGATTTAGAATTTGTTTATAATGAAGGAGTCAGACTGCTTAATGAAGTCGAAGGTAAGCAGGATACTCTAAGCAACTATGAAAAAAACAGTTACTTAAATCTTTTAGGAACAGTTAATTATGCAAGTTCTTTATATACGGATTTAGCCAAATACAAGCCATCAATACAAACTGGAAACACGGTTTAGTCGGGTTTAGAAATGTACTTGTCTTACCGCTTGAGTATTATCAGCGGGGTTATAATTGCCACACCTGTTGTAAACATATATAATATATTCGCTATATTCGTATTATTTTTTTCAATTCAGCGAATTCAATTTAAGGAGTGATGGTTTTGGAGTTTATGAACAGTGCCTATTTATACATCATCGGCGCCGTCATCGCTGTTTTTGTGCTGGCACAATCCGTTTTTTTTCTTGTCCGCGCCGTGAAACGCGGCCGCGAGCTTGGTTTGTCCAATAAAGCCATGAAGGATGTTGCTGTGTCCAGCGCGACGTTCTCGGTGGTGCCGTCTGTGCCCATCGTTCTCGCGATGATCACGCTGGCCGCGACGATCGGCGCGCCGTTTTCGTGGATCCGCCTGTCGGTAATCGGATCGATGTCGTACGAGACGGTGGCAGCGGGGGCAGTGGCCGGAGCTGCGGGAGACATCACGGCCTCTGTGTATGCGGGTATCATGTGGGTGATGACAATCGGTATCATCAGCGGGCCGCTATTCAACATCTTTGGACTCAAGAAATATCAGAACAAGCTGGCGCAGATCGGCGAGCGCAACCCCAAGTGGTCGAAGATACTCATTGATGCGCTGTTTATGGGCATCATCGCTGTGATGGGCGGTCAGTATATCGCCAAAGGCATTGCGGCGTTTGCGGGTACGGCTGCTGATAAGATCGTACTGGGCGGCGAGGCGCAGCTGCTGACGCTTCTGACAGGTGCGGTGCTGATGGGGCTGTTCGGGCTTGTTATCAAGTTCACCAAGGCCAAGTGGCTCGAGAACTTTGCGCTGCCTATATCGATGATTGGCGCAATTGCGCTGTCCGTGGTTTACCACGGCATGTTTTAGGAGGTGCAGCATGAAGAAAGAACAAGGACTTATGCTAAGCGAATACAAGGAAATGACGCACCGAATCGGCAGGATATGGACAGCCGCCGCGATGGTGCTGATCATAGCTGTGCCGCTGATATTTTGTCTCATTTACGATGTGCTTCCCGAATGGAACTCGTTTTTAAGAGGCGCGATCGCAATTATCCCGATGTACTGGGCGATCGGGCTCATCGAAGTGTTCAACTATTCGCCGATGCTGGGCAGCGGCGGCACGTATCTCGCATTTGTGACGGGCAATCTGCTCAATATGAAGGTGCCTGCGGCACAGGTCGCGCTCAGCAAAGCGGGCGTGAGTGCCACGACGGAGGAGGGCGAAGTGCTGTCCACTATCGCGGTTGCGGTGTCCACCATTGTGACCGATCTGATACTGATATTGGGGCTGCTTTTCGTGATACCCATTACCAACTGGATCAACGCAGACCCGGTGCTATCAAGCGTGTTTGACTTGTCCACAGGCTACGTGATCCCCGCGCTGTTCGGTGCGCTGGGCGTGGTGTTCCTCTCCAAGAGCTGGAAAATCGCGATTGTCCCCACGCTGCTGATGATACTCATCTTTTTGCTCATCCCCGCCACTTACGCAATTTCCGGCATACTGATTCCCGTGATGTCGGTATTGGCGGTGCTGATTGCAAGATGGATGTTTATCACGAAGACGGACAAACATATCAATTAAGTGTAATATAAAATGTTTGTCCAGTCGGAGTACATTGCTCCAACCTTTATATATTTAACTTGTCGGAGCAATCAAAAGAACATGATTTAGGAAGTGAAGACATGATAGCTGTATACATCATATTGGTATTGCTTTTGCTGCTGGTCATTGTGCTGGCAGTCAATACAATGAGGAAAAAGCCTCAAAAAACTGTCGCGCAAAAACCGGAGCCGCTTGACCTTGATAAAGACAAGCTCGCGAAGAACCTGTCCGGCATGATTCAGTACAAGACGGTCACATCTCCGACAATGAATGGCTTTGACAAGGACGCATTTTTGGGGCTGCACGCGTATCTCGAGAAGACGTATCCGCTGATTCACAAAGCGCTGGAAAAAGAGGTTGTGAACTCATACAGCCTGCTTTATAAATGGACGGGCGCCGGTTCGGATAAAAAGCCCTTTTTGATGATGGCGCATATGGACGTGGTGCCTGTGGATAAGCGCACGGCGGACAAATGGACGCATGAGGCGTTTTCAGGCGCCATCGCGGATGGGTATGTATGGGGTCGCGGCGCGATTGATATGAAGGGACAGCTCGCGGCTGTGCTTGAAAGTGTCGAATATCTCATCGGTGAAGGGTATGTGCCCAAACGGGATATTTACATTGCGCTTGGTCACGACGAGGAAGCCATGGGCACGCTGGGTGCACAGAAAATTGTCGACAGGCTCACCGAAAAGGGTGTCCATCTCGATTTTGTGATTGATGAAGGCGGCGTGGTGATGGACGGCAAGGTCATGAACGTGGATGCCATGGTGGCCGCGGTTGGCATATGCGAAAAGGGTTACGCAGACATTAAGCTAATTGCCGAATCCGCAGGAGGTCATGCCTCAAGGCCACCCAAGCAGACGGCGGTCGGTGCACTCGCAAAGGCAATTGTGGCGTTGGAAAAGCACCACATGAAACCCACGCTGAACAAGCCGTTAAAAGATATGCTGGATGCGGTAGGCGGCTACATGAAGTTCCCGCTGAACGTGATCGCCTCCAATCTGTTTATTACAAAGCCATTGCTGCTCAAAGGCCTCGGCACGGGCAGCACAGGCTCAGCGATGGTGCGCACCACGGCAGCGCCTACGATGCTACAAGGCTCAAGCGCACCCAATACCCTGGCGGAGCGGGCCGAGGCGGTGGTGAACTTCCGCATTTCGCCGGACGATACGGTGGAGCGCCTGCTGGCGCATATCAAAAAAACGGTGGGTGACGATATTAAGCTTGAGATCATGCAGGCTTATGAACCATCGGGCGTATCCGGCACGGACACCGAAGCGTATAGCATCATCAGAGAGACGATTATGTCGATGTTTCCCGGATATGTGGTATCACCATACCTCATGGTGGGAGCGACGGACTCGCGCCGATACGCGGCTGTGGCCGATGGAATTTACCGATTTCAGCCGTTTCGTTCGATGGCGGACGATCTGGATACAATACATGCCGCAAACGAACGGTTGCACATCGATTCACTTCGGGAGGGCGTTGAGTTCTTTGTTCAGCTTGTAAAAAAAGCGGACGAATGGTAAGATGTTGTCATACAGTGCTCCAACTTTGATATTTTTGATCTTCGGAGCAATAAGCAGCGCGGTTTTGTGCTGCGGGCTATTATACATATATATTATAGGAGGAATCAGATGCGCGATTTTATCATTGCCACCGATTCGGACACAGAGATACCCTACACATTTGCCGACCAATATAACATACCGGTATTTTTGATGCCATACACGGTGGATGGAGAAGAGAGGCTTTTTGACCTCGGCAGAAACACGGATTTTGTCGGTTTTTATGACGAACTGAGAAACGGTGCCGACGCCATTACGTCCACACGGTCGCCTGCGGACATCGCAGAATTTTTCCGTGATATCGTCAAAGAAGGCAAAGAAGTGCTTTACCTCTCGTTTTCCTCAGCTCTTTCGGGACATTACGACCTGACGCAGATGGCGAAGAATATGGTGCTTGAGGAGATGCCGGATGCCCGCATAGAGCTTGTGGACACGCTGCGCATATCCATGGGAGCCGGGCAGCTTGTGATGCATGCTCAAAGGCTTAAAGAAGAGGGCAAGTCTCTTGAGGAAATCAGAGACTGGGTGATAGAAAACCGTCAGCGCTCACATGCGTGGTTCTCTGTTGATGATTTGAACTACCTTAAAAAAGGCGGTCGTCTTTCGGGCGCGGCGGCAGCTATCGGCACCATTCTCGATGTCAAGCCGATACTCAAGCTCAACCATGAAGGAAAGATTGTGGCGGCAGACAAGGTGAAGGGATCAAAGAAAATTCTGAAGTTCTTCCTTAATGTGATACAGGAAAACGTGGAGAAACCCGAAGAACAGACGGCTTTCTTGCTGCATGCTGATAACATGGAAGCGGCATTGAAGATGAAGGAACTTGTAAAAGAAAACGTTTCGTTTAAAGATGTTCTCATACAGGATGTAGGTCCCGTTATCGGATGCCACACAGGTCCCGGCGTGCTGGCTGTCATATTCATGGGCAAAGCCATTAATTCGTAATATCTATCGCTTAGGGCTGCAATTGCGGCCCTTTTATATTACAATTGATACGTTTTGATTAAGAATATTGAGGTAATAAGTTGAATCGATTGACATATATATATCTAAGGAATAGAATGCTTATATATATTATATTATAGGAGGTTCATTATGAACGCACCCGGAAAAGGTCTCTTAAAAGTTGTTAGTATCATATTCATCGTTTTTGGCGCCATCGCCACGCTTTTATCGATCATTGGACTTGCTGGATCGGCAATGCTCAGCTCCTTGACTTATGGTTTGACCGGAGTTTTGGTGGTTGGAATGGTCATTGCACTGATTGCAAGCGTACTTGAACTCGTGATGGGCATAGTCGGCGTTAAAAAATGCGCAGATCCCTCACAGGCAAATTTCTTTATCGTAACAGGCATCATTCTTTGTGCTCTTAACTTGATCTCGATGATAATGTATTTCCAAGTCACAAGTCTTATCAACTTTGTGCTGCCGATTCTCTTCATCGTGGGCGGCGTACAGAACAAGAACGCAACGTCCGCGGGCGTACAAGCGTAACAATCGGTTTATATTTCAGATCGGAACGGGACAGCCAAGCGGCTGTCCCGTTTTCAGTTTACCAGGCTTCATTTGCGCGCAACGGCACAGATCGCGGCAGATTGATCCGTATAGTCTTCTCCGGCAACGCTGCCAAAAAGCTGCGTGTTTATGAATCCTGCGTCTGCAAGATCAGAAATCAGTTCTTCAGGCGTAAACGCGTGGTTCCAGATGTTATAGCACTGAACGGTATTATCTTCAATAACGATATACTGCTCATCGTATGTGCGGCACTCATCGTATCTGTAAAATGAATAAAGGCACGCGTAAGATGCGTCGCTCCAGAACCCACCGTTGTTGTAGCTCCAGGTGTGTTTTTCTTCCCAGCCCTCGTATTGAGCAGGCGAGCAAACGTCGACGATGAAAAGACCGTCGTCTTTTAATGTCTTGTGGATTTTTTGGAGGAGCTTTTTTCTGTCGGCGGGGCAGAGCACGCCGAAATCACAGTAAATCAGAGTCACCACATCAAATGTCGGCCTGAAGCCAAGATCAAGATAGCTCTGACAGATATAATCGATACTGTAGTTCGTATGCTTCTTCGCGTATTCGATACTGCGAGGTGACAGGTCGATACCCGTGACATCGAATCCTTTCTGTGCGAATAAATTCGCATAGATGCCGGGGCCGCACCCAAGATCCAGCAAGCGCGGTCGCTTTGCGGGATTTGCTATACCCGCAATCAATTCGGCAGACCTTTTGACAAAGTCATGCTTTCTTGTGGCCGCCTCTAGCTCCGGGTTCAGATGGGCTTCCAGCATGCTCTTGGAAATATGCTCATCATCCCAGAACTTTGATGTGCTGGGTTCATAAAGATCAGGTCTTCGGTTTAAAATGCTTAGTAAATGATTGTACATTTTTTCTCCTTTTATTATCTTTGTGACGATATCTTAGAGTCGTGGGAGCCATAATAAAAAAACTGCGGATATGCTCCACAGCTTTTCGTTGAACTCTATAACGAAAGTGAACTTGTGGAACATGCAAAAAACATAATCATAAGAAAACAAGCCATCTAAATGGCGCAAGTCTGTTTTCAATTATGTTCTTCGTATCGTTTCCACAGCACGCTTACACGACCGATTATGTCACGTCAAACGTGTCGGATGAATCACCTCACCAATGATATCGTCACAAAATGCATGATATACCCAGGTATTTGATATGTCAACCTGCTCCATTCGTAATATGAGGTCTATAAAGAGTCTGAAAAAGCCATAAGCGCAATTGCAGCCAATTGTGGTAGAATAGTTTGGGGTGAAATGTATGAATCCACAAACGCTTCAGCAAATCATTGATGACGGCAAAAACATCGTCTTTTTCGGCGGCGCGGGAGTGTCCACGGAAAGCGGCATTCCCGACTTTCGCAGCGTTGATGGGCTTTACAACCAGAAATATCGCTATCCGCCTGAGACGATATTAAGCCACAGCTTTTTTGTTGCTCATACAGCAGACTTTTACGACTTCTACCGCGAAAAGATGATCTGTCCTGACGCGGAGCCGGACAAAGCGCATTTGAAGCTGGCCGAGCTGGAAAGGGCGGGCAAGCTTAAGGCGGTTGTCACGCAGAATATCGACGGTCTGCATCAAAAGGCAGGCAGCAAGCGCGTATATGAACTGCATGGCTCCGTGCACCGCAACCTATGCCAACGGTGCAAAGAGAGCTATGACGCAGCGTTTATTCTTTCCAGCAATGGCATACCGCATTGTACCTGCGGCGGTTTGATTAAGCCGGATGTGGTGCTGTATGAGGAGCCGCTCAATGATGCCGTGGTACAGGGCGCAATTAAAGCCATCGAATCGGCGGATGTGCTCATCGTGGGCGGCACGTCGCTTGCCGTTTATCCGGCGGCGGGTCTGCTCAACTATTTTGGCGGCGATAAGCTTGTGCTTATCAACAAAACGCCGACGACTTATGACCACCGCGCAAGCCTTGTCTTAAATGAGAGCATCGGAGAGACACTGGGCGGCATCACGATTGATTGAAAATGTAGGGTCTTTGTGGTAGCATAGATCTATCAAGAGATAAAAACACAGTGCGGTATGGTAGTCCGCACGCACCAACGGGTGTCAGTAACCTGCCGCATAAACGCGGTTGTCCCATCTCTTTTATTTCGTGTACTTCGGAATGAAAGGGATTTTTTTATGGAAAAAACACAGGTGACACTCAGCGTTTTTCATGACGGACAGTTTTTCACGGCGCTGTTTGAGCGGCGTGATGCCCAAGGATTCAGCGTGGCACGAAGAATTTTTGGAGCAAAGCCGTCCGACAATGAAGTATTGGATTTGATCGTCAGCGGCTACTACGGCCTGCGTTTCAGCCGCCCTGCGGCAGACGGCAAAGAAACGGCGCTTGCCGCCAATCCCAAGCGTCGGCAAAGGGGGGTGACCAAGGCTGCAAAAGACGTATGCTTTTCCTCCAAGGCACAGGCTTCACTCAAAGCACAGTATGAACAAAGCAAGAGGGTTGCTAAGGCGGTGCACAAGGATCAGCAAAAGCGGCTGGCCGATGAGAAATATGCGCTCAAACAGCGAAAACGCAAGCAAAAGCACAGGGGAAGATAGACATTTTAGCCCGTTCTTGTCATAATAAGGCACCAAGGTTTATAAAATGTAAGAAAATTGTTGTCCTTTGCTTTGTTTTGACATTGTGCTATAATGACGGCAGCAAAGTATGTGGAGGTTTTCATGAGAAAGCTCACGCTTATTATATTGATACTGGCTTTACTGATGACTATGGGTGCGTGTGGTACGGAACCGGCATCAGCAGACGTTAGCGCGACGCCAACAGCCACGCTGAACCCCGTTGATGATGTGGAACAGTCAGCTAAGCCGCAGATTGGGTTTTCGCTTGCGGGTGAGGGTGCGTTTTATAAACAGCTGACAGCGGATATTGAAGCCGCCTGTGCAACGCTTAACTACGAAGCCAATATCGTGTCAGCTGACAGCGGTGATAAGCAGAAAAATGACATTCGTTCAATGCTGAGCGCCGGAGCAGCTGTGATCGTGATTGATCCTGTGGACGTGGATGCGCTGGAAGCCGTTCTGGCGGAGTGCGAAACGGATGATGTGCCCGTTATCAACATCATCAATTCCATCAACGGCCTTGTGAGCACGCTGATATCGCCGGATTATATCGAGATCGGCAAAAGCGCAGGACAGCAGGCCGTATCGCTGTACGGAGAGCAGCAGGGCAAGTGTCTGGAGCTTAAGACCGATTATGACAGCTTTATCATGCAGCTGATGTCTGACGGGTTTAACAGTGCCATCGGAGAAGACAGCGATGTGACTTTAACCACCGAGAAGTACTGCGGTTATGATGAAGAAAAGGCATATGAGGCCGTCAAGAACGACCTGTGGCTCAATGATACAAACTTCATATTTGCCCAAAGCTCAGAGCTCGCCCGCGGCGCAATGCGCGCCATTGGCGAGAGCGGCAAGGATGTGAGCCTCGTGGTATATGGCGGTGATATGGATATTATCGAAGCCGTATCAAGCGGTAAAGTCAATATGGCAGTATTCATTGATACCGCACAGATTGTGCAAAAGGCTGCGGCAATTGCCGACAGTTTTATCAAGGATGCAAACCATGTACCCAAGCAATATGAACAGCTAGATATCATCACTGTCACAGCAGACAACGTATCGGATTATTTAAGCGTTGAGAATCTTTACGCAAAGGCGCCCGCGCAATAATTGAACAAAATATAAAATGACGATAAACCGGCTTAACCGATATGGCCGGTTTTTTAATTTGGTTATCATCTAGGCCGCCCGCTTCGTATATATATTATAGCCCCATTGATTCGCATGCGTAATTAACTCGCATGCGTAAGAATATATATAGATACAGGTGGTGAAACAATGAAGATCAAAAAACGGTCATTGATTACGAATATATTTCTAGTTCTCATTATGGGTCTGACTTACGTGGCTTCCTTTGGGTTTGCCTTGCCATCACAGGGGCTGGCGCTGAAAGGGTGTACAGGTGAAAACAACGTGGCACTGCAAATCACAGTGGATGAAAACAGCAATGTCGAGGCCTATATGGATGAGCTTGAACAAATGGGCGTATACGGCACGTTTTTTTTCTGCGAGCAATGCTATAAGGACAACGGCGCAGTTATTAACGAGGTACTTTCACGTGGTCATGGCGTGGGGTTTTATATCTGTGAGGACCACGACGGCAAGGAAACAGATATGTACATAGGAAACGGATACAGTGTTCCGGTGATGAGCTATGACGACGGCAGTGCTTTGCGCCATATCGGCCCGTCTATCGACTTTGCAAAGCTGAAGTCGCATGCGCTCTGGCAGCAGCTTTTGCAGGATAGCATATACCGGGATATGTTCATACGAATTGACGCCGACAACGAATTTGAGGAATTTGAAAAAGTTGTACAAATAATACGAGATAAAGGTTATACTATCCTAAAGGTGGAAGAAATGCTTTAAAAGGAGACCAGCTATGAAAAGTCAAGAGAAAATTGAATAATTGCAAGGTTAGAAAAAAGGGTAACACAAATAAGCTGGTAAATTGGCAGCGAAAACGAGGAAATCGAGTGTCAGTCTAATGCGAA
>JAEWQS010000168.1 GCA_023399095.1 Bacillota bacterium
CACCTTGATTCAAAGTCTCGCATGTTTTGCTATCATGTGCATAATAAAGGGCTTTTTCATCGTTTTATAGTGCTTATAATGCACTTCATGCATATCCGTTGGCACACCTATTGGCACACGGATTTCAAGAAAATGAGCTTCTACCTCATAATGGAATTTTAGATTACCCTCAGGGGAATCGAATCCATACAGGTCAAGATGCAAATATGTTATAAAAAGTATGTTGCCTAACATTAAGAAGACGCAAGAGAGTCGTTTATGCGTTGCTCTTTGTTCTCTTTTAAAGTGATCCATAGAAACATATCAAATTAAAATGTGTTTTACGTATTAAAAAAGCCCCATAGCCGGACTCTGCCGTGTATGAGGCCAATTCGTTATTATTTATGGTGCGTGTTTACTCCGAAACCGATGCGTTAGCACGAGGTCTGGCGTACATGGCGATCTTCCACTTGCTTCCGTCTTCACCCCATATATCGTCAACTACAACGCCTCCCGCGCTGCCTTTGGCTTCAATAACTTTACCGTTACCCGCATAGATGCCTACATGATGGATCTGTCGCCAACGCCCTTCGGTGCTAGCTGTATTCGACCAGAAAATCAGGTCCCCGGGCTGCAGCTCGGCTTTTGATATCGTATATCCGTTATCAAAGCAGTATTTCGCCTGCTTCACCGATGTGCTAGGCAGGTCAATGCCGGCCTGTTTGTAGGCCCATTGTGCCAGCGATGAGCAGTCCACGTAATCCCCCTTGCCCCGATATGTCGTGGAATATGGATCGCCCAGACGCGTCATTGCCGCGCCGACAACAGCCTTGCCTGTCGCGCTTGCTGACGAATCGGAAAAAAGACCCGAGAAGCCGGTTGATGAAACACCCAGCATCGCAGCGACAGCGTCTGTGTCTGAATGGCCCGAAATTGCAAACAAAAGGCTCATCATTATAGCTTCCGAGCCTCCGCCCTGACACATCATCATGGGCAGATTCATAATCAGTTCTTTTTTCTTGTCTGCGTCAGATAACGCGCCAGTCAGCGCGCTGTCACTGTCGCTGAACTGCTCGGCCAGCATGGCGGCAAAATCCTTACTGCCTACAGACTGGCTGTCTGAATTTGAACTCAAGCCTTTGTTTTGAACCTGCATTGCCAGCAGACTGGATGGTGAAATCCCGTTCATCTGTACTCCTTGTCTTTCAACTTATGGTGGGTTGTTGCAGCATGTCCTCATCATCAGCCACGTTGCATCCAGCCGTTTTTCCACTGATGTTGTTAGAACCCAAATATTATTAAACACATTTTCGTCTTATCAAACGCAAAAAACCATCTGACAACTGTCTTCACATGCTTGAACGCTGCCCATGCAGTATCTCAAACATCAATTCCTCCTGCCCGGATCCAAAAACATCTACCAGAAAAGTGTCAGGCGTTTGGCAAGGGTGTTTGACGCTTACTCTTGTTTTTTACCGCATTGCACACAGATAATTTCAATTCTTTGAATGCTTTATATGCCAATTACTACGGGTACATTTATCAAAACAAACAACAAACCTGAACAACCTCTCCAGTCAGAGTGGGGTTCGGATTTTTATCTTAGGCACCTCCTCTAGGGGATTCGAACCCATATAGGTCTAACCACAAACATGATTTCATATATCCACGCACAAAGCCCATCTATCGCTACTGCCGTGAGTAATCTCGTAGCGTTACTAACGGGCAGCAGAAATGCTGTTGGCACACAAAGATGTATTTAGAGAGAAAACTCCCAAATACTCGTGTTTTCTCACGTTTTCGGGAGTTTTCGTGGTGACCCACTGGAGATTCGAACTCCGGACACCTTGATTAAAATCTCGCATGCAAATAAGACTGTAAATAAAATCCTTTTTATCTAAAGTGACTGAGATTGATACAATTTAGATTCTCCTTGCTTGCATTGTTAAGGGGTTTAAAATCGCCGAAGGGGCTGCATAAACTATCCGGTTTAGGAAGCGTGCTCCCTATCCTGCTGAGCTACGGGTGCTTGTTA
This sequence comes from Bacillota bacterium, assembly GCA_023399095.1. Taxonomy (GTDB): domain Bacteria; phylum Bacillota; class Clostridia; order Christensenellales; family SZUA-584; genus SZUA-584. The sequence continues at coordinate 2,015 of JAEWQS010000168.1, forward strand.
TGTATTTTTGTCCTATTCCCCAGCGGGTTAGGAGGATGTATGGGCAAGTTAAAAAAGCCATAATACATTTTTGTACATATGTGTCCTTAGTTTAACAATCGCAAAACCATCTGGGATTTCGAAATCAATCCCTTCAGTTTTCTCTATTCTTTTCTGTCTTCTCTTTTAGCAGCGCGCCAACCGCACCGTGGTTATGGTTAAAATAGAAAATACGCTCGCTGAACTGCGGTTGCATGGTCATCTCGTCCGCAATAGCGTCAAATATTGCGATGATCGAAATGATGCTTGCAGTAGGCAACATCGCTTTATGGTCCGATTCTTCTATCTTGAGATTTAACACAACATCCGCCGCTTTTGCGAGCCGCGAATCCGGGTCTTGCGTGACGGTGATCAGCTTAATTTTCTTTTCGTGCAGCGAGTCGATCAGATTGACGAGTTCTTCTGTGTTACCACCCTTCGAAAGTGCGATCATTATGTCGCCTTCCTGCACCGAGCCCAACGCGCCGTGCGCCGCGTCGCCCGCCGACACAAAGTACGACGGTACGTTGGCCACACACAGCATATGCGCGATCTTGCGCGCCGCCACCGACGAAGTGCCCATGCCCATTGTTGCCACGCGGCCCGTGCAACAGTGAATCAGCTCAAAAGCCGCCGCATATTCGTCTTGATTCACGATATCTTTAAGCGAGCCCAGCATCTGCGCGTCGATTGCCCACATGTCACATGCGTTTGCAAACATTTTATTTTTATCCATTGGTTCCTCCAAATTTATATTTCGAATACGACTTTGAGTGCCTCGCCCTCGACCGCTAGCCGCACACCTTCTTGGAATTCACTGAGGGACAGCCTATGCGTGATCAGCTTTTCCGCCGGTATCTTGCCGCGCTGGATTAGGTCGAGCGCTATGGCGTTGTGTCTCGGCGTAAACGTCGATGTGCCGATGACAGATAAACCGCGGTAGTGGATCATGTTCGTATCCAGACCTGGTTTGCTGTCGCCGTGCGGCAATCCACCGAACAGCGCGATGCGTCCTGCTTTGGCCGCTATCTCAACGGCCTGCACCTGCGTAATGCCCACCGGATTGGCGGTGATCACCACCTGAGCGCCCTTGCCGTCAGTTAAGCGCATCACTTCTTCGACGAGGTTGGTTTGCGACGTGTCGATCAGCTCATCCGGCTCAAAAACTGACGCGAGCTGTAAACGGTTCGCGTTGACGTCGGCGATGAACACCTTCCGTGCACCACGCGCCTTAGCGATACACACGTGCATGCAGCCAACCGGTCCCGCGCCGATGATGACCACAACGTCCTCAATGCCAATATCCAACCTCTCCTGTGCGTGAACGCAAGACGACGGCGGCTCGGAAATGCCCGCGTGTGCATATTCCATGCCCTGTGGTATATGCTGCAGCGTACCCAGTCGCAGCGATTCGGGAGGGATAGCCATATATTCTGCAAACCCACCCGGCCAGTGCTGCGCTAGCTCGCGGATGTTCTCGCAGAATTGAAAGTTCCCCGCTTTGCAAAAGTCGCATTTACCACAGTACACAACCGGTGCGACCGCAATGTCATCGCCAACAGCGAATTCACCGCGATACTCTTTACCAGTTTCCACCACAGTGCCCGCTACCTCGTGACCTATGATCGCCGGCAGCTTTACATGCTTGTGCCCACTCTTCAGCGTGCGCAGATCCGATCCACACAGCCCCACTGCTTTGACCTGAACGAGTATGCCCGCTTCGTCGCACTTCGCTTTTTCAACTTGCGTATATTCATAATCTCCCGGTGCGCGCAGCACCACCGCGTTCATTTTGTTCATATTCGCCTCACTTATCTTTATTGATATTGTACAGATCCACAAAATCTTCTTTCAAATGCGTATAAATATTCTTATAGATCTTGAAATAGTCCATATACGTTTTGTGATTGTCCGTATCCGGTTCCATCAGATCGACATATTCAGCCCTTTCTTTAGCGATCAAAAAATCACCGAACACGCCTGCGGCAACACCCGCAAGGATCGCGTCACCATACGGCGCGCCTATGCGGTTCTTCACCATCACCGTGGGTACGTTAAACACATCTGTGATTATCCTGCGCCACAATACGCTTTTCGCACCGCCCTCATTGAGAACTAGAGGATACTTGATCTTGATTCCGGTTTCTTTGATGATCCGGAACGAATCGTACAGCGCGTACGCTACCGATTCCATCGTTGCGCGCACGATGTGAGCTTTGGTGTGGCGCAGCGACAGTCCGAACACGACACCCTTGGCATATACGTCCCAGATTGGTGTCCGCTCACCCATCAGATACGGCAGCAAGACGAGTCCGTTACTACCAGGATCAATCGACTCTGCTTGCACGTTTAGCATCTGATACGTATCCATACCGGAGAGGCTTTCCGCCGCGCGTTCGGCGTGCGAGAAATTATCGCGGATATAACGTAGGGCCTGCCCTCCCGTTGTGGTCGTCGGCACGGTGATGTACGTCTCTTTCGCATTCACTGTGTATGGGAACGCAATCATGGTATCATGAAATGTATCATCTTTGTGAATGATTCCAAAATTCCCGCAGGTGCCAAGGTTCATCTGAATATCCCCAGGTTCAATTGCACCGGCGCCGACCCAGCCTGCGTTGCAGTCTACCTGGCCGCCGGCCACCTTTGTTGCGGATGTTAAACCGGTTTCATACGAAGCAGCAGTGGATATCTCACCGATCACTTCGTCGCATGCGCAAAGCTCTGGCAACAGCGCATTGTCGATGCCGATACGTCGCAGCATATCGCCATTGAACTCATTCTTGCGAATGTCGTAAGCGATACCGTAAAATGCCGCCGCAGAATAGTTTACAGTTGCACGACCGGTAAGCTTATACGAGATGTATCCGTCAATGGTCAGCACTTTATGAATCTTCGCAAAGTCTTGCGGCCGGTTTTCTTTTTCCCATAAAACATTGATCAGTACCGGATGGTCTTCAAGCCGATTTCCTGTTAGGTCAAATACCACTTCCTCGCCGAGCTGCTGTTTGATCATCGCAACCTGTTTCACAGCCCGCCGATCCATCAGGTTATATGCATTATTGACACAGTTGCCCTGCGCGTCGATCATCACCATCGACGGCAGCGCGGAAGATACCGCAATCGCCGCAATATTACTGACCGGTACACCCGACTTTGATACACTTTCTTCGATCAGCTCACATGCTATCTCCCAGTAACGTGAGGCGTCGTGCTCCGACCAGCCAACGTGCTGTGTGATGATTGGGTATTCGCGGTTGGCGTAAGCCAATACGTTTGCTTCATCGTCAATCACACACGATTTTGCACTGCCCGTGCCGTAATCCAATCCAAGTAAATATTTCTTTCTCATTTCTGCCTTTCCACACATCTAAACCGCGAAACCATTTGGGTATTCCGCGGTCAGCTGATAATCCGCAATCTTCTCCATCATCTTCAAGTATTCAATACCCAATTTGCACGCCAACTCGGGCGTCGGTACCATTGGCGAACTTTCTATCGTGCAGTACCCATCGTAGTTCGTTCGCTTAATCGCGCGAATCACCGCTTTGAAATCTACTGTACCGAAGCCTGGAGTCAATGAGTTTGAATCGCGAAAGTGCATATGCCAAAGCAATGGCTGTGCAAGAATCACTGCTTCATATGGGTTCAGTTCCTCGAAGTTCGCGTGAAACCAGTCAATCTGAACTCCAAGATTATCCGCACCCGTCTTTTCAATCAGCCGCTTGTGGTTTTCAATGGTATTCACGTATTTACCCATCTCTAGGTGATTTGTTGCTTCGAACACTAAGCGAATCCCTTTCGTTTGCGCATAATCGCACATCTGCTTTAAAGCACCGACGGCAATAAGAGTGCTCTCGTTTACGTTGCTCTTGTCGATCGGTCTGTGAATTGCCGTCGCCACCGTGACAAAAAGCGCGCCCACTTCATTTGCCAAATCAATCGTCGTCTTTGTCTCTTCGACGGCTTTATTCGCGGTTTTTTCTTCTGTCAACGCTTTATATTCAGGGCTGTACGGGTCCCACGACGCACCCCAGCACTCGTTTATGCAAGAGATGTCGAGTTCAAAATCATCCCGCAGTCTTCTGTGCGTTCGAGCGTATTCTTCCATGCTGATGCCAAGGCCGAAGCGGCCTTTTGGCGGTGTCAACTCGATGGCGTCATACCCGTTCTTCTTCAGTCTTTTATACGTATTTTCCGGTGTCTTATACGTTTCTTCCTGTCCAAAAGTCAACTGAAAGAAACTAAACTTCAGACCGTTCATTTTCTGCTCCTTTTTTGGTTAAGTCTATATAGCTTACTCCTCAATGCGGATGTTGCGCCGTTCGATGTTTGAGATATACGTCGTCCTCAGACTATCGATTAGCACAGCAAGCAGAATCACGAGCGCGGAAATAATCGGCTGGAAGTACATGTCAACCCCGAGATAGATCAGCCCTGCATCAAGCATTTTGATAATCATCGCTCCGACGAGCGTTCCCGGGAACACACTCCCCGCGCCGCCCGCAAGGCTTGCACCACCAAGCACCGCCGCCGAAATCGCCTGGAATTCGACCCCCTCACCTGTGCCCGGGTTTACGAGGCCGCCGAGTTGAATGACCGTCATGATACTACCAATTGCCGCAAAGAAACCGCTGAGACAGTATACGGAAAATTTGACTCTATCCGTTTTAATTCCAGCCTTGCGCGCGACTTCCTCATCGTTGCCGATTGCGTAGATACGCCGCCCCATTGGCGTGCGGCGCTCGATAATAACCGCTAATCCCACAACCACAACAAGAATAATGATGGGCAGCGGCAAAAAACCAAACACCTTAATCGACCCAATCCGCGTAAGTTCTTTAGGGAAGTTAACCCCCTGCGAGCTGCACAAAAGGATCGCAAGCCCCTTGCCCGCCACCATTGTCGACAACGTGACAATGAACGGAATCATCTTCATCTTAACAATAAAGAACGCGTTGAACGCACCGAACGCCGTACCAACTAGCAGGCCGATCAACACTGCCGGGAGGATCGCCATGTTGGCGTCGCGCATTAGCAACGCTGGCACAAGCGACGAGATATACACGATTGATCCTATGGATAAGTCGATACCGCCCGTCACGATAACGAATGTCATGCCCGTCGCAAGAATACCGATGTAAGCCACCGCCGTTAGGATGTCTATAAAGTTTCCCCACGACATGAAGTTCGGCGTCAGTATGCCGAATATCAAGAATATAGCGATGAACAGTGCGATTGGTATGTTTTTCAAAAGCATTATGAAGTATTTGTTCTTTTGCATAATTTCCTCCTTACGCCTCCACACTATATCTGCCTGAACGCGGCGGCAAGAATGGCTTGTTTATCGTAGTCTGCCGTAGTAAACTCGCTAAATATCTCGCCTTTGCTCATAACTAATATCCGGTCGCACATGCCGATCAGCTCTTCGATTTCCGATGAGACCATCAGTATTGACTTCCCTTCTGCCGCTAGCTTATTCAAAATGCTGTATACCTCGAACTTCGCACCGACGTCGATACCTCTGGTTGGCTCATCGATGAACAGTATCTGCGGCTCGGAGAGCAGCCATTTGGCGATAACGACCTTCTGCTGGTTCCCACCGGAAAGGCTCTTGACTGCCTGCTTATCAATCGGCCCAGTCTTCACCTTGAGTTTATTGATTACATCCTTGATATCTCCCTTTTGCCCCGCTTCGTTGATAAACCCAAAAGGTTTGCTTGTGTACTTAGGCATGGAGACGAATGTGATGTTTTCTTTAACAGAGAAGTTTAGAAACAGCCCCTCCTCTTTTCTGTTCTCCGTCACAAATCCGATCTCTTTTGAAATGCAATCTTGTACTAAATGTTTTTTGATCTTTTTACCAAACGCCGTTATCTTGCCTTTTTTATAGTTGTCAACGCCAAAGATCATCCGCAACAGCTCAGTACGCCCCGAACCCATCAGTCCGAAGAGACCGAGAATCTCCCCGCTTTTGAGCTCAAAGTTGATATCGTGTGCAATGCCAGCTTCACTAAGCCCTTCAACACGCATAACGACTTCCTCCTTGGGCTCCGATATCCGCGCTGGATACAGCTGACTTATGTCTCGGCCAACCATGGACTTGATCATACGCTTGATGTCGAAATCATTCGTTTCACCCGAATCTGTCACCTTGCCGTCTCGGAGCACGATGACGTCATCCGTTAATTCTTTAATATCGTTCAAAATATGCGATATATATACGATTGCGATACCTTGCTCCTTCAAGCGCATAATAATATCGAATAACCGCTTTGACTCATTTGCTGTTAGCGATGTTGTCGGCTCGTCAAATATAACGATGTCTGGCTCTGTGCTTAGGCACTTTGCAATCTCCACGAGTTGTTGCTGTCCTGGCGAGAGTTTTTCGACGATCGTATCAGGAGATACATCGAGATCTACGGATTCGAGGATTTCACGAGTACGCTTTTTCATCTCTCTGGCGTTGATCAACCCCTTACCCGGATAGTTACTTATGAAGAAGTTATCACCGATCGATAGATTCGTAAACAAGTTGAGTTCCTGATGCACAAACGCAATCTTAGCATCCATCGCACTCGACGGATCCTGCGGAGCATATTGTTGATCATTCAACGTCATGCTACCGCCATCCGGTTGAAGCACTCCACCGATGATGTTCATCATTGTGGATTTTCCTGCGCCGTTCTCTCCGATAACACCGAGTATGCGTCCCTTGCTCAACGAGAAACTAACATCCGTCAACGCATGAATACCAAAAAAGCTTTTAGATATGTTTTTTATTTCAAAGAAATGATTACCCATTTTCCATACCTGCCTTTTCCAGACTCCCATCGTCTGCCATGGTGCTCTGCGACGCCGCCATCCTCGTGCGAATTACATCGAACATCGCGGCGAATAGTATGAACAGACCCTTAACGATATCCACGATGAACGTATTTAGTTTAAGCATGTTGAGTACAGTGGAAAGCAGCGTAAAGAATACACAACCGATCAGCACCCAGCCAACCTTACCTTTGCCGCCGAACATGCTGGTTCCGCCGATAACCGCTGCACCGATGATGTCCATAAGCATATTACGCGACATTGTCGGGCTGCCCTGACGCAGACGACCGGAGTAAATGACCGATGCGATAGCGCAACAGATACCACTAATCACATACGCCTTGATTACAACCTTATTTATCGGTACACCAGAAATCTTGGAGGCGCTTCTGTTTTCGCCCGTCGCATACAGCCACCGGCCAGTTTTTGACCGATTCAACATTAAGTAGCTCACCACACCAACAATTAACGCAATAATCAGCGCATATGGTATAAAACCGATCGATCCGTTGCCGATTTCGATAAATGCCTTTGGCAAGCTGACTATATTAAAAGACTGGGTCATCCAGATTGCGAGATATAGGAAAAGCATCTGAAAAACGAGGGTAACCATGAAGTCCGGCATACGAAAGCGAGTGATGAAAAAACCGTTAAGAAAACCAATAAATGCGCCGACAAGCAGCATAGCAAGGATGGCTACAGGCACAGCCATTGGCGATCCAGCGAGCGGACCACCGTCTGGTCCGATAATCGATCCCCACAGTGGAGACGACCCAAATCGCGCTTTGTCCACTGCCTCTGTCATGATAATCGCGCCGACGACGCTGGTCAGGCCGACGATGGACGGCTGCGCGAGGTCAATACCCGCGACTATTAGTACATACATCTGTCCGACTGCGAGGATGAACAGCGGCAGCAGGTTGTTGACCATGTTAATCAACGTACGACCGTTTGCAATGTTTGGAATAATCGGCCACATAACGAGGAATATGAATAACGATAGTATTAAAATAAAGTACTGAGATAAAAAGAGCTTTTTCAGAGTTCCTTGCTGGAATAAGCTTTTTAGTCGTGATGCTCCAAATCCAGGTTTATTGTTTATAGACATCTCCCGCCTCCTGTCCTGATCTATGTGATTTTACAACTATGATATACGCATAATAGTAAATTGCATTCAATATCGCGTGATAATGTGCTTGTTTGACTACGGGGAGAGGAGAAAAGCATCTCTCCCCGTAGTCATGCGGTCAATTAAGGTTCCAGATTTTTTAGATTTCGCCTTCTTTTTGCCTGATGATGTTGCCCCACATCTTCATTCTCATTTCGTCCATGTTGCCCTGAGTCAAAGCAAAGCCAGGGTCATCAATCCACTTGTCAGGAGTCGTTTCGCCTGCGTTGATCGCTTCGATCATTGAGTTCATTATGAGTTCTGCTTCATAATAAAGATCCTGAACCGCGGTTGCATCAACATAACCTTCGTCCATCAGACGACCCGCAGTGGAATCACCGTCTACTGCACCAAGAATAACATGGTTCGGTTCACCGATCTTCGCCCATTTGTCTATCCCTTCAAGCACCTGTTGTATCTGCGGATACAGGAAGTCAGAGCCGCAGAATATGAGACCGACATCCGGATTTGCCATCATTGCACTGGTCAGGTTATCAAACGCAACTTTAGCATCCCAGTTTGTCTGCACTTCTATCGGCGTTTCAAAGATATCCGGGTTTGCTGCGATCACGTTGTCAAAGCCTTGCTTTCTAAAGATTGCGTTCGGATCTCCAAGGTCTCCAACCATCACGAGCGGTAGTATTTTTTTGCCTGTTGCATCAACGACTTTGGCTGCTTCTTCAGCCATGTATTCCATTGCTTTTTGCGAAATTGCTTCGTTGTCTGCTACTGCAACGAGGTATTTTGCATCCTTGTTTGTCGGTGGTCTGTTGAATATACCAACTGGCACACCCGCGTCGTTGCATGCTTGGCCGATTGCGACTGCGGTATCGCCATCCTGCGGAATGACGATCAGTCCGTCTATACCTTCCGCGATGGCGTCGTTGCACATCTGGAACTGTTTGATCGGATCTTCACTCGCGTTATATTCCACAACTTCGATACCCTTCGCTTTGAGCGTGTCCGTAATAGCGTTGTAACCCGCTACCCAGAACGGTGTTTCCAAATCGACGAAACAGAAACCGATTTTCATGCCTTCTTTTTCGACATCCGCAACTTCTTGAATCTCATCCGCCGTGTCCGAAGCAGTATCTGCTGCCGGCTCTGCCGGGGCTTCCTCAGGTTCTGACGAAGTTTTCGTCGGTGTAGAGCATGCAACCATGCCTACGCAAATAATCACCGCCATAAGCATCAACAATAGTCTTTTCACTTTTTTTTACCTCCTTATAATATTATACTTGCCTATCACTCTAAGGCAAATTAAATTACGTAATCTCATAGGTTATTCAACCTTGTACCGATGTTTTAAGTCGTAAAACAGCACCTTGTCGGCGGCTACGCCGATACCCTGCTGCGAAAACATATATACGCTGCGCGACAGCATCAGCACAAACGTCTGGTCGTGCTTCACCGGAAACGGAGCCCAATGCCACACGCCTTTTTTCACGATCACCGACACATCTGCCGGTATGGTATACGCTTTTACGGTGTTTTCATCCGGTGTCTGCTCGTCTAGCGCATCGGCAACATACAGTACATAGTCGCTCATTCCAGTGCTGATATATGCTTCATCCGAGACGAGTACGCTCTCGAGCTGACCGCAGACAATGGGTATGTGCTTCGTCTCGAAGTACGACACACACGTGTCTTGGGGAAATCCATCGAACGGGGCAACGTCGATCCACTGCCGAACGTACTCACTCTCAAACAGCGCCGGTGTCTGTGGTTTTGCGATCACATAGCCGTAATCCTCAAAGTTATCTGAGTTGATTCCGATCGGTTTGATAAAAATAGTGATGGCTTCCACATTTGCTTTGTCACTCATCGCGGTTACCCCCGCGTCATGCTTAGCATCTCATCCTGCATTTTTCTCAACTTGCAGACAAACATCGATTCGTCCGGCGTTAAGTTGTATTCCGTGAACATTTCGCCCTTTTTGATGTCTTTCGTCACTTTTCCGCCTGGCGTAATGCCCATCGGAATCGCCTTTTTTTCACGTGCTTCTTTGTATATGTAGATGCGGTTAAAGAAATCCGCCCCGCCTGTTCCACCGACAATCTCGCCTGCTTTCAGATCACGCTTTGCGATCGCAACAACTTCGGAATGCATTTCTGCCGCGGTCACCGTGCGTTCGCCATATACCATCGCGACAGCCGCCGCGATTGGCGTCTCTATGTTGCAAAGATGGTACGGTCGATAGAACGTGTAGTAAGGACCATCGCCCATCGCGAGGAAGCCCATATCTTTAACGATTCTCGGGTCATCTGTTTTCACAACTGCAAACACGCCCGGTGCAATCTTGCCTGTCGAAAAATCTACACAACCCGTTTTGCTGAAGATACCACCGTCTTCTTTCGGGATATATACTTTGTTTAAGTCATCAAGTTCAACCTTGGGGCCATGCATACCTGGGGTGTCGGGCAGCAGACCGGTCGCGTTCGACACAGCCGCCATTTCGACCATTGTTTTTGTACCATCGATGAACGACGCAAGCATTTTCGGATTCATGCCTTTATGCTCGGCTTCTTCGCGGCACATCTCCGGTGTCACATCATAGTTAATAGGGTTGTTCTTGCCTTTACCGAGGCATACGACTTCAAAACCCATTGTATTAGAGAAGTCATTGAGCATTTTGCAAACCGCAGGCTCATCACCGTCCGCAACCGTATAGATGCCTTTGCCCTTTCTCGATAAACGGTCAAGCAACACACCGACAGTGACGTCTGTCTCCACATTAAGCATAACGATATTTTTGTCGTTTGCGATACCTGTCCATGCAACGCGCGCGCCGATTTCGGTAATCCCCGTTGCCTCGATTACGACATCTATGTTGTCAAGCTGCGGCAACAGCAGTGCATCTTCGGTCACCATATATTTGCCTTTCTTCAGACAATCTTCCGCTTCCGACTTCGCATTTGTCACAACGATATCGTCACGCTGAATACCGAGGCTTATCAGCGCGTCAATCGGAAGCTGTACGTTGATGTCCGCGATCGCGTACGTTTCGAGACCCTGCATCTTCTTCGTGACATGAACTAGACCCGACCCCATCTGCCCGCAACCGACCAAGCCCGTCTTGATCACATTCCCTTCTGCCTGTCGCTTTACCAGCTTGTCATATAACTCCATTTCAATACCCTTTCTATATGCAACTTTTGATGAACTATTTGTGACGAATAACCTCGAATCCGAGATATTTTCCGAGCGCTTCTTCCATCACATCTGCGCAATGTGATCGTACCATCGCGACATGGTGTTCAAACCCTTCAATGCAGATCATCTTCATCAGCCCCTGCAGATCATCGACTTTGCAGATTGCCGGAGCACCGATTGTTGTGATCGGGTCGTCCGTGAATTCGCCTTCGCCGACGTAAACCCGAATCTTGCCGGTCGTATCATCTGTGGTAATCTTGGCAAAAGTCATATCACCGCCACGCACATTGCCCTTGCATGCACCAAAGCACTTTTCCTCGCCAAGCGAAGCACCGAGAATGTCTAGGTTGCTAATCTCGACATCCTGCCCGATAAAGCTCTGCGGCAGCGATGAGCAGTGTATCGCGACGCATTTATCGCGATCATTTTCATAGTTGTTGTTCCAGTCCATATAGCCCGGCGCATTGCCAGTCGCGCTTCGAAGTGCCAGCATTGTCAGCGCACCCGTTACATCCATTTCACACGCCGCCGGAATGCCTAGCTGCTCGCCCATCATGCTCATCGTCAGACACGTCGCGCAGCCATACTGACTCTGGACCACGTCCCAGCACTGAATCGCATATGCATCACAATCGGTCTCCTTTACCCATCCCTCAACGGCAAGACTCAATTTGGCTTGTTTGATAACGCTCTCTTCAGGAATGCCGCTTGGTACATTGCCGTACGCCCTGATTGCTTTAAGTTTGCTGTGCAGTACTTGCGAATCATTGATCTCGTTCGCCTTCGCAATGATATTTGCAATATCTTCTACGATGACGGTAATGCCGTGCTTTTGCAGTATCTTTTCGGAGAACCGCACCGTTTGAAACGCCCCCGGTCTGGTACCGATTGCGCCGATTCTCGCTTGTTTGAAGCTGCTTACCACTCTACAGACGGAATCGAAATGTTCGATATCCTTTGTCGCTTCCTCGCTATCGATTGCGTATGTATGCTGCGATGTGTTTGTGAACGGAATCCCATACTGTTTTAAGTTATTGCACACCGAAAGCTTGCCGCAGAAACTGTCTCTTCGGTTGCTGATATCCATCCTTTCAAGGTGATCATCACAGGCAATCACCATCACGGGCACATTGAGTTTCGCCAAATCAATTGCTGTGACAACTCCAACCTCATCTCCAAAGTTCGGAAGCACAACGATAACACCTCTAATACAATCGGCGTTCTCTTTAAACAGCAACGCGCACTTTTTTGCGTCTTCATATATCTCGACCGCGCCGTACTGCGTCACATCCTCATCGAGAATCACCGCTTTGTGACCCATCTTATCAAGCTTTGCTAATATGTCGCTTCTTCCTTCTTTTGCAAGCCATCCGGGGAAAAATCCTCTCGTTGATACAATAACTCCAAATGTCGACATGCTAATCTCCTTTTCCGATGTATTGCTCTTTGCTTATTATGATATTCACGAGTATAAAACCGATTTCATATTTTAGAAAAAAACTGAATTCTCTATTACCAAACCTCAACTCTTTATTTCCCGGACTAATCTCATCTTCTGCGAATTATAAAACCGATTTCATATTTTCTATAAAAAATTATCTGTATTTGACGCTACTTTCCCGCAGCACTAATCGCGGCTCAAATATTATTTTTTTTGATTTGCCCGTTTCCTTCTTATATATGCGATCAAACAGCAGCTCTGCTGCTTTCTGACCGACCTCATACTGCGCAATAAATACTGAAGAAAGCTTAGGTGTTACACGCGTTACTGTATCAATGTTATCCATTCCGATTAGCGCAATATCTTCGGGTATTCTAAGACCCGCTTCCTGACAAGCGCGCTGCGCACCAAGTATCATAATATCGTTTGCGGCACAGATCGCAGTCGGAGGGTTCTTGCTTTCAATCAACTCGATCGTCTCTTCATAGCCGGAGCGCTCAGTATAATGCCCCCAATTAACCAGCGAATCATCGACTGTAATACCCGCTTCATTCATCGCTTCTAAATAACCATGATAACGTTCCTCGAAAACGCCCACGTTTTTATCGCAGGCCAGATACGCAATACGTTCATGGCCCTGTCGGATCATGTGTTTGGTCGATAAATAGATGCCTTTTCGTGTGTCAGCGCTAACAAAATCAAAACGGTCTTCGTCTCTTCCGCCGACTTCACTCACGCCGATACTGCTAAAGACCATAGGGCAATTTACCTGCTTGATGTGATCGTTGATCTTTGTATTAATATTCGGGCTGATCATGATCATCCCGTCGGCAATCCCCTCGCGTAACATTTTAAACACTTTGCATTCTTCTGAAAGCTTCAACTCCGTATAATATAGAATTAACGAATATCCATTGTGCCTTACAACCTCTTGCACTGCTCTGATTAAATCAAAGTAAAATGGGTTATCCATATCCGGAATTGCAAACAATACGAGGCCCGTCTTTTTTGTTTTAAGTGAACTCGCCGTCCGATTGGGCACATATTGCATTTCTTTCGCAGCTTTTTCTACTCTCTGTTTGGTTTCTTCCTTTACGTAGCCGACATTGTTGAGTGCGCGAGAAGCCGTCCCCGGCGAAACATTCGCCAATTTTGCAATATCATAGATTGTCGGAGAGGCTAACCGCTTATTGTTCATCATACTACCTTTTCTTTTTACAAAACCGTTTTTATATTTTCGTGTTGTATGCAAATTATTTTTTTGCTCGGTCTGTTTGATGAAACCGATTTTATATTTTGTATATTATACTATATCATTATTCTTGTCAACGTTTTTTTACCTTTTAGTCATTTGGAGTGATACGATAAAAGCGCAGTCGTATAACACCTTTTTTTATCAAGCTCATTTTGTTCATTATTCGATATAAGGTGCTATAGCTAATGGCTTCTCCTTTTTGTACTAGCACAAGATGTATCCGTCAAACACCATAATTGTCAATGTCCTTGTAGAGACCGCGTATTAATTCCGGCGTTTGGGTTTGCAATAGATCCGATCGCTTCTGTTCGCTCCACATACGTTGCAAGAATCTTGCTCACATACGTATTCAGCAGCTGCATATCTCCATGTACCGAAGAAAAAGCGTGTTTGACTTACTGATTAAAGAATCCATTTCACCACTAGTCAAAAACTCGACTTTTTCTAATCCAGTAAACAGATTTTGTATTTTACGGTCATAAGGTTACTCTTCATTAGTCCCCCCTGCGTTATTTATTCAAATATTCTGCGACTATAATTATGTCAGTTAGAATTTAGTTTTCCATTTCATCTAACGTTTTCATATTTCTCAATTCGATGCTTCAGCTATAGCGGATGAGATGTGCGACATCCGCAAACATGCCGTCCTTCAAATCTTTTGTCGCGGCCTTCTCGTGTCCCAGCAGCGCCCATGTGGTGTCGATGAGATGTAAGTAGCTGCTTGCATATGAACGACTGGCGTGGTTGGTTGATGTCCTCCCCACTGATCTGCATGATGCCGTATTCGTCGCATATCTTCATCACCCATTCCAACTACTGAAAATGCGGATTCGATAACTATAACTACTTTTTTCGCGTATTCAAGAAATACACTAATCTAACACCAAATGAGTTCAGGCACAGACCAAGACTCTTAAATAGCCGGGCAATCCAACTGTTGCCACAAGCTAACCCGTCTGAGCAAAGTACACAGGCTGCCATGATTTCATATATCCATCCGCAAAGCCCATCCATTGCTGCCGCTGTGTGCAGTATTTGACACGCTACTAACATGTGGAAATAATGTCGTTGGCACACAAGAAGAATTCAGACGAATAGAAAAAATCCCGAATACTCGTGATTTCCCACGTTTTCGAGAGTTATCGTGGTGATCCACCGGAGTTTCAAACTCCTGACACCTTGATTCGTAGTCTCGCATGTTTTGTTATCATATGCATAATAAAGGACTTTATCATCGCTATTTGGTGCATAAAATGCACGTCTTGCATATCCGTTGGTACATCTGTTGGTACACTGATTTCAAGCAAATAAGCTTTCACCCCTTAAGGGGCTTTTGGGTACATCCTAGAATAGAGCCCATACAAGATAAGTTGCAAATGTGTGATATAAACGGGCTTTTGGCACACAAAAAAGTATTGGAAATACACGCGTCATGAGCGCCCTGAAAAAAAGACCCCGAATTCTCCGCAAAGAAGTGCAATATGAGATTGATAGGCCTACAAAAATTGATAAGATATCGCTTTGAGAAATCTTCTTAGGCAAAGTCTGTGCCATAGAAATGCTGAGGAAAGCAGCGAGCAACGCAGATACCGTGGCATAATCGATCATCTGCGACTCGACAACGTCCGTAACGTTGTCCCTGCTCAAATAAGCTGCTTCCCATAAAAAATTACTGGCAACAGCGATAATTAGTCCTGTTCCAATCAATGCAAATACTTCAAACCGATAGGTCAGTGAGGAAGCCGTATCGTTTTTGCATCATAAAGATAAGCCCGCAATAATATCAAATCGGTTCTTTCGCGGAGTTGTTCAATTTAATGATGACCATTTGTTTGGAGCATCAGGCAATGCTAATATCCGTTTCCTCATTTATGCGGATATAAAGGCTGTTTTTTCTGACAGCGAACGTTCCTTCAGCAAGTGCTTCCACACCGCATTGCGCCAGTGCCTCTCCGTTCTGAAAGACATGCCGTAAATCTGTATGTCGTATAATCAGTGTAACCGGCTGCATGATACTGCCGGAAACGGCAATATGAATGCCTTCTTGGGTATATCGCGCCACGATATCAAAGTTGTTTCCTATGTCGTCATCAAAATGAGAGGTTGCGCAATCCTTCAAATACAACATAAAACTTAAGTTCTTATAGCCGTCCGGATTGTTTCCCACATGGCTGCACAGCATCAGGCTGTCATCCAGATTCAGTGATATGATACTGTCCTGCCGTATCAGAACGGGGATCGTTTCAATACCGGCGCGCATACTGACAAGCCCTTCATAATATTCTGCGTCTTCAAAAAAGTCCACCCATTTCCCTTCGGGAAGATACACATCCAAAACAGAGCATCCTTCCTCTGTGACAGGCGCGACCAACAGTTTTTCTCCGAAGAAATATTGCCATGTCATCTGGCGGCACGCCCTGTTTTGCAGGTACTCCACCGCCATCGCACGCATAAGCGGAAGGCCTGTCTCGCAGCTGATCCTTGCCTGTTCATAGATATACGGCAGCATATTCATGCGCAGATCGGCAAATTTCTTGTAGATATCCAACACTTGCGGTTTACCGGTGCGCTCTGCAATATTCCATGGTGTTCTGTCCCGGTTGTGCTCGCCCTTTGTTTCCGCGTGGTACTGCATGATGGGGCAAAATGCGGCAAACTGCGTACTGCGTACATACAATTCCGCTGACGGAATTTCACCATGAAAACCGCCGATATCCCAGCCCCAGAACGGAATGCCCGACATGCCGCAACTGAGCCCCGCGCGTATCGACGATCTGTATGCCTCAAAGGTCGAGTTCTCATCGCCAGCCCAATGCAGCGGAATTTTCTGAGCGCCCGTATAGCCGGCACGGCTGAGCGTCACCGTACCACCCTTAACGTGAGAATTTGCATACTCATAGAAGCTTGATATATACGTATTCGGATACAGGTTGCGCATTTCTTCGCCTGTCCTGCCGTCGAAGAACAGCACATTTTCTCCGTATATGCATTCACCGCCGTCCGACTTAAAGCCGTCAATGCTGACCTCTTCCATTAAATAGCACCGTTTATCCAGCCACCATTTTTTTGCGTCGGGGTTCGTGAAGTCGGGTATCAAACTGCGTTTGAACCATTCGTAAACGGGAACGCGGTAGTCAGAGCCGTCCTTGCGCTTCACGCAATAGCTTTTCTCCAGCATGACGCGTTCGTCTTCATCCCGCTGCGCATGAGCAATGCCGTCCATATCCTTTTGAACAGGCGCCTGCCAGAGAAATACCTTTAATCCCTGTTCGTGCAGTTTGCTGACCATACCGCGCGGGTCTTTCCATCGGCCCCATTCAGGGAATTTAAAATCCTTATATTCGAAACATCCGGCGCCATCCTTTGTCTCATATTGAGCGTCGTTAAAGATATAAAAGGTCGCCTCGTCACTCCATTGCTCAAGCACCATTACAGTGGCGGGTATTCGGTATTGCTGTGTCAGAGCCGCCTGCCTCAGTGTTTCCTGCTCACAGTCCCAGTTATGGCTGGACATCCATGGCCCGAAAACCCATTTTGGAGGCAGCACCGGTTTTCCGGTCACTTGTGCAAAGCAGGTGATCGTCTCCTTTGGAGTGCCTGTAAATATGAACAGATCAAGCTGCTGATTGGAAGCCAGTAAATCCACTTCAATTTCCAACAGGTCTCCCGCCCGTGTGCCGAAACGAAATACAGAATACATAGATGTATCAGCATATATGGCATATCCGTTGGAACTGATCGCGAAAGGAACCGGTAAATAGGTTCGCAGCTTTTGTCCGGTATACTGGTTATACACGTAGTTGTCGATTTCCATACCGCGGTATTCAATCGCCGCATACCGCTCCCCCATGCCAAAGAACTTTTCGCTGTCCTCCATACGAAAATTATAGCGCAGCTTGAACACATTCCCGCTGCCGTCGGTGAGCAGCTCCAACCAGGTCTTCCCGTGCTGACTGTACGAATTTATCAGGTTATTAATATGAATTCCATTATCATCAATAAGCCCGTTAATCTGATGAGTATCATCAGATGCGTCCATCATATCTGTTGCATCATCCATATGAAAAAAAAGCTTATATGTTTTCTCGTCCGTTTCAGACAGGCTGAGAACCGGTGTCATACCACCGTCGCGTAGCGGCGCAAAATAGAGCATCAGCCCTTGCTGTAGCGCTTTGGTATGAAGGGCCTTGCCTGCAGATACCCACTTGCGCGCAGTAAACGTATATTCGTCTGAGAATACAGGTGCTTCATCGCTCTCGACTAAGAAGGCGTAGCTGACAGTCTGACCGTATGCAAAGCAGCCAATGTCTGCTTCAAAGAAGCGCTCACCCTGCGTACTCGTTTGCAACTGCATCTTCACCTTCATCATTTCACTATCTAATGTAAGCTGCACATAAGCATTTTTCACGAGACTCAAGGGCTGTGCTATCATTCTTAACTGAACATTTTCATTTTCCAACGGATATACGGGAAGCCGCTGCATGCTTTCTTTGAGATATTTATTGCCCGTCCCCTCCGGATTGTGGCTGATGCGTACGCCGGCAGTCTGCGTACCGTCGGATTTTTCACAGACACAAAGATCAGCAAGCGCATAAAGCACATAGGCCATCAAACGCTCATCCGGCTGTTTTTGTTGATGATGAAAAAATACCCGCTCTTTCGCCGTCGATGTATCAGCTTCGTTGAGTCTGCCTTCTTTAACCCACGCCTTATCCACCTCCAGCAGCAGTGTTTTCGCCTGAGCCACATTGCCGCGCTGTGCATAATACCACGCCAGCAGACAGGTCAAATCAGCTCTTGTGCATCCCCCAAACGCCATATCCCGAGGCGAAAAGCGGACGCACCCGTCCAGCAGCGAGGTCTGCAGCTCGGCAATGGAAGCCACAAGTATCTGGTTCCCCGCATCCATAAGACCAAACGGCACAGCGATCATACCGATATCTCCCATGATCTCTCTGCTCGCAATGCCGCTGACAACCTTGCCCTCCATCAGGTATTTCTCAAACAGCACGTCTGACAGCTCTTTTATCAGCTTTTGCGCGCTTTCAATGCGCACTGCGTTATAGATAGACTGCGCGGCTCCGAACGCCATCGCGATGTTGCTGATGTATACATCCTCTCCCAACAGTCCCAGCCAATTAGGCCCCGGCTTTTTCCACTGCTCAGCTATGTCATCCATCATTTGCGCAATTAGCTTGGCATATTTTTTCGCCGATTCAGTGTCATTGCTGCGGTTCGTATATTCGCCCATCACCCACAGCCATAGAGCGGCGTTTTCGTTATCTTGCGCGTACTTCTCTATAAAAGGTAAAACGTAAACTGTATTGCCTTTTTGGATCAGATAATAACATAGAAAGGCCGATTCATAAAAAGCGGCTTCTTTGCCGTTAATGAAAACGCCACCATCATCGTGGATTTCAAAGTCCACCTTGCCAGCCAATTGATCTTTAAACATAAAAACCTCTATAAAATGTTAGATTTGTGGTGGTTTATTTTTTCTTCTATGCCTTCGTTACACGAAACACATGCGTTTCATAAGGCTCGAGAGAAAGTATACCTTGCTCGATATGCAGCGCGTGCTTGACGTTGGAGAGCACCTGTTGGTCAATTTTCCATGCATCCGGAAGACAGCACACGGCCTCTTTGCCATAGAAATTTGCTATAACCAGCCATGTTTCGTCCTCTAGCTGACGCAGGTATGCCACGATATTTGGGTCGTCCTCCAACAAAGGCTTGTAGTCGCCGTAGACCATAATGGGGTTCTCTTTGCGCAAACGTATCAGATTGCGGTAGAAATGAAACACCGAATCACCATCACTGACGGCCTGCGCCACATTGATCTGCGAATAATTCGGATTCACCTTTTGCCACGGTATACCGGTTGTGAAGCCTGCGTTGGGCGAATCGTCCCACTGCACAGGTGTACGCGCATTATCCCTGCCTTTTTTGAGTATAGGTGCAAATGCCTGTTCTTCGCTGAGCCCCGCTTTCAGGCATTCTCTGTAGAAAATCACGCTCTCAATATCGCTGATATCATCTATGCCCTTAAACGGCATATTCGTCATGCCGATTTCCTCACCTTGGTAGATATACGGCGTCCCTTTAAGCATGTGAAGCACAGTCGCAAGCATTTTTGCCGACCTCAGCCGGTATTGTCCGGCATCGCCAAAGCGTGAGACCACACGAGGCTGGTCGTGATTCGACCAGAACAGGCTGTTCCATCCGCCGGGCAAGCCCAATTGCCAGGTGTTAATAATGCATTTGAATTTCTTCAAATCAAAATCAACAATCTCCCACTTACCTGAGGGACCCGAGTCGATATCCATCATCTCAAACGAGAAAATCATATTAAGCTCTTTGGCTTCTTCTTTCACATATTCAAGCGCTGTTTCCGTGGTAATAAAAGGTGTTTCTCCAATTGCCACAGAATCCTTACCTTCAAAAACGTGCCGATACATCTCTTTTAAATAGGTATGGGCGGCAGGCAGGTTGGCATACATGCGGTCGTCGAAGCAATAACCGGTCATATTCGGCGTTTTATCCGAATCCGGCAGACCCTGCGCTTTTTCAATCAGGTTAATCACATCCAGCCGGAATCCGTCCACGCCTTTATCGACCCACCAGTTCATCATGCGGTACAGCTCGTCGCGCAGCTTTTCGTTTTTCCAGTTAAGATCGGGCTGTTTTTCTGAAAACAGGTGCAGGTAATACTGTCCGGTTAAGGAATCGTACTTCCAAGCCGACGGCGTAAAAAACGACGCCCAGTTGTTCGGCTCTCTGCCATCCTTGCCATCGCGCCAGATATAATAATCCCGTTTGGGGCTATCCTTTGAAGAGCGCGATTCCACAAACCATGCGTGTTCGTCTGATGTATGGTTCAAGACAATATCCATAATCAAACGAATACCGCGTGCATGAAGCTTTACGACAAGCTCATCAAAATCAGCTAGCGATCCGAATTCGTCCATGATCTTATAATAATCAGATATATCATAGCCCATATCATCATTGGGAGATTGGTAAACCGGATTCAGCCATATCGCATTAATGCCCAGTTCACTTAAGTAATCGATTTTTTGAATAATGCCCTGTAAATCTCCGATTCCGTCCCCATTCGAATCATAAAAACTTCTTGGATACAGTTGATAAACAACCGATTCTTTCCACCATTTTCTGTCCATGTTCTGTCCTCACATCTGTTTTATTGATTGTCGTTCGATGATTTGCAGCGGCAGTATCCTGCATTGAGGTTCTTTTGCCTCGCCGTTGATTTCGTTTAGAATGAGCTCAACTGCCGCCTTGCCTTTAAGCTCAATGTCCTGCCCAACCGTTGTAATAGACGGAGAAGCATACTCGGATATGTTCAAATTGTCAAAACCCATGACGGAAATATCGTCCGGCACTTTAACCCCCATATCCTTGAGCTTCTTGATTGCGCCCATCGCAAGGATATCCGCTGTACAAAATGCAGCTGTCACTTCTGGCGCATTCTTAACAAGCTTTTGCGCGTTTTCGGCGCCTGATTCAAAGCTGACGACTCCCGGAAAAACAAACTTCTCCTTAAGCTGAATTCCGCCCTCTTCCAGTGCCTGTGCGTATCCCTCGTAGCGAAGCTGCGTCACGCCGCATTCTCTTAAAGCGCCGGAAACAAAAGCAATATTTTCATGCCCCTTGTCGATGAGATATTTTGTTGCGAAATATCCGCCGAAACGGTCGTCAATACGCACCTCATGAAATCTTTGGGAGCTCTTGTACGTATCCACAAGAACGACCGGTACATTTGATTTTTTAAGATCGCTGTAAAAACGGTCGGCATAAGAGCCTATTATGATCATGCCGTCGAGATTTCGCTGCCGGGCAAGCTTTAAAAAGCTTTCATCCGCATCCGTTCCCGAAATAATGACGTGATACCCATGCAGGCGGCATTCATATTCAATGCTGCTGAAAAGCTTGCTGTAAAACGGGTTGTCAAATATAAGACGGCTTCCCGGTTCTGTTTGCGGGCTGCATACGCCAATCAGTTTGGAATGGCTGCTGGCAAGTCCCCGCGCCGTATAATCCGGTACATACCCCAATCTTTCAACGGCTTTCATGACCAAATCGCGCGTATCCTGCCCCACGCCTTCTTTATCGTTGAGCACATAAGACACTGCCGCAATGGACAATCCCGTGTCCTTGGCGATATCTTTGATCGTTACTCTTTTCCCCACATTAACACCTTCTTAAAATCCTTTGATTAATATTTATCCTTTTATACCGCCCAGAGAAAGCCCGTCTTTGAATTTCCTCTGCGCAGCAAGATATACGATCACAATCGGAATGATGGATATCAGACTTCCAGCCATCTGCACACCAAAATTCCTTTCATACATTCCGCTCAATGTGCTCAGCGCTACAGGCAGTGTCATCATATCGGCATCTGTCAGCATCACAAGCGGCCAAAGGTATTCATTCCAGGAATCCATAAACGTGATGATGCCAACTGTCGCAATAGCAGGTCCCAGCAGAGGCACAATGATCTTCCGCAGTATGGTAAAGTAAGAAGCCCCGTCAATTCTTGCCGCGTCTATGAAGTCGTTGGGTATTGTCTTCATGTTTTGCACAAGCATGAATATCCCTGTCACCCGAAACAAAGACGGCAGGATGACGCTTAAGTATGAATTGGTCAGGCCGATCCCGTTAAAGATCATAAAAAGCGGAACCAGTGTGCTTTGAGACGGGATCATGAGTGTCGCAAGAAATATCTTGAGTATGGTCTCTCTCCCTCGAAACGGCAGCTTTGCAAACGCAAATGCCGCCATACAACAACTGGTCAATGCCACCAACGTATAAGCCCCCGATACAATGCAGCTATTGAGAATAACTCTGCCAAAAGCAAAGCTCGAAAAAAGCGACGCATAGTTTTCCATTGTGATCTGGGATGGGAACCACTCAATCGGATAGGTTAATACAGCGGATTCGGTTTTAAGTGATGTGATTGCCATCCAATAGAACGGAACCGCTACCATCAGCCCTATAATCAGCGCAAACGCATAGAATCGAGTGGCGGCGAATACATTTTTGCGGCTAGATTTTTTAAGCATCATAATTCACCCACTTTTTCTGAGCCCTTTGTTGTATAAATGTCAAGGCAAACACAATCGCAAACAGAATCCAGGATAATGCAGATGCATAACCCATCTTATGATAATGGAAAGCATAATTGTATATACGCTCAACGATCACCTCTGTAGACCCGTAAGGCCCGCCGCCTGTCATAATCATCACCTGTGCAAAAATCATAAACGCATTGATAAGGCTGAGCACAAGAGCAAAATAGATGATCGGAGACAGCATTGGTAGTGTAATCTTGAAAAATTTCTGTTTTTTGCCTGCGCCGTCCACTTGCGCAGCCTCGTAATATACAGGATTGATGTTTTTCAGCCCGCCCAAGAATATCAACCCATAAAAGCCCATGTCCTTCCAAACGGACGCGAGCACAATGCCAACCATCGCCCACTTTCCGTCCTGCAGCCAGGCGGGCCCTTGAACGCCCACCTTCGCCAGCAGATCGTTGAGAACGCCGTACTGCGGATCAAGCACCCATCTCCAGATTATCGCACCCGCTACCCAGCTTGTGAGCACAGGTATATAAAACAATACACGAAAAAACACAGATCCCTTTCGCGGCTTATTCAGTAATGTTGCGATACCTAAAGATGAAGCCATCATCAGCGGTATATAGAGTATGATAAAATAGCCGATATGAAGCAGCGAATCCCAGAATTCACTGCCGGATAATATTTTCTGATAGTTCTCCAACCCTACAAAATTCTGCTGCCAGAATTCAGCCGAGAAGATATCGAGCCCCTTAAGCCCGCTGTAAGACGTTAAGCTAAGCGCCAATGAAAGCAGTATAGGCACAAGAGAGATCAGCATGAATCCAATGACGCTCGGTGTAAGGAAAGGCAATGCTGTCAGCAGACCTTTGGCATTTTTGTTTTTCACAATAAGACCCTCCAAAGCAGGCAACTGGCAGGCATAGGTTAAGCTATGCCTGCCGTCAATACAAAACAAGTAAACTCAGTCGGTTAAGTCGATGGCCGATTCAAGCTCAGCCTGTGCATCATCAAGAGCCTGCTGTGGTGTTTTTTGGCCGGCAGCGGCCGCTTGCAATTCCGTGTTCAGTATATCACCCATCTGGCTGAATTCGGTTATCTGCGGCTGACCGACAACATACTGAAGGGAATCGAATACCGCCTGCTTGTTATCCGGGGGCGTCGTCTCAAGATAGAGAGCGAGAACATCATCGTAGCTTGCGCACGGAAGTTCCCAGCCCGCCTCAACTCTCGCCATCGCCATATCATGACCTGTGGAAAGAAACTCAATCCATTTGTAAGCGGCTTCTGCCTTCTGCGAACTCGCGCTGACAGCGAGACCGTTTGCAAAGTAATGGGTCGCTTTTGTGGTGTTGCCGGGTTCAACGCAAATATCCCAAGCGAAATCGCACTCTTCAGCGAATCTTGTGAAACACCATATTCCCGTTACGATCATGCCAGTGTTGCCCTGCATAAAGACGCCCCATTCGTCAAGGCTTCCCATCTGCTTAGCGGTAGGCGCAATGTTCGTACTTAATATTCTGTCACAAAGATAAGTCAACGTCTCTACGTTTTCCGGGCTGTTAACGGTAAATTGTGTGTTGTCCTCATTGAGAAGTGATCCGCCGTTTTGTGCCACAGTTTTAAACATCTCGTATGTGGATACAGGCTGAATGATGCCGAAGTAATCATTGCCCAATGCTTTGATAGCTGCACCGGCCGTGTTGATGTCTTCCCATGTCCATGTGTCATCCGGATAAGCAATATCGGCCTTATCAAACAAGTCTTTATTGTAGACAAGAATACAGGTGGAATAGCTGTATGGCAGAGCCACATTAGCATCGTTATATTTAAATGCATCCAGCGAGCTCTGCGACACGACATTTGTATCAATGCCGGACATCATGCCGCTTATGTCATATAACACACCCTCATCCGCAAATGAAATGAAGGGGCTATATTCCAGTTCAAAGCAATCCGGCGCGTTGCTGCCGGCAATGCGGGTTTGCAACTGTGTGTAGTAATCGTCATAACCAAGCGTCTCGATTTCAACTTTTATATTGGGGTTCTGTGTTTCAAAGGTCTCTTTTATTTTTTCAATTGTCTCTGCATTACCTTCTATTGCAGAATAGTTGACAAAAGAAATCGTCACAGGTTCTTCAGACTCTGTTGATTCTTCAGGAGCAGCGGAAACCTGCTCTTCAGCAGGAGATACTTCGGGCGCGTCTTGAGCAGCCGGAGCCGCCTGACATCCCGCAAGCATAGCAGCAACCATAACCAGCACCATAAATACGATAAGTAGCCGTTTTTTCATGTTTTCCTCCTCAATTTGACTTTGTCATATTACCAAAGCAACACGCGTCGCTCCCCCTTAAACGCTTAAGTATTTGCGAGTATTTTACCTTCTTTTTAACTTTTTTTCAAACAGTTTTTTCTCCCTTGGTCAATAGAATTTGATTAAAGAATGAGTTAATCGGCTTACTTAAGCGTTTAAGTTAAGCTAATTATAAATGTTATATAGTTAGCTGTCAATGATTTTTTAAAAGGCCATGGGATCTATAAAGAAAAAGTTCGGTTTATCGTGATTTGGGTCTGGGTGAGAGTTTGTTTGAGTTAAGGATAATTATATTAGCGTATATAAAATAGCAATTATTCATGAGACATATCATATACCCCAGGCAGTATACCTATAGTTCATATATACGGCAGAGGGCTACCCTCTCCCCTATTGCTGAAGTTTGTACTGGTGAATGGCCGCACAATACAGTACATCCCAGTGCGGCAAGCGGCGTGCAATGCTTAATCAAATCGCCGAAGCGAATGAGCTCATCAGTAAGAATCCAGTCCCGTTAGCGGACAGAACAAGCTACCGCCTAATTGGTCAGAAACGTAAAAAGAAAAAAGACTATCTAAGAGAAGCGCTGGCGTGGTAACCGCGCTAATGACGGGCTTGCCGGACACTCGCATTAGCCATAGCATTAGGTTTATGCTCGGCACCGGCATCAGCATGCAGGATGCTTAGCCTAATCATGCTTCAATATTACGCCGGGTGGCGGCCAGCATCAGCGTCCGCCACCCGGTGAAGCTCAAGGACGTAGCAAAATGTATATCGGTGACATAAAAGCGGAAAACCGAGAGCGCGACATTGCAATGCCGCCAAGCATCCAGTCTTCAGCGCGTTTTCTGCGTTAATGCATTCTGATATATGTCGACGAGCAAAGGCAAAAAAATGCCCCTGCACCCAACCGCATACCGTAAGTTTTATAAGTCTGCCATCAGCCAGGCTAAAGATGCGCGTGTTCTGACATCATACTGTTACTAACGGGCGGCAAAAATGCCGTTGGCACACAAGAAGAATTCAGAGAAATAAAAATACTCCCGAATGCTCGTGTATTCTCACGATTCGAGAGTTTTCGTGGTGACCCACCGGAGATTCGAACTCCGGACACCTTGATTAAAAGTCAAGTGCTCTACCACCTGAGCTAGTGGGTCATATAAAATTGGCTGGGGTGGCAGGATTTGAACCTACGAATGCGGGAGTCAAAGTCCCGTGCCTTACCGCTTGGCTACACCCCAACGGCAAACGGATTATTTATTGGGGTGAGTAGTGGGATTCGAACCCACGGCCTCCAGGGCCACAACCTGGCGCTCTAACCTACTGAGCTATACCCACCATATTCCGCCTCAAAAAGCCGCCTTTCTGAGGGGCCATAATGGCGCGCCTGCGGGGACTCGAACCCTGGACACACGGCTTAGAAGGCCGTTGCTCTATCCTGCTGAGCTACAGGCGCACATAGTCAGCCGCTTAAAAGAGCCGAGCTATATCGAGCAACCGACAGAACGGAATTTTATCATATGTGGGCGGCGTTGTCAATACAATGATCCCTTCATTTATCATGCAAAGAGCCGCTTTTTTTCGCAGACCCTAAGCCGCTGAAAGATGCTGTCATTATCGGTTCTTTTTGGATGTGTCGTATTTCATCTGCTTTGCCGACGATTCGCTCATCTGTTTTTCTTTTCTCCTGTGATGAAACGCGCTGTTTTGAGAGGGCGCGAAAGCACATGCTCCAAATAAGCGATGAGCGCGCCGCTCAGACGTTTCTGTACGTCTGCGCTGATATCAAGATTACCCAAGTCCTTCGCAGCTGTATGCGCCAGCAAACGCAGTGCATTTAAAAGCGCGTCATCCAGAGCAACGCCGCCATGATCGCGTCCGCAGCTTGGACACAGCGCGCCGCCATGCTCCGCCGAAAAACGCACAAGCGGCGGTTCGCTGCCGCAGACCGTGCACGCCGAAAGGCATGGGTAAACGCCCTCAATATGCAGCAGGCGCTGTAAAAAGTAGCAAAGCACTGTGCCGGAGGGCGCAGTGCCCGTATCCAGCGCATACAGCGCGTTTACCGTCAATGTGAACAGCCCCGAGGGAACATCATCCTCCTGCGCCACCTTGTCTACCGCATCCGCGATAAAGCACGCAGCGGCATAGGCGTCGTAATCGTTCTGCAAACCGAAAAATGTGCGGCGTATCGAACAGCCCTTCACGCCGTAGCGCCCGTCCTTCTCAAAAAACGCGTAATCGCCGCAGCAAAAAAGCGACCCTGCGGAGAACAGCTTGGACGTGGGCTTTTTCGCTCCGCGCACCCGCGTGGACATGCGCCCGTAGTCCTTGGTCAGCAGCGTCACCATTTTATCGTTGTCGTTATAGTCCACCGTCCGTATCACAAGAGCCAGCGTTTCACGTCCTGCGCCCATGCTTACTCGTAGCCAAGCTCGCGCATCACGCGTGTGCTGTCGCGCCAGCCTTCCTCCACCTTGACCCAAAGCTCTAAGTACACCTTGCTGCCAAAAAGCATTTCCAGGTCTATTCTCGCTTCGGTGCCAATGCGTTTAAGCATTTTGCCGCCGTGCCCGATGATCATGCCTTTATGCGTGTTGCGCTCGCAGATAATTGTCGCCGTCACGTCCACAATATCCTTGTCTTCGCGGTGCTTCACACTGTCCACGCTGACGCCGATGCCGTGCGGCACCTCTTCCATGAGCAACCGCAGTGCTTTCTCACGGATCATCTCCGCTGCGATCACGCGCTCCGGCTGGTCTGTATACTCATCGTCAGGATAATAACGGGGCCCGGGTATGAGAAACATCTTTAAGACCGCCAGCAGCTCGTCTACGCCCTCTCCCGTCTTTGCCGAAATGAGGTGAGTCTCGCCCTCAAACCCTGCGTCTTTAAGCGCCTGAGCTGCGTCCAGGCTTTTTTGTTTGCCTGCCGAGTCCGTCTTGTTGACCGCGGCCACTATGGCCGACCCGCCCCTGAGCAGCTTTTGAAGAATATCCAGATCCTCCTGCTCTATTCCGCGCTGCGCATCGCACATAAATAGAATCGCTTCCACATCGCGCGCGGAGTCATATGCCGTTTTGACCATAAATTCTCCAAGCCTATTGCGCGGCGAATGAACGCCCGGTGTATCCAGAAAAACCATCTGATAATCCTGCCCTGTTAGCACCCCGACAATTTTGTTGCGCGTGGTCTGCGGCTTTTTGGATATAATGGCGACCTTGGCGCCCACGATGCGATTAAGGATGGTGGACTTGCCCACATTGGGCCGTCCGACAATGGCGATGAACGCCGATTTATGTTCCACTTTTTTCTTACTCCATCTCTTTACCCGAAAAAGCATGCGGCAGCAGCTTTTCCAGCGTCAGCTTATTGTATTCCAAGTCCTTGTTGGACGAAATCACTTCCATGTTCGGCCCGAATTCGTTGAGCGCCTGACGGCAGATACCGCAGGGATAAGTCAAATCATTCGAGTCCGATGTCACCGCGATGGCGGCAAAGTCTCTTTCACCGCCCGTGACCGCTTTAAAAAGCGCCACACGCTCGGCACAGCAGGTCACGCCGTAGGACGCGTTTTCCACATTGGCGCCCGTGTATACCGTGCCGCTCTTGCCAAGCAGCGCTGCACCCACTCTGAATTGCGAGTAGGGCACATACGCGCCTTCCTTGGCCGCTTTGGCTTCGTTCAATAGGTCTTTGTCTGTCATGGTATTTCAACCTCCGCTTTGGCTAATATTTCACGCTGACGATTGCGCATGACTTCCTCATCGGTTGGTTCGATGTGATCGTAGCCGCAAAGGTGCAGCATCGCATGCACCGTCAGAAACGCGATTTCCCGTTCAATGGAATGGCCGTATTCCCCGGCTTGATGCACGGCGCACGGCACGGATATCGCGATATCGCCCAAAAAACCCGGCTCGTCAGACGGGAATGACAGCACGTCCGTGGGCTTATCCACCTGCCGGAACTCCCTGTTAAGCGTGTGAATGGCCTCATCGTCGGTAAACAGCAGCGACACGCTGCCGGATTTTTTCTCGCACTTGGCCGCGGTTCGCGCCGCTTTAAGCACCGCGCGCTTAAGCTTTGCGTCTTTATCAATACCCTGCCAGATAATGTCGACTTTCAGCATACGTTACTCCTGCCCCGGATATTTCACGCGTTCATGGAACGCACCGTCGAACACCTGTATAAACGCCTTGGCGATTGAATTAAGATCGCGCCGGTTTAACGGGCATTCGTCAAGCTGACCATCATTGTATTTGGCGCGAATAAGTTTATCGATCATGTCCTTGACCTGATCCCTGTCGGGGTCGTCCATGCTGCGCACAGCAGCTTCAACCATGTCCGCGAGCATCACGATCGCCGCCTCCTTGGTGGACGGCTTGCTGCCCTGATACTTAAACGCCTTCTCCTCAATCTCCATTCCCGCTTCCACGGCTTTATGATGGAAGAATGGCACGGTGCTGTCGCCATGGTGCTGCACCATAATTTTTTGCACGTCGCGCGGGAGTTTATACCGGTGAGCCAGCTCCAGCCCGTAAGACACATGGCTGACGATAATCTTGACGCTTTCACGCGGGTCCATCACATCATGAGGATTCTCACCCTTCTGGTTCTCTTTAAAATAACGCGGGTTTTTGAGCTTCCCTACGTCATGAAAATACGCACCTACACGACAAAGAAGGGCATTGGCGCCCACCACGTCAGCGCCCGCTTCGGCGAGGTTCGCCGTGAGTATGCTGTGGTGATACGTGCCCGGCGCTTCAATCGTGAGCCGTTTAAGAAGCGGATGGTTTGGGTTAGAAAGCTCTAACAGTTTGGCCGGTGTAGACACGCGAAAAGCCGCTTCCCATATCGGCAGTGTACCGATAGCGAGCACGCCAGCCAGCAGCCCGCTGACCACCGCAAACGCGCAGTCGACAAACAACTTGTCCCATACGATGTTTGCGGAGCCGACAATGCTCAGCAATGCCGTCACGACCATACTCGCGCCGCCGCCCATCAATCCCGCGTATATCAGAGACGACCGGTGTCCCGGACGGTGCAGCATAAATACGCTTACCGAGCCTCCGACAATTGTCATCATCGTGCTGCTCAGCATTGTCGTGCTGAGCACGCCCGCCTGCCACGATGTTATCATGCCCAATACCATTGCGAGAAACACATTGAGCGCCAGCGCACTTCTTTGCGATACCAGCACACATGCCAGCATCGTGCCAAAGAAACCGGGGATAATGCGCGTGTCCAGCCGAGAGAGCGGCACACTGATCAGCGCCACCACCACAATGACGGTAGCGAGGACGAACAGCTTTCTCGTCTCAGCAAGAAGCTCGCTTTCAAACTGGTAAAGATACGTGGCATAAACAACAAACAGCAGCGAGATCAGCAAAAACAAGCCGACATAGAGCATGTAGTTGGTCTGTTCTCCGCCGACAAAGCCCAGCTCCGCAAGCACGGCAAGCTGCTCTTCGGTGACCACCTGACCCGCATTCACAATCGTCTGGTTTTGTTTGTAGATGATGGGCTGTACCTTTTCCACAGCAGCGCTGCGCGCCTGCTCAGTGGCCGCCGTATCGATGAGCATGTTGGCCTTTAAATTCTTATCGACGGGGAAATAAGCAATATAACCGCTCTCTTCAGGATACAGATTTTTGATTGCATCCTCAACATCCAGCTTTTCGGTTCTTAGGTTCTCTTCACGAATGCCGTTTTCCAGCGATGCCGCCACAATGCCCGGCACTTCGGCAGCCATATTGGAGATGCCCTCGGCATCCATGGCAGCAAGCGCGTAAATCGCGTCATCCGGCATATTCGAATCCGAAAGAGTGGTTCTCACATCATCCTTTTGCTGTTGAGAAAGCGTTTCGCTCCAATTCACTTCCGACGGATCGAAAAGCCCGAGAAAATAGTCGCGCGAGAAGCCGTAATTGGAATCCTTGACCTGCCAGGTGATATAGTCGTCGCGCAGCGTCTCATTCGCCGTCTTGGCAAGCGAAAAATAGTCCGTGACGCTTTGCTGAACGGCAGCCGTGACAGTGCTGTCCATGGTATACATCAGCGGCACTTGTGCGCGTGCCTTCTCTATGGCCTCATCCGTGGATATCTGGTCGGTGACATCGCGCGTCGCCGTAATGGTGACAGGCGCCACTTCTCCGGCTTCAATGTCATATTGAACGGGTGTGATGGAGAGCGCTATAAGCACAAACACAACAAACAGCGTACCCAACCCGATCAGCACGGATGCAAGCAGCTGCTTTTTTGGCACAAGCCTTCTCTTTAGCGGGTTGGCTCCCATCTGGTTACCTCCTCAAGTTCTTCTCATACCTCTCATAGGCTCTGACAATATTCTGAACAAGCGCGTGGCGCACCACGTCTTTATGCGTCAGATACTGCACGCTGATGCCTTCTATGCCTTCAAGTATGGTGACACATTGTTTGAGTCCGCTCTTTTTTTCCTTGGGCAGGTCAATCTGCGTGATATCACCCGTGACCACCATGCGCGCGTTCTCACCAAGACGCGTCAAGAACATCTTCATCTGTTCTTCTGTGCAGTTCTGCGCCTCATCGAGCACGATGAACGCATCGGAAAGCGTGCGTCCGCGCATATAGGCCAAAGGCGCCACCTCGATCACGCCGCGTTCCGAGAGCCGCGCATACGTCTCGCCGCCCAGCAGTTCATACAGCGCGTCGTAAAGCGGGCGCAGATACGGGTCTACCTTTGTCTGAAGGTCGCCCGGCAGAAACCCAAGGCTCTCGCCTGCCTCCACAGCGGGACGCGTCAGAATAATGCGTTCCACCTCTTTGTTTTTAAACGCGACGACAGCCATTGCCATCGCAAGGTATGTTTTGCCTGTGCCCGCAGGGCCGATGGCGAACACCACCGTGTTCTCCCTCATGGCCTTTACATAGTGCTTCTGCCCGATGGTGCGGCTCTTGACCTGACGACCCTTGCTCGTGATCGCGATCACGTCCGTCATGATCTCTTCAATCGCATCGGCGTTGCCTTCCCTTGCCAGCTCCACGGCGTAGCGGATGCGGGACAGGTCGATCTTCTCCTGTTTCTTGATCATGCTCAAGAGCTTGTCCACCACAACCTTGGCAAGCTCGGCGTCCTCGCTTCGCCCGTATATCGCCACATGGGTGTTTCTTGCGATGATGCTTGCGCCTGTCTCCTTTTCAATGGCCTTCAAGTTCTCATCAAATGCGCCGAAAAGCGCAATCAGCTGCTCGATATCATCAACTTCGATGCCGAGTTCCACGTTGCCTGTGTCCAAATTACTCCTCCAAATATACGACTTTTCCTATATTCTCACGTGTCTGAACATAGACCGTTACCACAAGCTGACCGTCTATTTCTTCAGACACCGTTTCATGCCCCACAACTTCCGCGCTATCCGGTACCAACCCCTGCGCGTCATAATAGGCGCGCTCCTCTAAATCAACCATTAGCTTTTGCAGATTCGCCGGTTCCTGCTTTAATTCCACTTCGCTATGCTCCAGTGTCATAACCTTCACCGGCAGAAAAAGACCCACCACATTATACTTATCGATCACGCGCGTATCGAACTGAGTGAACTCACAGCCCAAGTCCACCGCCGCGGTATCCGCACCGATGGCAATCACACGCTGCGTCTGTGTGCGCCCCGTGGGCACCCGCGCTTCAATGTACATAGGCGCGCTCGTCTGTGCCTTATACCACACGCTGCCCATGACCTCTCCGCGTGCCGCCACAAGAAGGCGCGTCAAACCTTCGTCCCATATAAAGCCGGATATCAACACGTCCCCTTCGCGCACCGTTTGCCCCTTGGCGACTGCCGCACGGCCCTTAAGCGCCATAATGCTTTCGATCAGCGCATCCTTGGTGGCCACGATGTCGCACGGACGCGTTTCGTCCACCATCTCGGGCGGGGGCTCGGCGGGAACCACTTCAATCTCGGCGACCACACCCTTAAAGCGCAGATTGACCCACGCGAATTCGTCGTGATCCAACATCAGCCGCGTTTCGATCGCTTTGATGTCCACACCACCCTTGTACGCGCCCACGAACACACCTAGCGACTGCATTTCTCTGGTCAGCGCAATCGCCTCACGTTTCTCTATACCCGTTATGCGCACATCCCATACAAAAAACGAGGCAACAAGTATCAGAACACTCACGCAGACCAGCCCGATAAGCAGCACTTTGCGTCCCGAAAGCCACTTGAAACCGAATGGCACACCGGCTTTTTTCTCTGTCGTTATACTATATTTTTCCGGCATAACGCGGCGCATTTTCCGATACCCGTGGGCACTAAGCACCGCACGCAGCACCGTATACGAAACCCGCTGCACGTCATAAACCGTGATGCCGGACTGCGCCGCAATATTCAGGAACCTCTCAAGCGAGAGGCCTTCCACGCGTATCATAACATATCCGGCAATCAATTTCCATATTTTCAAGGCGCGCTGCCCACCTCTTATCTCAAATTTTCGTACTCAACCGACCGGATGTCACCGCAGATTGCCACATTATCGCGTCCGAAACGCTCTAGCTGTAAGGCACTTCCGTTAATCACAATCACAAACGCGTCTCCGTTGATGCCGACTTTCCTTTGCGTATATTCCGCAATACCTCTGTGGTTCTCAATATACACGTTGGTGTTGTCAATCACGGTTAAACGCAAACAGCCCACCGCTTCGGGTGAGAGCTCAAACTTTTGCACGATGCCTTTTTTAATTTCGCTTAATCGACTCAATGCTTTTTCTCCGCTAGTTTTCTTGGCCAATGCGTGTCTCAATGCTTTGCTACGGGAGCCCACTAAACCATTCCAAGAAAGCTTTGCTCCCGATTAATTAATATGCGAGCGACGATAAAAAAAGAAGGCCGTACAGCAGCCTTCATTGTATCAATGATGTTTTACGTATCGATATCTGAATTCAGTGGGAAACTTACATATCTTCTTCTTTGATTTCATCCACCACAATACGCCCCGGTGTATGTGCAACCACTTTTATGCTGCTTCCTTTGATAATATAGGCACCGTCTGAGACAACCTCCATACGCGTACCGTTGATTCGTGCAAAGCCCGCGGGTCTCAAATCCGTCTCAGCGACGCCCTCTTTGCCCACGAGGCTTTCGCTTTTATCGTGGCTTGTAAACCCTTCCGCCGTCTCCATATTGCCGAACAAAACCACTTTACGAATGAGCCCCATCCGTTTAAATATCTGATAAAGAATGGGCAGCAGCACGGCGCTGCCCACCACGCCTGAAACGAATATAATCAAGAACGACGCCAGATCACGCGCGGCAAACAACAACCCCGCACCGATCCCGATGATACCGAGAATTCCAAACACACCAAAGCCGGGCACGGCAATTTCGATACCAACCATCACAATGCCGAACACAAACAGCGCCGCCGTCCACCATTGCGCGTATCCCGCGAGGAAGCTGCCGCCGAAATACAGGCCGAAAAAGACAATGGAAAGCGCGCCGAAAATGCCGAATCCGGGCGTGAAAATCTCGATGCCCATGCAGACAATGGCAGCGATAAACAACAGGCTCGCGATGGTTGTGGAGGTGAGAAACTGCGCGGCCTTGGTGGAAAAGCTCATGGGCTGCTCGCTTATCGCTGAATTACTGTAGCCAAGCTGTGCAAGCGCGTCACTTATGTTGGCTGCCGTACCGTTGGACAGCCCTAAGTCTTTGGCCTGCTGTGCACCCAAAGTGAGCAGCTCGTCAGCCTGCGTCACGCCTTCTATAGCGATGCGTTTATCTGCCATGGCGGCAACCAGATTGCCGTCGCGCCCGCGCGCTTCAGCTGCGGATTTCAATATACCCACCCACGTAGACAGCGTTTTTTCATCGTTGGGTATCGTTTCCGCCGCACCGATCACAGCCGAATCCGCCATGACGATATGCTCGCAGGAAATAGCGATAAGCACACCTGAAGAGAGCGCGTTGCCGCTGATATAGCAATCCACCGGCACCGCTGAATTAAGCAGTGTCTTTTTTATATTGTCCGCTTCGAGTATCTGGCCGCCGTAAGTGTCGATATTGAGCACAACGGCGCTGCCCGACTTCTCCGCATTGTCAATCACTTCTTCTATATATGCGCTCATTGCCGCATTGACCTCGCCGCTGACCTCGGCCACAACCACCGCTTTGTCCGTCGCCTGAGCCTGTCCTCCTGCGAAAACGCCAAGCCCAATGAATAATGCTGCCACAACCGCCAATAGTCTTTTCATATTGCCGTTCCTTCCCCCCGCTACAACCCTATTATACTTTACTTTCAGCTATCCTATGAACACAACCTTCTAAAATAATAAAACCCGGGAGAACATGACCCCGGGTTTTTGTTTCGCAAATATGTATGCTCTTAGTGCTTCCTCTTCCGAGCCGCCTCTGCCTTTTTCTTCCTCTTGACACTTGGCTTTTCGTAATGCTCACGTTTTCTAAGTTCCGCCAACGTGCCCTCTCTTGCGGTCAAGCGTTTAAACCGTTTCAGAGCGTTCTCTAAAGATTCATTTTCACCAACGCGAATTTCTGCCAACTAGTAACCCTCCCTCCCATACTCCACGGAACCCATAAATAAGTCCGACAATGGGAGTTTTTTAACTTAGACCATTATAGTCAACAGGCCTGAAAAAGTCAACAGCTTGTTAAGGTTGTTTATCCCGAAGTGATTTTAAGGCCTTTGAAAAATATTCGGGCAGCGGCGCTTCAAATGTCATCTCATCGGCCGTTGACGGATGGCGCAGTATCAGCTTTTTGGCATGAAGGAGCTGTCCGTTATGATGCAGCTTGGCGGATTTAGGCCCATACACCTGATCTCCGGCGACCGGGCGCTGTATGCTGGATAAATGCACGCGAATCTGGTGCGTGCGCCCTGTTTCCAGCTCCGCCTCTATATAAGTAAAAGCGCCGAAGCGCTCCAATACACGAACCTGCGTCACCGCGTGGCGTCCGCCCGTGACCACTGCCATCTTCTTGCGATCACCGCGGCTGCGTCCGATGCTTTTGTCAATAATCAGCGCATCCTCAAGTATGTTGCCGTGAACAATCGCGGCATAGATGCGCCGTGCGCTCTTTTGGGCAATCTGTTCCGCCAGCGAAACATGCGCCGTATCATTTTTGGCGATGACGAGCAGCCCCGATGTGTCTTTATCCAGTCGGTGTACGATGCCGGGGCGCAGCTCCCCGTTAATACCCGAAAGGTCTTTGACGTTATAAAGCAGCGCGCTGACCAGCGTACCTTCATAATTGCCCGGTGCGGGATGAACCACCATGCCCTGCGGCTTGTTGACCACAGCCATCCATTCATCCTCATAAACGATATCGAGCGGAATATTTTCCGCGACAATCTCAGATTCCTTGGGCGGCGGCGTATGGATGACAATCACATCACCGACGTTCACCTTATCACCCGGCTTGGCCTGAACATCGTTAAGGAGCACATGGCCTGCTTCAATCGCGTTTTTTATGTGTGACCGCGTCAGCGGCAGCTGTTCCACAAGATATTTATCCAGTCTTTGTGCTTTTTCGCTGACCTCAACGCGCGTTTCGTTATCCATGGTCATTATTCCGTCGTGCCGTCATCTTCGTTATTGTCTTTGCTTACAGCATCTTTTCTTTCGCTGACAGACGCATCAGTGCACTCAAGCGGTTTCTTATTATCCTTATAGAAAAACAATATATAGATGCCAAGCAGTATCGCGCCGATAACAAGCGCGGCGTCCGCGATATTGAATACCCATTTCCAAAAATCAAATAGACGAAAATCGATAAAGTCTCTCACATAACCAAAGGCAATCCTGTCGATCAGGTTGCCCAGCGCGCCCGAGAAAAGCACCGCGGTGAGTATTTTGATAAACCGGGAATGTTTATCGCGATATCGGATCATGATATAGACCGCCGCGACAAGCACGATAACTGTCATGATAATAAAAAACACCTGCATACCTTGAAATATGCCAAATGATGCGCCCCGGTTTTCCACCTTCGAAAAATTCAGTATGCCCGGCAACACCTCGATCGTGCCGTCCTTCGGTATCGGTGCCCAAATCAACAACTTGGTCAGCTGATCAGCCAGCACCAGCAGTACGATTATGATAATCTGAAGCATTCGCCCTCCTTATGACTAACATTCGGAAAATAGCATTAAAGTTGGTTCTCTTTACCTTCGGCAAGCCGTTTTAAGTTGGCTCTGTGCGAATAGAACACAAGTATAAACAAAAGCACACTCGTCACGTTGTTCCAGATATCCCCGAAGAAAAACGCAAATGAGCAGGCTGCCATCGCCGCCGTGCCGACCAGAGAACCAATTGACATTGTGCGCGTAATCGCAATGATAAGAACACATGCGCCCAGCACAATAAGCGTATAGATCGGCATCATGATAAGCAGCACGCCAAGGCTCGTCGCCACGCCCTTGCCGCCGCGGAATTTTAAAAACACAGGCCATATATGACCAAGAACAGCCGCCAGACCGCCGATGCAGACACCGACAGGAACAGGCGTCCCGCCGAGTACACCCATATCCGGAATCAGCAGATAGCCGATCCAAGCCGCGAGCGCGCCTTTGGCGACATCACCAATAAACGTAAACAGGCCAATTGCCCAGCCGTAATTGCGAATTGCATTAGCCGTTCCGGCGTTGCCGCTGCCTTCCTCACGTATGTCTTTGCCTTTAAAAATCTTGCCCGCAAGATACCCAAACGAAATACAGCCAATTACATAACCGATTATCGCGGCTAACACATACCAAATGACCATATATAGACTCCCTTGCCTAATCGTTTTTATTTCGGGCGGCCAGACGGATCGGCGTTCCCGAAAAATCGAAAGTTTTACGAAGATAGTTCTCGATATATCGCATATACGAAAAATGAATCAGCCGTGAATCGTTGACAAAGATCACGATATAAGGCGGCACGGTCGCCACCTGTGTGGCATAGTATATTTTCAGCCTCCGCCCCTTGTCGGACGGCGGCTCCACTATGGTGACGGCTTCACTGATGCATTCATTTAAAAGACCCGTCGAGATGCGCCGCAAGCTGTTGTCCCGCGCCTTTAGCAGCGCATTGAACAAGCGGTTCAAACGCTGACCCGTCAGCGCGGAGATATATACTTTTTCCGCATAACTCATGAAGCTGAGTGCCGTTTCAATCTCTTTGTTGTATTTGTTAATCGTGTGCGTGTCCTTATCGACAGCGTCCCATTTATTCACGGCAATCACACAGGGCTTGCCCTCATCATGCACAAAGCCCGCAATTTTGACGTCCTGCTCGGAGATGCCCTCCAACGCGTCAATCATGACGACCACCGCATCTGCACGCCTCACCGCCGCAAACGCGCGTATCACGCTATAGCGCTCGATTGACTTGTCTTCGATCCTCGCCTTTTTTCGTATGCCCGCGGTGTCGATAAGCACAAAATCGATGCCTTCTCTGGAAAACGGCACATCGATCGCATCGCGCGTGGTGCCCGCGATATCCGACACGATGGTGCGGGATTCACCGATGATCGCATTCACAAGCGACGATTTTCCGGCGTTGGGGCGTCCCACAATCGCGATATGTACGATTTCAGGATTTTCCTCTTCCTGCGCGACCTCAAAGTCCGCAATCACGGCGTCCAGCAGATCGCCAAGGCCAAGGCCCTGTGCCGAAGAAATCGCAAAAAGCTGATCTGTTCCCAGCGCATAAAAGTCGTAGATGTTTTCCTCATCCTTCTTGTTGTCCGCCTTATTAACAACGGTGATCACCGGCTTTTTCGCACGGCGCAGCATATCCGCGATTTCATGGTCGGCCGACAGCACGCCTTGCTTGGCGTCCACAAAGAAGAGTATCACATCGGCGATATCGACAGCGAGCTCGGCTTGAAGCCGCATCTGCTTTAATATCACATCCTCCGCGTCCGGATCAATACCGCCGGTGTCGATCAATGTAAACTCACGCCCCAGCCACTCGGCATCCGCATAAATGCGGTCCCGCGTGACACCCGGCGTGTCCTCCACAATCGATATGCGCCGTCCGGCTATTCGGTTAAAAAAAGTGGATTTGCCCACATTGGGCCGCCCCACAATGGCCACAAACGGCTTTGCCATTCTTCATTCCTCTCTATTCTGATCCGCAAACCTTGGCAACCAGCTGATAACCGTCACAGACGGGCTCAACGCTTATGCCCAGCGCCTCGGAGAGTCCTTCAAGCGTCATGTCGTCTAAAAAGACGTTATCGTCACGCAAGGTGCTCGCTGGAATCAGCAGCTTTTGTCCTAAATCCTTGCCCTTCAGCGCCGTAACAAAATCCCTGCCCGCAAGCAGACCTGCCACTGTCACCGCGCCGCCGAACGTCAAGTTCTTTACCGCGTACACCCGCACGCGCGCGCCGGAGCGCTGCGCCGCTCTTTTTGCAATGCTCTCAATAAACGGATAGGCATCCTCGCCTGTCGCAAGGCTTATATCTGAGCCCGACCCTTCGCAGTTTTCCAGCGCTTCATCAGCTTCGCTTAGCAGCGTCGCCACAAGACCGACGCCATTTTCTATCTGGTCAAAGGATTCATAGCTTTGTACTGGCGGCAGCTCCATTCCCGCCCGGATATAGAACTCATCGGAAGCGAACACGAACCGCGTACCGATACTATTTAAACATTCTTTCTGGTATTTTTCAACCACTTTGATGGTGTCTTCTGCCACGCTTTGGGAAACCGGCTCTAATTCCGGCAGCCCTTTGCGGTGACCTGTCAGCCCTACCGGCACAATAGCAAGAGACATCGCCGCGGGGTGAAGGCGATTTAAAAAGCGGATTGTCTCCTCCAGCCTTGGCCCGTCGTTTACCCCTGGGCATATCACCGCCTGCGCGTGAAAGCGGATGCCGTTCGACACGAGCTTTTTAAGCAGCGGACGTATGGGTACGGCTTTTTCGTTGCCCAGCATTTCCCGGCGCTGCTGCTCGTCAACGGTATGAACGGAAATATAAAGCGGGGACGCCTTGCGCCGTATAATGCGGGAAATTTCGTCCTTGGAAATCATCGAAAGCGTCACATAGTTGCCCATGATCAACGAGTAACGCCAGTCTTCATCCTTCACATACAGGCTTTTTCGCATGCCTTTGGGAAGCTGATGGACAAAGCAAAACACGCATTTGTTGCCGCAAACACGCTTTTTTCCCAGCAGCGGCTCGGTAAAAGAGATGCCTAAGTCTTCGTCATCGGGTTTTACGATACGGATTGTCATCGGGACGCCGCCGCGCTCAATGCATATCTTAAGGCGTCGCTGAGCGCAAAAGTATATATAATCAACATAGTCAAGCAGAGGTTCTCCGTTGATCTTTGTGATCATGTCGCCCGGCAGAAGGCCGCTGCGCTGCGCTGCGCTATCCTCCCCGACGCTTTTCACCTCGAACAAAGCTGTCCGTTCCTTCCATTGAAACTCGGGCTATTATATACCATTTTGATAATCCGCGCCAGCCTTTGTTTGGTAAGTGTTGACGTTATGTTTGCACAGCAGGCTCTTTTTGCCACGGGCGGGACAGCAGATAGGAAGCGGCAAGACAAACGACAAGGCTCAACGATGCGATATCCAACACGTCGAAAGCAGTCACTGTGCGCACGGTCTCTGTCAGCAGCGCCATAATATCTTCGGCGATACTGTAAATACCGATCAGTACAGGTGCGTAAAGCGGCGCACGGCTCTTCATAAAAAGCAGTGCGAGCAGCGATACCGCAAATATGAGCACAGCACTTAAATACGTGACAGTGTAGGAAATGGATACAAAGCTGGCCGAAACCGAAAGCAGCACGGTAATCGCGGAAGCGAGATAAAATCGAAATGTAAAATCTTTTTGAATAAGGAGAAAAAAAGCGGGCGCGAAACAGAGAAATGCCCCTGAAACGCATACGGAAATTTTGTCTATCACCGTCACAATCGGTACAATAGACAGCGCAGCACAGAGAACGAAATAGAGAACAAATGCTGTGCCGCCGATACCAGCGGCACTTGTCGCTTTGCGAAGGCTGCCCGTCAGATACAAAACCGGCAGCCCCACCATAATAATCAACGAAATACTCATAGTTCCACCTTGCCAGAAGCCTTTTTTTTAGCTTGCCAACTCGGCGGATAAATTATTGATACGGTAAAAATTACTTAGAAAGCATAGATTTATTTGCATCTGATTCTAGAGATCAAGCCGTTTTCCCGTCGTGTTGTAAACAATCGATTCACAGATATTTTTTATGTGATCGCCCACGCGTTCAAGATACCGTGCGATAAGCACAAAAGCCATCATCTGATTGATGTGTCTTGGGTTCTCCATCACGTAAGTTAAAAGCTCGCGGTATATTTGCTTAAACAGCGAATCAAGGGCGTCATCACGCTTTGCCGTCTCAATGGCGAGCTGGCTGTCACCGTTTGCAAACGCTCGAACGCTCGAAAGTAACATTTCACAGGCAATCTCCGTCATACGAGGCAGATCAATAAGCGGCTTTATATACTCTTCGTCCTTAAGCCGAAGCGCCATCTTTGCAACGCCCACACCGTAATCGGCTATGCGCTCTAAGTCTGTGCCCATTTTGATCGCAGTAAATATGGTGCGAAGATCACTCGCCAAGGGCTGCTGCGTCGCAATCAACGTAATACACTGCTCTTCGATAACAAGCTGAAGATCATCGATCTCATCGTCGCTGTCCATGATGATTTGGGCTCTCTCAAAGTCGCGCTCAACAAGCGATTTCATTGAACCGGCCAGCAGCTGCTCGACGAGCGAACCCATTCTGATAATTTCATGCTTTAAGCTTTCCAACTGATGATCATATTCCACACGTGTTTTCATGGCATATCTCCTTATCTTAGCCGAACCGGCCGGTAATATAGTCTTCTGTGCGTTTGTCGCGCGGCAGCTGGAATATCTGACGTGTGTCGCCCATTTCGATCATGTCCCCCAGCAGGAAGAACGCCGTCTTGTCAGACACACGCGCCGCCTGCTGCATATTGTGCGTCACGATGATGATCGTATAGTCGTTTTTCAGCTCGGCAATCAGCTCTTCGATCTTGCCCGTCGATATCGGATCAAGCGCGCTTGTCGGCTCATCCATAAGCACCACAGACGGCTCCACAGCCAGCACACGCGCGATGCAAAGACGCTGTTGCTGTCCGCCCGAAAGACCCATGGCTGATTGGTGCAGCCTGTCTTTGACCTCATCCCAGAGCGCCGCATGCTTTAAGCTGCGTTCCACAATGATCTCAAGCTTTTTCTTGTCGCGCAAGCCATGGATGCGCGGCCCGTAGGCGATGTTGTCGAATATCGAAAGCTCAAAGGGATTCGGCTTTTGAAACACCATGCCGACCTCTTTACGAAGATACGCGATATCAACGCCATCCTTATATATATCCGTTCCGTCGATTAATATATCACCCTCCACGCGGCAGCCGGGAACTAAGTCGTTCATTCTGTTGATACACTTTAGAAACGTGGATTTGCCACAGCCTGAAGGGCCAATCAACGCCGTGACATGGTTCTCTTCGATGTCCATGTTGATATCTTTTAGCGCCTGAAAGCTGCCGTAGAAAAGTTCCAAATTGCTGACTTTGACTTTGATCTCGCCCGCTTGGACAGCTTCTTTTTCTTTTAATGCTATATTCATCAGAGATTCTCCTTATATCGATTGATACGGTGGCCAAAAACCCCCGCGATCAGGTTGAGTATCAGCACGATAACAACCAGTACAACGGCGGTTCCATATGCCTTGCTCGCCGATACTTCTTTGACCATCATATACAAGTGAAGCGCGAGCGAGCGAGACGAATCCAGCAGGCCTTTAACCAGGCTCGTACCGCTGCCCAGCGTAAAGAGCAGCGCAGCCGTTTCGCCAAATATACGGCCCATGCCCAATATTATACCGTTTATGATACCCGGTGACGCGGCCGGTATCACAACCTTTCTCATCGTCTGCCATTTGGTTGCGCCCAGTGCCAATGAGCCCTCTTTGTAACCGATGGGCACGGTCATAATCGCTTCTTCAGATGTCCGGATCAATGTGGGCAGTATCACCACAGCGACTGTCGCCGCACCGCTTATCAGAGAATATCCCCAATTAAACATTTTGTTGAAAACCATGAAACCGAACAGGCCGAATATAATCGACGGTATACCCGCAAGATTGGTCGTGAAATAGCGAATGATCTTTATCAAAGGCCCTTGCCGTGAATACTCGGTCATATATATCGCGGCAAGCACTGCCAGCGGTGCCGCGAAAAGCAAGCCCAACCCCACAAAATAGAGCGTGTTGATGATAATGGGAAAGATACCGCCTTCACGCCCCGCATCACTCACAGAATCCGTCAAGAACTCCCATGAAATTTCATTAATACCGTTTACTAAAATATGTGCGATAATGAAAAAGAGTACCGCAACTGCTAAAAATGCTGCTAAATACAGTAAAAAATACACTGTATTCTGACGTCTTTTTTGCTTCGCTCTGTTGGCGAGAACGATCTCTTTCGTCAGCCATCTTTCCTGATTCATGCTGTCACCCGCTTTCTGCTCAGTATCATCACAACTGCGTTGATGATCATGGTAAACACGAACAACGCG
Organism: Bacillota bacterium; assembly: GCA_023399095.1. Classification (GTDB taxonomy): domain Bacteria; phylum Bacillota; class Clostridia; order Christensenellales; family SZUA-584; genus SZUA-584. Next base: position 45,858 of record JAEWQS010000168.1, read on the forward strand.
ATGGCTGTGGCGAAGAGCGCTGAATAATACACCGATCCTGTCACCACATAAGACATATCCAAAACGATATTGACTGTCATCGTTCGTACGGGCTGAAAAATAGACTCCGGTATAATCGGTGTATTACCCGCGACGAGTATAACAGCCATTGTTTCACCCATTGCACGGCCAATACCCAAAACGATGCCGGCAATAATTCCTGATTTCGCCGTCGGCAGGCTCACCTTTCTGATTGTTTGCCATTGAGACGAACCCAATGCCAATGAGCCATCCTTGTATGCCTTGGGCACCGCACGCAGCGAAACCTCCGCGATTGTGATAATCGTCGGCAGTATCATGATGGCGAGTATCAAACCAGCCGCAAGCACACTTTGCCCCGGCCCCAGCCTAAAGCTGCGGACAAACGGTACGATCACCACCAAGCCAAAGAATCCGTAGACCACAGAAGGGATACCTGAAAGTATCTCAATGATTCTGCGTAAGTATGTTGAAACTTTTCGCGGAGCGATTTCAGCCAGAAAAATCGCACACCCCAGCCCAATTGGGATTCCCAAAACCAACGCGATTGCCGTGGTGTAAACTGAACCCGAAATCATAGGCAGGATGCCATACTGAGGAACCTTTGCGTCGGGGTCCCAATCTGAACCAGATAAAAAATCCCACACGCTTAAGTGTTTGAACAACGGAATACCCTCGGCAAAAATTAGATAGGTGATGAACAAAACGGCGGCCACGGACGTAAACGCGCAAATGAGCATCACTTTCTCTATGGTCTTTTCACCAAGCCTTAATTTTTGCTTCTTCATTCTTTCCACCTTGTTATAGAAAACTGTTGCACTATGAGTATTGTACTTCGACCGGGGTCGGCTGACGGCACAGACATGTTAAGCATGTGTAAAGATCTTGTAAAGTTGAAATGCCATGAGAATTAGAGCCAAGTAGGTTCTCGATAAAGCAAAGAGGCGACAGTAACTGCCGCCTTTGAGATTGTCGAAAAACCTACGGTTTTCCGCCAGTTTACCGGCTTTGCTTGTTCCTCGCAAACTCGATTCTGCGCAAAGCCGCAAGGTGTGGGCTGCGCGGGCACAGCCCGTCTTGCCCACGAATTATATTTCAAGACTATTATGACAGACTGAGAGGCGACAGTAACTGCCGCCTCCCAAAGTGTAGGTTCTCGTATGTAATTTACGAGTATGCCGTTAGGGCATGACATAGCCCTTTTCTTCCATGTAAGAAACCGCTTCAGGATCGCTCGTGCAGAATTCCATGAAGGTTGCTACATCACCTGCAGGATCGCCCATTGTCAGCAGGTTGAAGTTACGGAAGTATGTATAATCTCCCGAGATCAGGTTCTCAACTGTGGCATCCACGCCGCCGATTTTCAAGGATGTGACCTTGTAGTTCGGAGCGATACCCAAGGACATGTAGCCGATACCCATCGGGTCGCCTTCAACCGACGCACCCATTGTGCCGTTGGAATCAACGATCAGGCACATTTTGTCGTCAATCTTGTTCTCTTCGCCGGCATCATCTTTGCCAAGGAACAGACCCTGGAAAGCTTCACGTGTGCCGGAAGATTCGTCTCTGGAGTAAAGAGTGATTGTACCCTTTTCGCCACCGACTTCAGACCAATCATTGATCTCACCCATGTAGATCTTTTTAATCTGCTCAGCTGTCAGGTCTGTCACAGGGTTCTCAGCGTTCACAACAACCGATACACCATCGAGGCAGAGCACATGCGCCTGCAGATCCGGATTCGCTTCAGTTTCTTCACCTTTCAAGTCTCTGGATGCCATACCCATATCAGCCGAGCCGTCAACTGTGGCTGTCACGCCGCCGCCGGAGCCGGGCTGTTCAACATTGATTGTCACATTGGGATTGGCTGCAATGTACTTTTCTTTCAAAGCTTCGATAACAGGACCAACTGATGTGGAACCAACCACATTGAGCACGACAGGTTCGGCAGGAGCTTCTGTCGGGGCTTCAGCTGAAGCTTCTGTCGCTTCGACTGACTCTGATGGTGTAACCGTTGCGCTTTCTTCCACGGGTGTGGTTTGTCCGCAGCCCACAAAAGCCACGAGCATCATGACTGCAAGTATAACCAATAAACCAATTTTCTTCATATGTTCCTCCTTAAGGAATTTTAAAATCTTTGTTGAGTATACTGCGGCTATGTAAACGACAAATCAAAGCCATGTTAAGCTCATGTAAAATTGTTATCATTGACGTGATTATGTAGAGATAAAAATAGAAAGGCAGTGACCGGTTATTCCGGCCACCGCCATCAAAAGAAAGCTGATTCAGATAAAACGCAAAGCGCCATATGTACGTTATTTACACAGTACGCTTTGTGTGACAACATCCGAATATATCTGTAAGTCACTGGTTTGGCATACGAAGATGATATCAGACAGATCCCTCGAATACGGGCAAATCTCCTGGAGTATGTTCTTATTCTCCAACATATATTTGGGATTAAAGACAACCCCCTGTTCTCCCGCAAAAATAGCCACATAGAATATCTGCATTTCGACAAGATCCTGAAAAAAGTGACTCCCATAGGACAGCTCGGGCATAAAGCCCAAGGCTTCATCTGCCACCTCGCAAATGACGGACATATTGCATATCTCCGCAAAATGCACAGGCACGCCAATCGAGGATGTCGTGGTGCCCCATCTGCCGGGCCCTAAAAGCATCACATTCTTACCCTTTAGCGCTGCGTTAATTCTTCCGATTTGCCGTGCGATCAGATGTTTATCTTGTTCGGACAGATCAAGATATGCTTTCGTATCGATCATGACAACATAATCTATCGGCAAGTGGATGTTGCCTCCCATGAAGCTTCCTTTGGTAGAAAAGAAACACTGGCTGGCATGCTTAATTTGAGGTACTTTTACCGCTCTGCCAATCCCTCTCGTTTGAAGGGGGCGGCATTGCAGCAGATTGACTTTAAATCCGTCTTCGAAAAAGCTTCCCGTAAATTCAATATCGATAGGATAGTCATAAATACGCGACAGCAACTCCAGCATATCTCTCATCAGCTCCGCAAAGCCGGATTCCGCCAGCATCTTTTTAAAATCGAGTGTATACGACGGCTTGGCATCGGTATATCCAAGCTGGCGCAGCCTGTTCATATTCTCAACATCGAGCCGGAAAAACAAATCCTTAGGTGCTCTAAGATCCTGGCCAAAGATATCCTCCAGCTTGACCTCCGTCAGTATATTTTCACTGATTGAAAGAACGTCGGCATAGTGCTGCGTAAATTTCTTTTTGTCCTTGGAATCCATTGGAGACAATCTTAAGGGATCATCCAGACAAACGATACGCACGTGGTCTCCCGAGGTTCTGTCCACAGCCCGCGTGCCCAGTCCAAAAACCATGCGGAGCATGCCTGCGTCCATGTCTATTTTCTGATCCCACACATAGAGGTTTTTTGAATTTCCAACCCCGGCAATGTGCGAAAAAAAGTATTGGTTATAATAGTTACCAGACACACGCTGAACCAATATCGCCATCTGCTCATCTGCGTCAAAAAGCCCCCTGTTGAGTCGATATGACAAAGCATCCTCATTCATCATGCTGGCATAAACCGTTCTGACCGCTTGCTCGAATGCCTCATACCGCTCCTCGGGTGTTCCTTGGTTCACACAGAAAACGCTTTCGTATTTGCCGGAAAACGCGTTGCCAAAGTTATCTTCCAGCAGCGAGCTTGAACGAACGATAATTGGTGACTGACCAAAATATTCAAGCATACGCATAAATTGCTGTTGAATATCCTCGGGAAAATGTCCATGCAGGATTTTTTCTTTGAGTTCAGACGCATACTTAAAATACCCATCCGCCGTTTTTTGCTTTGTCCTTAGTTTCCACCAATCATTCTGAACAATGAAAGTATAAAAAATATCCGAACCGATAAAGAAAGAGTCATGCGGTTCCATATATTTTGAAAAACGCTCCGAGCCTTCAACCTCCAGCCCTTTTCTGGCTAACAGCACCCCGACACTTTTGCCGCCAATAAACCCCGTCCCGATTTCTCGGGATGCAATCAAGAGTATATCCTGTAATGTGAAGTACTTGTCACATAGCTCAAACATCCTCGAACTTACACCAATCAGCATTGACATGAGGCGCTTTTTAATTTCATCCTGCTCCTGCTTTGGCAGCTCAAGCCCTTTTTCGGCTTCGTTGAACATGGTATACCAATAGTCCAGCCGTTTCTCTTTATGCACAAATTTTGAAAACAAGCTGGCCGCTTCCGCACTGCCCGTGATGCTGAGCACCTCCTGCTGCTGTAACAAATGCGGCAAAAACATGGTCGGGGAGTAACGGTTGTAAACTTTCAGCGGGTGAATATATATATTGTCCTGTGTTTGAAACAAGTCCAAAAGCACCTGCGTTGTTTCCCGAATTCCTGCGATGGTGCCGAATGTATGGACATTGCGCATGATGGCAAAATAAGCGACGGTATCAAGCTCATAGAGAAATGGACAGACAATCTTGAAGAAGTTTTTCACCATCACATCGGAATGCCAGTATTCCAGCAGATCCGTCAGGCAATCAAAAACATAAAACGCTTTATGTCCCTCCGTATCAATTAAGCTATACACTTCCGTCGTAAACGTTTCAAAGCCCCTCGCTGCCTTCACCTCGTAGGTTTTTATCGGAAGGTCTTCATCAAGCAGTGCTTCATGGATACCAAACCTGACATAGATCACTTTGCGGTTATCCGCCAAAGCTGCCGATACATAGATTTGAACCAATTTTTTATAGTTCAAAACGGAATCCACTTTCCAAACGACATTATCTCCCAGACGAAGATTATCGATCATTTGATCCAGACCACTGATTCCTGTACTAACACGATCATGTATGCCCATGCTGATCCTCCAATATCACTTTATTAGATAATAATCAATGCTTCCAATAAGCCGCTATTTAAGGAGAAAGCATCTTCCTCTCTGTAGCCTTTGAGAAAGATGCTTTGTCTATCCATAGGAACACTGGCAAACAAGGCCTTGTCCCCGTCAAATTTGATCCAAAGACTCCCGCTTAGTAGGCGACGCCTTGTGCATACATGGCTTCGGCCACTTTAAGGAAGCCTGCGATGTTTGCGCCCGCAACAAGGTTGTTCTCCAGACCATAGGCCTTTGCGGCTTCGCTGCTGGCTTTATAGATGTCTATCATGATGTTTTTAAGCTTCGCGTCAACTTCTTCAAACGTCCATGAATAGCGCATGCTGTTCTGGCACATTTCCAGCGCCGATGTCGCGACGCCGCCAGCGTTTGCTGCTTTGCCGGGCCCAAAAAGAACGCCGTTTTCCAAGAAAACCTTAACCGCTTCAGGTGTGCAGGGCATATTGGCACCTTCACCCACCGCAAAGCAGCCGTTGGCCACAAGCGTCTTGGCATCCTTCTCGTCAACCTCGTTCTGTGTGGCGCAGGGCAGGAAGATATCACATTTGATACCTGAGATGCCGGTTCCCTCGGTGTATATGGAATCAACATGATAGTTCGTATATTCTTTAAGACGTTTCCTGTCAACTTCTTTGATCTGCTTGACAGCATCCAGATCGATACCGCAGGCATGATGGATGTAGCCTGTCGAATCGCTTAAAGCCACAACCTTGCCGCCCAGCTGCGCAACCTTTTCAGCAGCATAGATAGCCACATTGCCCGAACCGGTAATCACAACAGTCGCACCCTTGAACGACTTTCCTTGGGCTTTGATCATTTCATCCACAAAGTAGCAAAGTCCGTAACCTGTGGCTTCTTTTCTGACAAGGCTTCCGCCCCATGTCAGGCCTTTTCCGGTTAAAACACCCGTGAAGTTGTTCTTTAAGCGCTTGTACTGGCCATACATAAAACCAATCTCGCGCCCGCCCACACCGATATCACCGGCGGGAACGTCTGTGTCTTCACCGATATGCTTGGAAAGCTCGGTCATAAAGCTTTGGCAGAAAGCCATGATCTCTCTGTCAGATTTGCCCTTGGGATCAAAATCGCTGCCACCCTTGCCGCCGCCGATGGGCAATCCTGTCAATGAGTTTTTGAAAATTTGTTCAAAACCTAAGAATTTGATTATTCCGAGATACACGGACGGATGGAAGCGCAAACCGCCTTTGTAAGGCCCGATAGCGCTGTTGAATTGAACTCTGAAACCTCTGTTAACCTGTACGTTGCCGTTATCATCAATCCACGGAACTCTGAACATGATCTGGCGTTCCGGCTCCACAATCCTTTCAAAAATACCTGCTTCGACATACTCGGGATGTCTTTCAGCGACCATCTCGAGGGATTCGAGAACTTCCCGTACAGCTTGGTGAAATTCCGGTTCTGATGGGTTGCGTTTGACGACGTTTTGCATCGTCTGCTCTAAGATTTTCATAAAGCACTCCTATTCGACTATTTTATTTTTATTTGTCGTCATTGACAAAATTCTCATTTTATTGATCCACCATTTAACGTGGTAGTATTCTATCAAAAAATCATCTTCTTCGCAAATCGTTTTTTGCTAGTTTCTTGAATTTAAATAGAGCTCTGACTATGTGATGGAATGATCGACCTTTTACATGTATATCCGTTGCCATAAGATTCGATAGCCAATTATGCTTGTGCAATAGGTATCAACTGATATAAAACACTCACCGCACACCAGCAATTTTCTTGATGTGCCATGCGCCAGCTTGACAGTCTAAATGGCTAATAGCTGACTCTGCCGCTCCTTCTCGAAGGATTTTGGGGTTAAATACCCCAATGTGGCATGTAACCGCTGATACTTGTAGAACACCTCAATATACGCATATAGGCTCTTGTAAGCCTCCTGCATCGTTCTGTAGTCAGCATGGTTCGTCCACTCTGTTTTTAATGAGCGAAAGAATGATTCCATAACCGCATTATCGTATGGATTTCCCTTCCGGCTCATGCTACCTCGAATTTGATGCTTATCAAGCAACTTTCGATAGGCGTAGCTTGTATACTGACAACCACGATCACAGTGATGAATCAGTCCAGGCTCGGGTTATTCACGCGCTATGGCCATTTCCAAAGCTCTGATCGCAAGTGCGGCGTCGGGATGAGATCCAAAAGCCCATCCTACCGGTTCACGGTTGTACAAATCGAGCACTACCGCCAGATATGTCCATTTGAAGCTCACGCGTATATACGTGATATCTGCCACCCAGACCTTGCCCTTTGCATCAACTGTGAAGTTCTGTTTAAGCAGATTCGGATATGCTCTTTCGCTGGTATCGGCCTTTGTGGTCTGAGGCTTATATTTCTGCTTTGTGCGAGCCTTAATGCCATGCTGCCGCATCAACTTTCTGACCTTTTCCTCAGAACACTCAATTCCGTCTTTTTGTAGTGCCGCATATACTTTGCGGTAGCCAGCTGTCTTATGGCTCGCCTGAAATATACGTTGTACGTGCGCTACAAGCGCTGTTTCCTGAATGCTGGCGACA
>JAEWQS010000002.1 GCA_023399095.1 Bacillota bacterium
CTCGCGTGGAGCCGTTCCATGGCAGTATAAACAGCCCTTGAGTCTAAAAACATACTCCCAAGGACGCTGCGTTCCGCTTCATGATTGTTTGGCGGCACATAGCCCGCCGTTTGGGTCTGCTCCATAATGCCTCGCGTATGTTACTCAGCCGCTTTGACGCTGACGATGATATCGGCGGAAATACCTGCAAAAACCTTCACAGACAAATTGGTTTCGCCAAGCTCCTTGATATGATCGCTCATGACGATGCGTTTTTTATCGATTTCGATGCCGTGCTGTTCTAAGATTGCATCAGATATTTCCTTGGCTGTGATAGAGCCAAACAGACGGCCATTCTCACCGCATTTGGCTTTCACGACAACCTTAAGTCCGCTTAGGCGCTTCGCTGCTTCCTCTGCGGACAGGCGCTCGAGCATGCGGCGCTTTTCTATGGCTTGCTGCTGCTGTTTGGCCACGTTTAAGTTTTGGGCCGTGGCTTCCTTTGCGACACCCTTGGGAAACAGAAAGTTTCTCGCATAGCCGTCGCTCACGTTCACAATATCACCGGCAAAGCCTGTGCCTTTCAAATCCTTTATCAATATCACTTTCATCTTACTTAACCTCTTTCACATAATTATTGATTGCTTTTTTGAGCCGTTTTATGGCTGTGGCCATATTGACATTTTCCATTTTGACTGCGGCGATGGTGGCATGGCCGCCTCCGCCGAGGCTTTCGAGTATTAGCTGAACATTAACCTCTCCCAGAGAGCGCCCGCTGATGAGCACGTTATCGTCCACATGGCTGAGTACGAAGGACGCTTTTACGCCGCGAATGGTTAGCAGCGCATCCGCAGCTTGTGCCGCAATGAGTGAGGCTTTATCAACACCTTCGGGGCACGCCGACACCGCAAAGCCGTTTTCGATTATCTCCGCGCTGCGTACGATATCCGTTTTGGCCTTATACGTCTTAAGGTCGTCCTGAACAAGCAGCCGCGTCACCGTGGTGTCCGCGCCGTGGCGGCGAAGATAAGAAGCCGCATCAAATGTGCGTACGCCCGTATTGAATGTAAAACCCTTGGTATCCAGTGTGATGCCGCACAGCAGCGCTTCAAGGTCAATCGGAAGCGGCTTTAAGTCATCACCGAAATACTGCATAACCTCTGTGACGAGCTCGCACGCGGACGACGCATACGGATCGTGATAGAAAAGCGTGGCCTTTTCGATCGCTGAGGTTCCGCGGATATGATGGTCTACCACCACAACGGTATCCGCCATTTCCAACAGTCCCGGCGATATCGTAAATGATGCAAGCTGCGTGTCTACAATCACAAGCATGCTGGTCGCGCCGATGTGCATCGCCGCATCCTGCCCCGAGATAAGACTTGCAGCATACGCATCAACGGTCTTGAGCTTGTCCAGCAACAGATCGATAGAAGGGTTTGGGTTGTCCATGACGATATAGGCTTTTTTGCCCACATGCCGCGCGCATGCGCAGATGCCCAGTGCCGCCCCCATGCAATCCAGATCGGGCACTTCATGCCCCATCACATACACGTCGCTGCACTGTTCCATGAGGTTGCGCAGCGCATGGCTGATCATGCGCGCCTTCACCTTGCTGCGGCGAAATCCTGTTTTCGTTGTGCCGCCGTAAAATATGAAACGGTCTCCCTGCTTGACCACGGCTTGATCGCCGCCGCGTCCCAAAGCAAGCTCCATCGCTTTGATCGTATATTCGCCTGACTGCTCAGGGTTTTCTCCGACACCCACTGCGATAGACAGCGTCGGGGAGAGCGTTGTTTTAATCTGGCGAACTTCATCGAGTATGCTGAATTTGCTGGCCCGCAGCGTAGACAGAAACCGGCGCTCGAGAATACATAGATAACGTCCGCGGTCTGTACGCTGAAAATGAGCCGATAGGCTTTCCGAAAGTGTGGATAAGCGCCGCTCTATAGCCGCGACGACTTCGGAGAGCTCCGATTGAGAGAGCTTGGCAGAAAGCTCATCGTAGTTGTCGATCTGAAACTGGCACACCACCGGCAGAAAACTCTGATAAAGTTTTTTGGCTTCCACGGTATTTTCGATATCCACAAGCCGGTGCAGCAAATATTCTCGATTGCGCAGCCACACGGTGGATAACTCCTTTTTATACGGCTTGCCGTTGATGAGTATCTTCTTATCCTTGTCGGGCACGCTGATGCCCGAGATCATCCTATTGATATTGCGAAATGCGCCAAAACCCACCAGGCTTCGAAATGCAAGGTTCGCCCACTTGATGTGGCCCGTGGGCGACGTCAGAACGGTGGGGATGGCCATGGTGTTTAAATACGTCGGCAGCTCTTCCTGCTCGAAAAGCGTCTTGATCACAAGCCGCTGCCATTGCACCTTGCGGTATGTAAAAACGTAAAGATACCCCAGTGATCCTAAAACACTGGTTATCACGGATATCGTACCGATGAGTACGCTTTGCAAAAAAGCAAAAAAAGACGCCGCAAAGAGCGCCGTTATCAGGCAAACAAAATCCGGCGAAAAATATCTGATTATGGGGCCCCCGAAAAGCGATGCTTTTTGGGGTGTGGTGTTGGTCTTCAAGACACGATACCGCCTTCCGTATCCAAACGCTTGCGCAGCCCCGCCATGTTTTCAAACAAACCCACCCAAATCAACAGGTTGCCGATAAGCAGCGCGACCACCACGTGCAGCAGCACGCGCACTGCGGTCTGCATTTTCCGTCTCTTATATAAATAGTCCAGAAAGCTTAAGGCCTGAACGATGAACACAAATCCATAAACGCCGCTTATTGTGATGGCTACGATCTCAAAAGACGGCCATCCAAAGCTTATACCCGCAAAGGCAAATAAATACGAAAGCAGATAAGCAAGCCAGAACTTTGGCGGCAGCGCGAGCGCCGAAAACGGCGGAACAGAGGCGACCTTGCGCTTCTTTTTCACGAACACACGCGTGATCACAAATATGAGCAGCCCTATCATCAGTGCAAAGCTGAGAACGGCGTTGACGAGATTTAAGTTCAGAAAGTCTCTTAACCGTTCCAGTATGACGGGGATTGCCTCGGACGCAGGTGTCGAGAATACGGCAGCCTGTGTGATCGCACCTGTGACCATATCCCAAAACCGGGTATACTGGTAGACAAGCTGCACAAGCCCACCGTTGAGAGTACCTAAGACATGGGCTGTCAAGCTTACCATATAATCGATGGGACTCAGGCCTGTGAAGAGCCAAAGCACACCAAACGCGCCGACTGAGCCTGCGAGCGCCGCGCCGCTGGTGATCATCACGCTATGGCGCATGCGCAGCTTCTTTTTGATGACGATACCGGCCGCCAAAGCCACCGGCAAAAATGCCGTTGCGAGGAATGCCGCGACCTTTAAATCCAGCAGACAGCCGACCGCAAAGCTTATGGCCGCCAAAACGATGCCGAGCGTGCCCCACATGGCAACAGCGTAAGTGAGCACAAACGCAGCCACAACGGCTGCCAGAGGAAAGTAGGTCGATATCAGTATCAAAGCTGCGGCAATGAGAAAGGTGGCCGCTACATTTTTATAACCGTCTTTTTTTGTCCTGTCCAAAACCCCTTGAATTCCCGCTTTCAAAATGTTTTTTAAGAAGAGATAGATCACCGTAGCCCGTTTCCAGCATATGAGCACCTGTGATGCCGTTATCCGCCTTGCTGACTACGTCTTCATCCAGCTCGCTGAATGATATACCGCAGCGTTTTGCCAGCACATAAGCAAGCAGCACTGCGCCGCCCAACGTGTCCTTAAGCTCTCCCCGCCCGTTTGGCGAAAGTGCCGCCCGTAAAACATCGGCTGATTCACTGATGAATTCGGCCTTTAACACTTCAATCATCTTTGCGTTAGAGGCCACGTTAACAGATTGTTGCATACGCATAACCACCTTAAAGTGAATTTGCCCCCAACACCTCTATTGCAAGTGTCTTTATTCTATCTGTTTAAAGGTCAATAGTCAATGCCGGCGGCGATGGCAGACTGACAGACAACCTTGTATTGACAAGCGTTGAATAGGATTATAATTTTACACCAATTGAGAATATTCAATTGCCAATACCATTGTCATTTTACTCAAAATAAAAAAACCGTACGTTTTAACAAAAACGCACGGCTTCTTATCCTTTATTAAGCGCTCCTGTCCATGATGAGCTTATCAGCCATCAGAGCGATAAACTCGCCGTTTGTGGGCTTGTCTTTATTTGTATAAATATTATAACCGAGGAAATTGTTGATGTTTTCGATTTTGCCGCGGGACCATGCCACTTCAATGGCATGACGAATGGCACGTTCGACTTTACTGGCGCTTGTTTCAAACGGCTCAGCAATGCCGGGATAAAGTTTTTTAGTAATAGAATTGATAAGATCAGGGTTTCTCACGACCATTTTGATGGCTTCTCGTAAAAAATGGTATCCTTTGATATGAGCCGGAATTCCGATTGACAGGAAAACACCGGTGATTTTCTCATCCAGCGTTTTGGACCGAACAGGCGTGGGTGTACGCTTTGTGGTAATAACCCGGCTGCCGAACATGTCCTGAATACGTTTGTAGAGAATGTCTTTGTTGAAAGGCTTAATCATGTAATACTTTGCCCCCAGATCACAGGCCATTTTGATAAGCTTTTCGTTGCCAACGGCCGAAACAACGATTGTGGCAGGCATTGTCTCAAACTCTGACGTGTTTAATCTCTCGAGCAGGGAGAGCCCGTCTGCCTCCGGCATAATCATGTCGACGATGAGGGCGTCTGGCGCCACTTCTTTAATTAAGCCGACAGCTTCTACCGCGTTATTGCATGATCCCACTACCTCTACGTCATTCTTCGTGCTAAAGAACTTGGTGAGCATTTCATTGAGTTGCACATTGTCCTCGATGATGAGTAATTTGATTTTTTTGTCCATTGAAGAAAACTCCTTTCAATTTGTGTGTTTTTAAAAATCCATTCCTCAACCCTTAAAAAAATGACGTTAGTTGTCTGAAACGTACCATCTAAAGCAATATTTATGAACATATTAACACGGGAGATTTTATTTGACAATAAAATAAAACAAAGTTGCAGACAAAAATAAATAAATTTCTTAGGAAATTTAATAACTTTCGTCAAGTCGCGAAATAACGACGAAATAGGACAAAAATAGTGTTTTTGTTACAAGGCTGTTTACGCGTCTGCAGGCAAAATTATAAGTCTGCAGACGCGCGGGTAAGCATCAGAGGGCATCCGCACTGCTTGTGCGCGCGTCTTCCTTGAGCCATTCGCCCAAGGCCGTCAAGCTCTCTAAGTCCTTGGTCTCGATCGTCTTGGTCTTTAGGTTCATAAGCTGTTCAAACAATGATGCGGCCTTGTGGCTTTTTTCCATTTCCTTTTTTAAATGCGTTTGCAAAGATGTATTTTCCTTCTTTATTGATTCGTTTTGGAGCATCAGCTGGCGCATTTCGTCTTCGGAGCGCACTTTGGCCACGGCCATTCCGGCGACTTTGGCAAGGCCTTTGAAGAAGCTCTTGACATCAATGTCGCAGGCCATAAGCGCCTTGATCACACTTTCGGGTATGTACTTGCTTTCTTTGCCCACCGGTGACATCGACTTTTGTGTGTCATAGGGGCTTAAGTATTTCTCGCTGTCTCTGTCCATGTCTGCCAAGACCTTTTCAACGAGGGGACGGCCATTCTTGATTAGACTTCTGTACTTGTTTTGATACCGAAGCATCAGCGTTTTGTCTCCGCCCGCAAGCCTTAGGCTCGCGCCTCTGATCGATTCTCCCTTAGCGCCGGAGGCCAGCAAAGTCCGAAGCAGCGTATAGATCTCCTCTTTTGTGAACGGTGTAAACGTTGAGGGCTTCTGCTCAATCTCGCCCGTCTCCTTCACCTTCATATAATAGTAATTTCTCACACTGTTGGGCTTGCGTTCCGTTTTTTGGGCCACGGTTTCAAAAACACGCTTGAGCGGGGCTCCGATTTTCTGTGCTTTCTTTACCTCGTCCCAAAGCATTAGCTTTTCTTCGTCTTTCCAGCCGGTTCGGAGGGCGATATCAAAGCTGTGAAGTCCTGTTTCGTTGTTCAATTCCATGTTTCTAACCCCTTATCATAGATTTTGATGCATATTATTCTCTTATACAATGCGTTTTATTCCGTTTTTTAACAAAAAATTAAAAAGCAAACGTTTTACGAATCCGTTTGCTTTTGTGTGTCGTTTTTTTCTTTTATATATGTTATGCGCCGTATGCCGTCATTAGAATTGTGTATCAGCGCCGCATAAACTGAATATATATATGGTACAAGGGGGATGCTATGGAAGATAAGACGATAAAACTACTTTATATCAATTCCAGTGTACACGCGTTGATCTGCATTAACCAGGCACCTGCGGGTGAGACGGGTATGGGCGCTGTTACGCAGCCGATTGCGGCCAATTCGTCGTTTTTTATCACAATGCTGCCGCTCGAAAACGATGCAAACTTTGTTTATCTTCCATATACCCGGCGTGTATCCATCGCATCCAAGGGCGCGGTGTTTGCGGGTGACGGTCTTATTGACCTATGTATGTGGCCGGACAATATTGTGGAATTAACGCTTTATCCGGAAATGGTATACAGGAACGATGAGACGGAGCTGCACCCATCGGTGCTGTCGCCTTTTGATTTCTATATCAGCGGTGAGCGGCACACGGCGTTTATTTACAATGAAGCATGCTCCAGCTTTGTGGTAGAACATGCCGCAACCAACCGATTAAAATTCGTGTCGCCTTTGCCGTTTTTTGTGGCAAGCGTGGATATAGGCTTCACCAAATTCGGCGAATTTCCTGTGCTGTATGCATCCGGCAAAACCACGGAAGGCCAGAATTTCGTATGCGCGTCTCATATCTTACCTTCTTTTAGTCTGGATATCTGCACAAACTGTGAGGACTCCAAGGTAGAGCGGGAGAGCATTACGGTGGTGACAAACGGTGATTACCGGCAGATCAAGACGCGCTGGGAAAAAAGTGACGGCTGCCTTGTGCCCGCGGGCAGTGAGCTCGGGTGGTACACGTGCGCGCCCAAGCCCACCGCCACGCCTGTTGACATATGCACGGCATTGCTTCAGGCACTAAAGGCTGACATGCCAAGCGTGGCGATGGATTGTCTCACGCCGTCTCTTGCAGAGGGACTTTCTTTTGCCGACCTTAAGGAGTTTTTCGGCGATTATCATTCATTCACACAAACCATATCGCCTGCGTGCGGCCAGAGCGGCATCGCGCTAAAATACGCGGTGGGCAAAAACCTTTTTGTCGCGCGCGAATTCTGTGTGGAAACGAAGAAAAAAGACGGTGGGTTGCTGATTGACAACATACGTGAGCCGTAGCTCGCAACGGTAAGGAGGGGAAGCGGATCGGCTTGTCGAAATATACTGTGCCGATTTTCGATATATTTATGGAGGACAAGCAATTGATCGAACATATCGCCATATGGACGAAGCAGCTGGAAGTGATGAAGGATTTCTATGTCCGCTACTTTTGCGGTGAGCCGGGTGAAAAATATATATCGCCAAGAGGGCCGGGTATAAATTTTGAATCGTACTTTCTGTCATTTGGCAAGGGGGCGCGCCTAGAAATTATGCAGATGAGCACCATACCCGAAGGAACAAAGCAGCAGACAATTGGGTTCTCACACATCGCTTTCGGGCTGGAAAGCGAAGAGGCGGTTTGTGCCATGACGAAGCAGCTCAAGGAAGACGGCTATACCATCGCGGGAGAGCCGCGCCGCACGGGAGACGGATATTTTGAGTCGAGCGTTTACGATCCCGACGGCAATCTCGTGGAAATCACGGTGCAGCTTTAAACGATTATTTATACAAAGGAAAATTGATTTGAGCATTCCGCTTATTCCCGCCAAAACGATCGTGTCGGTCTATTCGCAGCATGGCTGGTTCGGCACGAACTACAACATGAACATCTACAAAGGGTGCTGTCACGGCTGTATCTATTGCGACAGCCGCAGCGACTGCTACCATGTGGAGAACTTCGATACCGTCAGGGCAAAGGAGAACGCACTTTTCGTAATCCGGCGCGATCTTGAATCCAAAAGAAAAACGGGCATTGTGATGACGGGCGCCATGAGCGACCCGTATAACCCATATGAAAAAGAGCTTGTTCTCACCCGCGGTGCTTTGGAGATGATCGACCGTTTTGGCTTTGGCACTGGGATTATCACAAAATCCGATATGGTCTGCCGCGATGTGGATTTGCTGCTTAGAATCAAAGCTCATTCACCCACGTTTGTAAACGTAACGGTGACCACGGCGAACGACGAGCTGTGTGCTAAAATCGAGAGGTATGTCTGCCCGACAAGCGCACGGCTGGCAGCGGTGAAATCGCTCTCGGATGCGGGAATTATGTGCGGCGTGCTGCTTATGCCTATACTGCCGTTTATCAATGACGATGCGGACAACATTCGTGAGGTTGTCCGCAGGGCGGCGCAGGCTGGCGCGAAATGGGTGTATCACGGCGAGGGCGGCGGTTTTGGTGTGACGCTGCGGCAAAATCAGCGATCATATTATTATGAACGGTTGGATGCGCTGTTTCCCGGCGTAAAGGAGAAATACATCCGCACATTCGCCGACAGCTATGCGTGTATTTCGCCAAAAAGCGCTGCGTTGTTTCAGGCGTTCAAAGAAGAGTGCAAGAGATATGGCTTGCTTTACCGTATGGATAATATTGTGAAGCTGATACGCAAAGGGTATGATACGGAGCAACTATCGTTTCTATAAAGAAAGGCCCTTGCACTGTTGCAAAGGCCTCAAGCTGTTATCATAATCTCCCGGAACGGCATACCCCATTCGGGGCACAGGCGGAGGTCGTTTCCTACCTCGTAGTTTGTAGTCGCAGTAACAGAAATAATATTGTGTCATGCTGAACCTGCTTTTGCAGGTTAAGCATATGTTGAGCGTTTCATCTGCTCTTATTTTAACAAATAACCCGATCATCTATTATATCGTTTTAATCCAGCCGAACTCATCCTTCTCACGGCCATATTGTAG
>JAEWQS010000024.1 GCA_023399095.1 Bacillota bacterium
AATGTCGGCCCTTCATCCACCGAGGATCTTGAATCGCTCATCGAAAACAAACGCAATAGCGGCATTTATCTGAGCGTGCTGGGTTTTGGAACAGGCAACACCAAGGACAACAAGATGGAAACGCTCGCCGACAAGGGCAACGGCAATTACGCTTACATTGATTCACTGATGGAAGCCAAAAAGGTGCTGGTCAACGAGATTAGTTCCACATTATTTACAGTCGCCAAGGATGTTAAGGTGCAGGTGGAGTTCAATCCGGACGCGATCAAAGAATACCGCTTGATCGGCTACGACAACCGCGTGATGGCAGCCGAAGATTTCAACAACGACAAAAAAGACGCAGGCGAGATGGGCGCGGGACACTGTGTGACAGCGTTTTATGAGCTGATACCTATGGGTTCCGAAGACAGTTCACAAAGCGTTGACGATCTCGTGTTTCAGGACAATTCGAAACCCTTAAACACGGTCTCGCCAAAAGCCCCGACAGACGATTGGCTGTATGTCAAATTCCGCTACAAGCAGCCAAGCAGCGATAAGAGCCAGCTTATCACCACGATGGCAGGCGTTAAGAACTATACAAATCATCCCGACAACGATTTTGTGTTTGCCTCAGCCGTCGCGGAGTTCGCCCTTGTGCTCAAAAATTCGGATTATCAAGGCGGCGCCAACCTGCGGGACGTGATAGACCGTGCCAAGGCCTCACGCGGTGTGGATGAAGACGGTTATCGCGCACAGTTTATACAGCTGGCTGAGCTTGCCTATACGTTCTTTCGGTAAACATTGACCACTATACCAAAGGAGCCCCGCTGCGATTTATCGCAACGGGGCTCTTGACTTCATCAGCCGTTAAGGTATTCGGATGTAATAATTCTTCTTTTTACATCACCTTATATCCAAGCTCTTGCAGCATATGCATATCGTCTTCCAGCGAAATTCCTGCCAATTATATGCTAAACACATACTCTGCTGAAATATCGTTCACAGCGTCGATTTCGTAAACACTAACGGCTTCTTTGCCAAACGCGATGGCATAGTGCGTCGCTGCGATCCCCATATCAAGCATTTGCATATCATATCCGAACTTGTTTCCGGCGTAGTTTGGAAAGCGTTCGATATAAAAATCCGCCGCACCTTGGCCGTTCATAACGATACGCCAGGGTTGTTTGTTGGATGAACTGGGTGCAAGCCGAACAAGCTCAAGCTTTTCACGAATGGCCGAATCACATATTCTTGTGCCATATTCTCCGGAGAAAAACATCTTGTCAAAATCCAGCCTGCTGTCGGATCCGGCCTGCTGTCGGATGATATCGTCGGCAAAGTTCTTATTGTCTGACTTATAGCCAACCGGTGAGATGACGGGTACGAACATCTCTCCCGCTGGAGCGATACCAAGCTTTTTCAAGCTTTTCCGATTAAACGACCCGCCAAGCCAGCATGTGCCAAGATTGTTTTCTTCGAGGAACAGCACCATTTTTTCGAAAACATAGCCGCAGTCGATAAGAGCTTCTTTTGTGTTCTCGCAGATCACAATCAGAAACGCGGGTGCGTTTTTGATGATACCGTATGTTCCTATCTTTCCGCTCATATCTGTTAGCACAAGCTGAATGCCGATCTTGTTTTTGAACAACCCGATGCGGTTTTCCTCTTTGCTGATATAGTCTCGAATCAGCCGGCTATCCTTTTCGCTGAGCGCCTGCTTTAAGTACGTTCTTGTCGATTTTCTTGTATTGATAGATTCCATGTTACACCTCATTAATTCGCATTAGCGTGCTTATAATCTCAATCATCTTTCTCACACTGCCGTCCGCATAATCGCTTGAGCCAAAGCTCGAAATATATACTGTGTCGGTGCTTTTGTCATAAAACATCTGCGTGCCCAACACACCCATATGGCCGACATAGTTTGGATAAGCCCTCATCGTTGGGAAGAACTCACCGAAATGATATTCCATAAACCCGTTGCCGTAGTGAACACCCGTCATGAACTTCTCATCAAAGCTATACAGCATATTCAATGTTTCCTCTGAGACGATTTCGTGGTTGTTCAGCGCGCGAATAAAACGGGATAAATTCTTCGCTGTCGATACGATGCCGCCGCCCGCCCAGTCGATGCTCAGTGATTGGTAGCCCTTTATATTCACGCCCTTAAACCACACATCGGCAATAGGTGTATTGTTATCCTTGGATTGAGAATAGAACATCAAGCAGGAGTCATTCATGCCCAGCGGCGAGAATATTTTTTCTTCCAGTATGGCGTCGAACGTTTTTTTCGACACGCTTTCGATGATTAATCCGAGCAAGATGTATCCCGTGTCCGAGTAGTGATACTTGCTGCCTGGCATTCCGACGCATTTCTGATAGTCTTTCGAGAACGCGATTAACTCTTGCGGCGTCCATATTTTTTCAGTATCCTCCAGTACCCAATCTTTCATCGGCTTCGTACCGTGTACCTCATCGTCAAAATAATCGGCGATGCCGCTCGTATGATTGAGAAGCTGTTTGACGGTGACCTCGCAACGATAATCCACACCTGCGTACACAAACAACCCTTCCAGTATGTTTTCGTCCAAATATAATGTAATCTTATCGTCTAGAGATAGTTTGTATTCGTCCATCAGGCAGCCGATCAGTGTCGCCGTAAACGCTTTGCCAATGCTGGCGATATGAAATGGCTGATCAGGTTTAACAGGAGCGCCATTCAGTTGTCCGGCGGTAAACACCTCTGATACACCATATCTGTGCGAATCGACGTACACTATTGCATTGGTCACATTGCTTTTGCCGATTGTTTTATCCACCGTATTTTGAATACTTACCAGAGCTTGGGCTTTCGTTAACGGCGTTGACCTAAAAAAAGTCAGCAATGCGAAAACAAGTACTACCGCGATCACGACGCCCAATACAATCCACAACATTCTTTTTAAGTTCCTCCTTTATTACTTATTGTAATATTGCTAATAGTAATTTATGTTTGTCATTTTGTCAATTGTAATGTATAATTCTTTTTATATTACGAATCGAAATATGCGAGGGTATTATGGAACATATAGTATTAGGGTTGCTGATGCTAAAAAGCATGACCATATATGAGCTGAACTCGAACTTTTGCAAAGGGCTTACGATGATATATGCCGCGAGCTACGGCAATTTGCAGTATGCGGTGAAAAAGTTGTTAGAAAAAAACATGATCTACTTTAAGGAAGCCGTTGAAAACTCGCGTAACAAGAAGATCTATTACATCAACCCGAAAGGTGTGGAGAATTTCTATGAGTGGATGCGTCAAGACGTGTCTTCCAAGAATATTGAATCGTTGATGCTCGCCAAACTCTACTTTCTCGGCCTTGTTAAAGAGACCGCACAAAAGGAACTCATAATAGACAACCTTGCCCAAGCTGTTAGAGAGTATTTAGCGGAGCTTCAGGCGGTAAAGCAAACGAACTCTCTCGCTGATGTACCAAGAGCCTTTCAAGACATCGCAAAATACCAATTGTTTACCATAGATTACGGCATAGGTGTGTGCGAGTATGCAAACCGCTGGCTGGATGACGCGCGGAAACTGTAAAATACAAAACCCATCATGAGCATAATGCAAACCTCTGAAGCGATCATCTTATCAAAGAAGGCGTTCTCCGACTGTTGTCGGCTTATCATGTATTCTTTGTTTACATATTGAAGAGGAGAATCCCGTTTCCTTCAGTCTAATGACCAACGCCCCGCTTCACCAAAAAACAGGGCGTTTTCAAATAAAAGACCGTGGTCATTCATGTCTTGTTCATCTGCACTTATATTTACTCTCAGTATGGATTCATAAACATCTGTGTCCAATAAAGCGTGCCGCTTGCCGTTTTGGCGACACCGACGCCGATCTGTGTGTATGCCTGAGACAAAATGTTGGCCTTGTGCCCTGACGAATTCATCCATGTGTTCATGACTTCGGAAGCCGTTTTCTGCCCGTAAGCAATATTCTCTCCGCCTGCGCTGAACTTGAGGCCAAAGCTTTGCATCATGTCAAACGGCGAGCCGTATGTGGGCGATGTGTGCGAGAAGTATTTCTTATCGATCATGTCCTGACTCTTAAAGCGCGCCACACGGCTGAGCTCCGTGTTGAGCTTGAGCAAAGGAAGCCCCCTGTTTGAGCGTTCCTTGTTGACCAGTTCAAACACCTGCCGCTCGTGGCTGGCGAGAGATTGTGTGTCGGGTATCGTGATCTTCTGTCCTACATAGATCATGCCTATGTTTGTGATATTGGGGTTGGCTTTCTTGAGTTCATCGACGCTGATTTCAAATTTCTTCGCAATGCCCCAGAACGTGTCGCCGCGCTGCACCGTATAGCTCACTGACTTTGTGGTTGGGATGGTAAGCTGCTGCCCCACGTAAATGAGCGATGCGTTTTTGACAGATGGATTCGCCGCGAGCAGGTCGCTCAATGTCACGTTATTTGCATTGGCGATTTTTGTGAGCGTATCGCCGGATCTGACCGTGTATGTGCTCGCCGCGAGCGTCAGCGTGGCCGTCAGCATACACAGTGCCAGTGTGAGAATCGCAATTTTTTTAAGCAGTTTTTTCATATCATAGCTTGTATGATACATTACAGTACCATACGCTCCTTTCGTTTAGTTGGTACAATCTACTTAGACACTGTGGACTCTTTATATGATTCTGTAGCCTCGACTACTCAAAGGAGTGTATTGCCACAGTACTGTCTACATCTTTTATAGCTGGATGAGCTCCGAGCTCTTATCTCAGGCAAGTCTAGGAGGGCAGAACTAAGTGGATATCACAGTGTACTATTACAATCGGAGGTACCGCTTATGTTCTACGTTGGCATAGACATTGCCAAACAATCGCACGTTGCCGCAATCCTATCCGCTGATGGCGAAATCATCACGGAACCATTCTCATTTTCCAATGATTCCAAAGGCTTCAACCATCTTCTTTCCAAATTATCTCCTTATGAGAATTCCGTATTGATTGGCATGGAATCCACCTCTCACTACGGGGATAATCTCGTCTGCTTCCTGTTCCGCAGAGGTTATAGGGTTTGCGTCATTAACCCCATTCAGACCGCCAGCCTTAGAAAGAACAGAATTAGAAAAACCAAAACCGACAAGGTTGATTCGTTCGTCATTGCCAAGGCATTAATGCTGGACAACTACAGGTGCATTTGCGAAAGGGATATTGATACCCTTACCTTAAAGCAGCTTTGCCGAGCCCGCAAAAACCTGATGAAATCCAGAAGCAGATGCAAGATTCAGCTTGTTGCCTATATGGACCAGTTGTTCCCGGAGTTTCAATATTTCTTTTCCTCTGGCATCCACCTTCGTACTTCTTATGCTATTTTAAAGCTGCATTCGTCTCCCGGCGAGATTGCCGCCCTGCATCTGACCAAGCTCACACATCTTTTATCCAAAAACTCTCATGGTCACTTTGGTAAGCCGCAGGCCATTGCTCTTCGCGAGCTTGCGGCGCGTTCTGTTGGTTCCGGCGGAAGAGCCCTCCAAATACCAGTGTCACAGTGCATTGCCAGCATTGAGCACTACGATGCGCAGATTGCTGAGATCGATGTTGCCATCACTGATATCATGGAACGCCTACACTCGGTCATTATGACCATCCCGGGTATCGGTACCATCAACGGCGCTATGATCCTTGGGGAGATTGGCGATGTCCACCGTTTCGGTTCCCCGCATAAGCTGCTTGCCTATGCTGGTCTTGACCCTACCGTCAACCAGTCCGGCAACTTCCGGGCGAAGCATACTAAAATGTCTAAGCGTGGTTCCAAGGTTCTACGCCATGGGCTCATGAACGCTGCTTTCAACGTCGTTCAGAACACCAGGACTTTTCGCCAATACTATGATGCTAAGCGGGCACAGGGCCGACTTCACTACAATGCTCTCGGCCATGTTGCTGGCAAGCTGGTCAGAGTCGTCTTCAAAATGCTTACGGAGGAAGTTGCGTTCGCATTAGACTGACACTCGATTTCCTCGTTTTCGCTGCCAATTTACCAGCTTATTTGTGTTACCCTTTTTTCTAACCTTGCAATTATTCAATTTTCTCTTGACTTTTCATAGCTGGTCTCCTGAAAAGTGTTGCTTACTATTATGCTTGAAGGAATGGTTTTCATACATCAAAGGGTCGGTGCTAGAATTTCGGACAAGGAACTAAGCAGTAAAGTGTCGAAAATTTTGAACTAACAGGTTGACATGGAGCCTCTGTCGCCGTGGCTTTTGCAGACACGGCAGGACAGCCCAAAGGG
>JAEWQS010000042.1 GCA_023399095.1 Bacillota bacterium
TTTTGCCCCCCAGTGCTTATAAAGTCTTCGGTATTCTTTATGAAAGTCGTTTTAACCGGCGCAATACCTGAGGCCGCAATCAAAACGAGGCTCGCTGTGCGCTCTGGATAAGCGGCTGCAAAGTGCAGAGCCATCCAACCACCCAATGAATTTCCCATGATGGCGGCCTTATCAATTTCCAACACATCCAGCAGCTCGTTTAGCCACAAAGAATATGCATGAGAATGGATATCCGGACGGTTTTCCTCGCTGTTGCCCGCTTCACCGATAATATCCACCGCAAAGACGTGAAACTTTTCGGCGAGTACAGGAATGTCGCCAAGCCATGCCGCACTGTTGCCGCAGGATCCGTGCAATAGAATGACGGCTGGGTTTTTGTCGCTTCCTGCTTCCAGCACAAACGTTTTGCCAAAGGATGTATCCACATATCTCTGTGTGAGCGGAAAAAAGCTTAGTATTTGATTGTAATATGCACGTATCTTATCGCGCCCTTCGTCAGATTTAAACACACGGATTTTGTTCATTTCATTTCCTCCTCATATTGTTCAGTGAGCATGTCGATGGCTTCCAATATGGCCGACATAAATTTCACATTGCCCCATAGCGTAATCCGCACTTTGTCATCCGGCTCGATGAACTGTGCATGCATTGAAGACCGACCATATTCGGGCGGCTTCACATTCATTACCGCACTCAGCGTATTGACGATGCGTATAGCCTCGTCGCGGCTGTCTACGTCTATATCGATCACCGAGGATGCTTTGACGCGCCCATCTGCCGGTATGTCACGTTTTTTGTTTGCCGGCGCAGCATTTGCTCCTTCGGTAAACACGCTTAGATCGTGTCCCGAGACACGCCAGCTCTTGCCGATTTTGCTGGCGCGCAGCTTGCCTTCGCGGATATAGCGCTGCACCGTCTTGGGATGTATGCTCAGCATCTGCGAAATCTGTTCCACGCTATAATATGTTTCTGTCATTAAAAACGCTCCTTATAATTACCTATAAGGGAATAATAAGATATAATAAGGAGCATGTCAAGGGGTTGGGAAAAATATAATATTTTAAATCGGATTGTGTTTTGATCTGACTGAAAGAATGTTAAAATAAGCTCAGAACGTACGGAGGGGAGCAAATATGACGTTCAAAGATAAAATCTGCGTTGTCACAGGCGGAGCGAACGGCATCGGTCGCTGCATCACAGTGGCGTTTATCGATGAGGGGGCAAAGGTGGCCGTGATCGACACGGATACCGTTTCGGGTACGAAGCTGGCTCAAAAGTATGGAGACAAGCTGTTCTTTGTGCAAGGCAGCATTGCAGAAAAAGAGCCGCTGGAGAATTTCGCAAAGACGGTGCTGGGCGCGTACGGCAAGGTAGACTTTTTAATCAACAACGCTTGCATCAGCAAAAAAGGCTTGCTCTCACGCTGTTCATATGAGGATTTTAACAATGTACTGCGCATCGGCGTCACCGCGCCGTATTACTTGGCGCTGCTTTTTGCGGATCATTTCGCGCAAGGCGCGGCTATCGTGAACATTTCGTCCACACGATACATGATGTCTCAGCCGGACAGCGAGAGCTATTCGGCAGCCAAGGGCGGCATCAGCGCACTGACGCATGCGCTGTGTGTCAGCCTTGCGGGCAGGGTGCGCGTGAACGCGGTCAGCCCCGGCTGGATCGATACTGGGGCGTATCAGCATGAGCATGGCTATGAGCCAAGCTATTCAGACGCAGATGAAGCCCAGCATCCTGCGGGCCGCGTCGGCAATCCGCAGGATATCGCGCGCATGGTGCTGTATCTTTGCAGTGAGCAAGCGGGATTTATCGACGGACAGAACATCATCGTGGATGGCGGCATGACCCGACAAATGATCTATCACGATGACCATGGCTGGACGCTGAAATAAAAAACGCGCACAAAAGACTCTTTAAATATCAACTGAAATAATCGACGACGCCGTTGGCAATACCATGCGCGCATTGGTCCTGATAGTCGTCTTTGACCAATAAGTTGTCTTCTTCCTCGTTTGTCATGTAACCCATCTCGACGTTGCACACGGGGACGGTGCTCCAGTTGAAGCCCGTTTGGTCGCTGCGGGGCTGGAGCCCCAAATCCTTGGCGCCCGTCGCGTCGACAAACGCATTGATGAGGCATTTGCCCGCTTCCTTGCTTGCGTCGTTGATAGCGGCTGTGCAGTCGTTTGAAGGAATTAGTACGACCGCGCCATGCTTGTCGCTGTTGTCAGAGCCATTGCAATGTATGCGCACCACAAGAGCGGCACCGGCATCATTCATCATGGTGGCCCGCTCGCTGTTGGATATATCCACATCATGCGATTCTCGCGACATCACCACGGTCGCGCCAAGGTCGGTGAGTATTTGCTTAAGCTTTAATCCCACCTGTAGATTCACTTCATACTCGGTGACGCCGGTAAAACGCCCCTGCGTACCAGAAGAGACCTTCTTTTTTGTTTCGCCGGAGCCGGGCGCGACGGGCTCCTGGTCTGAATTGCTATGCGCCTGATGACCTGGGTCTAGGCCGATCACGATGCCCGAAAGCGGTGTGCCTGTGGCGTTAGATGCCTTGGCTGGCTTTTTCGTGGGTTGGGCTGTCGGCTCCGTTGACGGCTCCGGTGTGGGTTTCGGCGTTGAGTTCGGTTTCGCTGTGGCTGTGGGTTCCGGCGGAGCTGTGGCCGACACATCCGGCGGCGTGGTGGCTATGGGCGTGGGTGAGGACGTCGCGGTTGGTGACGGCATCGCAGATGGCGTGGGAGACGGCGCGATGCTGTCCGAGGCCGATGCGTCGCTGTCCACGGCTTGTCCGCATGCGCCAAGCAGCAGCAACAGAGCAACCAGCAGGGCGAAAAACTTATGCTGTTTCATTTTTGATATCCTTTGTACTTTTCATGATATGCTGTGCGGCCTAAGTTGAAGCAAGCCGCATCTCTTGTCATAGATATCATGTATTTACATATTAAGTTTAACGCCTTATGATGTCAACTATTTGCGGGAGTCCGTGTCTTAATTACTCGTCTGCGTAAAGGAAGCTGTAGTCAAAATTCATGAAATAGATCACGGGTTTTTCTGCGTACCGCTCCGTATCAAATAGATACGATACATCGTCGTCAACGAGCTTTGGTTCGGTACCCGTGTATTGGTAGAGGTCGCCGCTGTGATCTGAGGCGGAAAAGTCCGCGAGGTAGACGAGTCTATCGCCTATAATCACGGCTTGTGTGACGTCGTAAGCGACGCGTTCTTTGTCCGCTTTGCTCCATTTCATCAGTGTGGCGCTTAAGCCATCCGTGCTCATATCCGTCATATAATAGACATCGGCGTTGTTACTCAGCAGCATGCCATTCAAGCTCACATCGCTGTCAATATGGGTACCGTTCATGTAAAGATCGCCGCAGCCGTTTTGCAGCTCTTTGAAATAAAGTAGCGTATTTGTATTTGGATCAAAAGTACAGGTCGATACGTCCTCATCGATGATCTGAGGCGATGAAAATTCATTGTCGCTCACCGCGATAAACTTGAGCGTGCCGCACGACTCTGCCGGATCATAGTTGTCTAGAAAATAAAGCTTTTTGTCATCTTCCGAATAGGAAAAGGTGCCATCAACCGCAAATGTAGAAGGTTCTTCTTCGACGAGCAGCATCTCCGTACCGTTCGAGATGGTATAAACGGCCTTGTCTTCGCTCTGATAATTGCCAAGCAGCTCGGTGACCGCGTGGATATCGCTGACTTCGGAAATGTTGACTTTTTCGGGCGGTGTGAACGTCGCCTTTCTATAAATCAGCAGACCGCTGTCCGATGTGAGGAGCGTATATGCAAAATCGTTCGTCACTGCCGCTTCCTTGTCATCCTTATAAGCATAAAGCGTTTCGCGAGAGAAATCCATGGTTTGCTC
The DNA here is from genome assembly GCA_023399095.1 of Bacillota bacterium. Taxonomy (GTDB): domain Bacteria; phylum Bacillota; class Clostridia; order Christensenellales; family SZUA-584; genus SZUA-584. The sequence continues at coordinate 3,905 of JAEWQS010000042.1, forward strand.
CCCTGCCTGTGCGCGAAGCTGATCGCGCATGAGCTTGTCGTTATAGGCGCTGTATGCGGCGTCATACGCATCGTAATCGGTCACTGTCTCATATGAGGTGTCACCCCACCAGTTGGTGTACGGTTGCTGCGTCTGGAAATCGGCGATATTCGGCTCGCTGATCGCGGCGTCGGCTTCGAGCATATCATCATTCAGGTAATCGGCAAGCGCCATTGTTTCCGTATTTGACTTAGTGTAATAAAGTGTGCCGTCGTCCATTCGCGTAATAAATAAAGATAAATCGGAGGCGATTTTCTGCTTGTTTTCGCCGATAATCTGCTCATAAAGATTGCCGTTTTTTTGATAGCATACCGTGGAAAAATCGTCGGATACGCAAAGCAGACTGGCTTCGGAAACGATTTTCTCCTCGGAAAGAGTCTGTATATCCAAAAAGAATATATCGGAATTTTGATTAGCATAGACGAGCTGAGTGCCGTTCTCGTTCATTGTGCAGGAGGTCACATCGAGAGCTGTCTTTTCCCTGTTGTCCCCGTCGTATATATAAAGACCGCCGTTAGACTGTTTGATATAAACGGCTTTGTTGTCTGGAGTGACCTCAAAGAAATATCCGATGTCGCTGTCTATTTTTATGGTCGCTTTTTTATCCTTGGGGTCTGCCGTCAGATCGCGGCGGTATATCGTGTTGCCTTCGGGATAAAAAAGATACCGGCCGTCGGGGCTAGTGAACGTGTAGGCGCTCAGGACATAACCATCGTCCAAAGAGTCTGAATCGTCTGATATCTGATATGTATCAAGGGTGATAAGATTCGCACCACAAATTGCGTCGGTTTTGTAGTAGAACGCAGTTGGGAGAGCCGATGAACGGCCTGCCAAGAGCAGTAAGACAGCCACGGCAAACATGACCACAGCCG
>JAEWQS010000045.1 GCA_023399095.1 Bacillota bacterium
TTTGAGCCGCTGCATTGAGATGGCGCTGCTGCATATCCAGCGGTATTGGGAAGAGGCCGATAAACCCTCTTCGATGAATGTGAAGCAGCTCGAAGCCACGGGCGCGCTTGGAGAGAGTGCGCCTGCCTGCGCGGTGCCGCCGTTTGATCTGGGGCGTATAAAAAAACACGCCCAATAAGTACCAGTTGAATAATCGGTAATTCTTGGGGTAAAATAATAAATATTTCGTGTAACCAAGGAGGAAATTGAGCAATGAAAGCAGTTATAGACCGTGACGGCTGCATATCCTGCGAGCTGTGTGCGGATACATGCCCTGAGGTATTCAGAATGGCTGAGGACGGACTCGCCGAAGCCTATGTGGATGAGATACCCAAAGAGGTTGAGGATGCAGCAGACGAGGCAGCGGAGGGCTGTCCGACAAGCGTCATCAGTATTGAGAAGTAATAGAAAGGAAGTGTCTTGCGCCAAACGGTTTGCGTTGGGCGCTTTTTTTATGAGACGAGACGAGAATGTGGAGACGGTGCTTGCCAAAGCATTTGGTAAACCCACCCCAAAGCAGGCTGAGTTTTTGCAGACGAAAACGCGTTTTGTGGGGTATGGCGGGGCCAGGGGCGGAGGCAAATCCCACGCGATACGCGCCAAAGCAACGTATCTTGCTTTTGAATATCCGGGCATACAAATGCTCATCGTGCGGCGCTCTTTTCCTGAGCTTCATGAGAACCATACTAAACGTCTGCTCGCCGTGTATGCGCGGCTGCCCAAGTATTTAAGGCCGAAGTACAGCGACAGTGATAAGGTGTTCACGTTTCCGTGGGGGTCGCGCATCAAGCTGGGATATTGCAATTCCGAAGACGATGTGCTCCAGTATCAGGGACAGGAATGCGATGTGCTTTTTCTCGATGAAGCCACGCAGCTTACCGAGTATCAGTTTGGCTGGCTGTGCGCCTGCGTGCGCGGCACGGGCGCCTATCCCAAACGTACCTATGTGACCTGCAACCCGGGAGGTGTGGGGCACGCTTGGGTCAAGCGGTTGTTCATCGACCGTGACTTTCAGCGCGGGGAGGACGCGCGCGATTATACGTTCATTCAGGCACGTGTGTGGGACAACGCGCCGCTTTTCACCGACGATGAGGGGTACAAACGGACGCTGGCTGAGCTGCGAAAACATAAGGACGGCAAAAGCCTTACCGAAAAGCGTGAACTGGCGAAACACAGCGCAAGCTATGTGCGTCAGCTGGAAAGCCTTGAGCCTTCATTGCGCCGGGCGTGGCTGGAAGGGGACTGGAATGTGTTCGCGGGGCAGTATTTTACAGAGTTCAGCGCACACACACATATCTGCGCGCCGTTTGCGATACCCGACGGCTGGCGCAGAAGCGTCGCGCTGGATTATGGTCTCGATATGCTGGCCGCGCTTTGGTTCGCGGTGAGCCCTGCAGGCCGCGTCTATTGCTACCGCAGCATCGAGATGAGCGATTTAACGGTATCTCAGTCCGCTTCGGCGATACTTGCTGCGCAAAGCGAAACGGTGGAGGAATATATCGCGCCGCCCGACCTTTGGAACAGGCGGCAGGACACGGGGCGCAGCGCTGCCGAAATCTTCGCCGCAAGCGGCGTGCCGCTTGTCAAGTCGGGCAACAGCCGTATTGATGGATGGCTAAATGTGAAGGAATATCTGCGGTGCGACAAGTATGAGCCAAGGATGATGTTTTTCTCAACATGTACGCCGCTGCTGCGTTGCTTGCCGCTGCTGCGCCACGATCCCGCAAGGCCGGGCGACGCTGCGACGCAACCGCATGATTTAACGCATAGCCCCGACGCGCTGCGATATTGGTGCTCGCGGCGTCAGCTAAGTCCGGTTCTCGATACACCGGATGCGGCAAATCCATTTGGGCAAAGCGCGCGTGGGGCAGATGCCGTGGAAGACTATCTGCTGGGCGGGTTTGAAATTTAAAAAGGGCGGATTTTCCGTCCCTTCAGGCTATTGATAGAATTCGGCAGCAGCATAATGTCACTTCGAGCTTGTCGACTACGGTAGGGGATTGGAATCCCCTTCTACAAAGCACTCTTCTTGAGATTCTAGTCCATTTCATAGTCGACAAGCTCAGAATGACTAACTATGGTGACAATATGAAAGGGGCAGCTCATCCACCCCTATAGCTTCATGAAAAGTGCTGTGCAATGGTCACATTAAGCAGTGACTTAGTCGGCATCATGACCACCGTCAATGATACCAGCATAGGTTTTCAGCCCTCGCGTATCAGCAGTTCTCGCTTTAACCGTCGGATTTTGCGCGTAATCTGTATCACCCAGGATGCAAACGCTCCTCCAAGCACAATCACCAATCCTCCCAATATGACATTTCCAAGATGAAAAAATGGTATAGTTCCCACAAGTACATTCATAATGCCTATGCTGGTTTCTAATATGGCGAACCCGAGCCACCATCTGCGCACTCTTTTATTGTGAGCGATCTGCGACGGAATATCCGAATGCAGCGTAAACGGCCCATCAGCGGCTTTTTTGCGAAAGTATACCCACCGCATATATGATGCAACGAATTCTGCGCCTGTCTCTTCGACAAACTTTATATAGCTGACCCCTGACGGATAACGGGGGGCGTAGTCAAGCAACTCGATCCGGTAAATATATTCGCCCGGCGGGGTTTCTTCAAATACATAGCGGCACCACGAATAGTCCACCAAAGCAAGGCCTTTGGCGCTCAACTTGTTGAGCCATTTCTCTTCCTTTTCCCAGTTCCAATACGGTTTGTGAATAATGTGCTTCATTATTTTATACCTCCTGCGATCTGACGCCCGTTGCGAATCAGTTCCTCGAGCCGCTCCAGCTCTGATAGCACCATCGCTTTGCCTGTGTCGGTGATGACATACTCCTTCTTTCTGTCGTCACCTGTGCTTTCATAGGGCGCTATCCAGCCCTTTTCAACCAACGTACTGATAGCGCCGTACAAAGTGCCGGCACCCATAGACACGCGCCCTCGGCTTAACGTCTTCACGTTTTGCATGATGCCATAACCATGCATCGGCTCGAAGAGCGATAAGAGTATATAGTAGACGGCCTCTGTAAGGGCACCTAAGCTTTCTGCCATGAGACATCCTCCTTTTTATTACGGTGTGCGATGTAACGCTTTACGCTATATCGTCTAACGATATAAATTATATCGGGAGACGATATAATTGTCAATAGGTGGTTGACATATTTTTTTGCCAGTGGGATCATAGATTTACATAGCAACACAGGTCAAGAAATCACTCTCAATTTTTTATATTCTATAGTCGGAGGGAAGGTCATTGGAGCATTGGCAAAAGGTTCTGGCGGTGCAGCACATGCAGGATTATATTAGTTCGCATATTGCACAGCCGATTACGCTGATTGAGCTGGCAAAATCAGCCGGATATTCGCCATGGCATTCGGCGCGGATTTTCAAGGAGCTCACAGGACGGCCGCCGTTTGATTATATCCGTGCAATACGTCTGTCCAAAGCGGCTGCCAGGCTGCACGACGGCGGTGTGCGTGTCGTGGATGTGGCGTTTGACTTTGTGTTCGACTCGCACGAGGGATTCACACGCGCGTTCTCCAAGGAGTTTGGGATGTCCCCACGTGCCTACACGAAGCAAAAGCCGCCGCTCAAGCTTTTTCTGCCGATGAAAGCCTGTGATTATTACCTCAAATTGCAAAGAGGAGAAGAAAATATGACGAAAAATTCAAACACAGTTTTTGTTCAGGTGGTTAACCGGCTCGAGAGAAAGCTGATACTCAAGAGAGGCAAGAAAGCTGCGCACTACTTTGAGTATTGTGAAGAAGTGGGCTGTGAAATCTGGGAGATCCTTTCGGGTATTAAGGAAGCGCTTTACGAGCCGATCGGTATGTGGATGCCTGAAAGCTTAAAACCTGCCGGTACATCCGAGTACGCGCAAGGAGTGGAAGTTCCCAAGGATTACAAGGGAAGTGTGCCCGAGGGGTTTGAGATCATTACGCTGCCCGCGTGCCAGATGATGGTGTTTCAGGGGCCGCCGTATGACGATGAGAAATTCGAGGATGCAATCGGTGAGCTCTGGCAGATCATGAAAACGTATGACCCGTCGCTCTACGGTTTTCAGTGGGCAGATGAAGACGTACCGCGCTTTCAGCTGGCGCCGATGGGTTATCGCGGCTATATCGAAGCACGTCCCGTACGGCCTGTCTGAGATGGCAGCATAATTAAATAACAGCGAGTTGAAGAACCGTGACCCGTTTCGCGGTTCTTTGCTTTATATTGCCGCGTCCCCGAAGCATAATTGAACGCGATACGTCACATTATTCTGATTTGCTCCCGTTCAAGCGGTAATAACAAAAATGATCCATTTAGAATAAAATACAATATTCAATAAGGAGGTTTTGTTATGCCAATGCACAATATGTACGTTCAGGATTCACTTGAGCTGAACCTGTTTTACTTAAGAATAATGAAGGAGCATGCGTTGTTTATGCAGCTCGGGTTCACGCCCAAAAACAAGGCGCTTGCAAACGAAGCGGAGAACCTAAGAAAGCGCTTAAACGCGTTGCTTAGAAAAACAATTCGAATGTCTAAGGGTTATGTCACGGAAGTCGTGATGACATCCGGAGAGCTTTTCACTCGCTTCACGGAAGAAGCGGAGCGCCAGACTCAATTCTTTACCGGTGTTCCGATAGATATTTCGCTTACGAGAGAAGAGTATAACGTCGGGGGAGGCGCAATGCCTCCGTCATCAATGAAGCCGGAAGTGGATCGGCTTAATCAAAACGCAATGAGCCTCACCCGGGAGCTGTTGAGCTTTAAACAGCGCGTTTTTGAAAATGTGGCTGCGTGCCGCATATTCACAACAATTTACCCATTACAGTTAGAGCATATTATCCATGAAGCCGAGGATTATATTCAGATGCTTGAAACGCTGATGTCGGGCGATTTGGAGCTGGGGCCGCTTGAATTTGCGGATGCGCAGGAATTTTGGAACCATATCATGAAGGAGCATGCCGAGTTTATTGAGGGGCTGCTGGACCCGACAGAGATGGAGTTGAAGAAGCTGGCGGAGTCTTTTGCCGATCAATTTGAAAACCTGACGCAGCAAGCCACCGCCGCTAAACGGATGCTTCAAATGCTTCCCGAGGTGACGATGAAAAGCGAAGCTGCGACTGAAGACATTCGGGATTTTAAAGCACAGGCCACAAAGGGCATATTATCCTGTTCGATTAAGTCAATCATTATGCCGCTGCTCAGCGACCATGTGCTACGGGAGGCGAGCTTCTACTTAAGAGTACTTAATGAGAACATGCGTTAACTTGGATGACGGAAAAAATCTGCAATCTGGGAATACTTGCGGATTTTTGTCTTCTTATAATTGGTAGTTTTGTGCGTCTTTACTGAGCTGTCTGCCCAAGTTGCGTACTTTGCTGGCCGGTCTGGGCACCGGACTGCCCGGATTGTCCGCCGGATTGCATGCTCCCGATAATTTGGGGAATCTGATTAATGATCTGGCTGACATTGCCTGCCGCGTTAATAGGGGCAAACATGACATTATCCTTGTCTATGACGATGACGGCATCTGTGGAAAGCTTCGCGCCGAGCCCCACTGCACCGCCGCCCATCGTGCCGGCGGGGGTTGCGGCACTCGGCTGTTTCGCCTTGGATTGCGTATCTCCTCCGCCATAGCCAAGGGTGATAGACATAACCGGCAAAAATGTTTTGTCGCCCTGAGAAACCGGCTTGCCAATGAGGCTGTCGTTTTGCGTAAAGTTCTCCATGTTTGTAAAAAGCGTATCGACTTGCTGTGTTAAATTCTCCATATTCTACTCTCCTTTTTTATTTTACTACGATAACGAACATAGTTTTTTATAGTATCCCCCAGCTTTAAATATCCTAATGCTTCGATGCGCAGGTAATTACTGCTTGCAAAGAAGTTAGGATACTGGTTCACATCCGCGGGGACAGGAAGTGCGTTTGCTATACCCAGTATGCCCGAAAATATACCGGTTGAAAACGGATCGCTGAATCCATAGTACGTGTTGATGATGAGGTTCCTGATATTGACGCTCTTTAGAAAATTAGCCTTTTCATGCGTATCAATGTTCCTTTTTAGCGCTCTTTTGTAACATCTGATTTTAAATAGATAGATGTTCAGATAAGGCAGGTTGTTTTCAAGCTCAATACGCATTTTTAGAAAAGGATATAGGCAGTATGCATCCGCTGAAACACTGTTCTCACTGAAGTCAACAAAAACCCTTATCTTAAGATTTTGCGCAACAATAATTGCAGCAATCAGCAATATCAATAAGACAATAACAAAGATCATGTCACACCTACCTTTTTAAACATAGTTTGTGACCAAGAATGCTTTTTTATTAATAGGTAAATTTGACTGAAAAGGAAATAATAAGTTCAACAAAAAATGGACAACTGTATTAAATTTGTCTCAGACTGTCAAAAAAGTCTTTAAATATAATTCGTAGGCAAGACGGGCTGTGCCCGCGCAGCCCACACCATGCGGCTTTGCGCAGTTTCGAGTTAGCAAGGAACAAGCAAAACCGGTAAACTGGCGGAAAACCATAGGTTTTTTGACAAGCTCGGACAACTGTATTAAGGTCGTTTTGAAACCATAGTATAGGACACGAATTACCTCTTGCTGTTTGCCGTCTTGAATTGAAGCAGTTTTTTTACGTCCTCAAGGCTTGTATCATTTAAGACGGGGATCATCAGCCATTTGGTGTTGTTGAAGAGTTGTGTTTTGTCGTATAGCGCGTTCATACTGTCCGAAAAGACAGGGCGGATGAGGTCATATCTGTCCGTATCATTTGAAGCGACGACAATTAATACGGTGAAGCTTTCGGGCTCTGGATAAAGCGTGCAGAGTGCCTTGCCGCTCTTTTTGTATTTTACGTTCCATCCGGGTTTGGCGCTGCATTTGCTGTATGTGATCTGCGGCTTAGCGCCAAAGACACCTTGAATATGTGCGGCTAATTCCAGCCACCTGTCATGAGCATCTCCCTTAATCGATTCAGCCATTGCCTGCATATCAGGTGCGGTGGTCTGATCCTGTATAATATCCATGCGCATTGCTCCTTTCTGTTATCGCTATATACTACCATTTTATTGAACATAAGTCCATCAACAACAACAACAAAATGGTATAATTATCTATCATAATGGCTAAAAAATAAAATGAAATCGCGAAAAGTGTGGTCTGAATGTGAAACTTTGCAGCATTGAGTATATACAACTGAGGAAGTATAAATTTTTATAATTGGAAATACATGCGCGTATATGTACTCGATTGACATGAGGGACTTTCTCACATATAATGGGGGCTGATAAAGCAGGAAGGAACCCACATTGATAGATGTTATTTCAGGGTTAATATAATAATGCTGAATTATTTGATTGTAACAGCAGTGTCACTTGTGCTTTCATTGGGCTTGACACCGTTGATGATTATGGCATCACGTAGATGGAACATAATGGACATACCTGATGATCGGAAAGCGCATAAACAGCCCATTCCGCTGATGGGTGGCTTGGCGATCTACTTTGCAACAATTGTGGCCACTGTGCTCTATGTCTTATTGTTTGAAGCATTTCCACTGCAGCTCAATATTGTTTTTGCGTTTCTAATTGGTATTTCGGGCGTGACAATGATGGGTCTAATAGACGATATCTTATCTTTGAGCGCCAAAAGGCGGCTCATAATTCTTTTTATTCTGGCTCTGATTGTGCTTATAGGCTGCCTTCAATTCTATTTTCCAAGAACGCTGCTGGAAGACCCCTTGCTTGCTATTGCGACATCCGTTGTCGTTGTTTTTTGGATTGTGGCCATTACAAATGCGACTAACTTCTCAGACGGACTTGACGGGCTTGCTAGCTGCCTTTCGCTGGTTTCAGCCTTCGCGTTTGCGGTTATCTTTTACCTTCAAGGCCGTGACCAGCTTGCCCTGCCCACCACACTGGCTTTATGTGGCGCGATCGCCGGGTTTTTAACATATAATTTTCATCCTGCCAGAATATTTATGGGTGATGCGGGCAGCATGTTTATCGGTTTTATGCTGGGTATATTATCAATCATGAGCATGTCACAAAAGACAATCATCGTTTTTGTTGTGCCTGTTTTTCTTATGATTGTACCCATCGCGGATATGTGCATGTCGGTGCTCAGGCGTGTATTGCTTCATAAGCCTGTCATGAAACCCGATAAAATGCATTTTCACCATATACTTATAGATCGGTTTAAAAACCATCGAATAGCAGTCCTTATACTTATGGGCGTTCAAGTGTTATTTGCCGGTATCGGGGTTCTCATTTACTTTCTAGAGCTTTATATATTGGGCTGGATACTGCTTGCGTTTCTTGCCATATTGGCCATCATATATACAATGGTTAAGGTGAGACGTATAAAAGAAGCAACACAAGCAGACGTATAGTCGATGCTTCAATACACATGAATTGTCCGGCTTTTGAATATTTCGGGTTTGTAAATTATAGGCTCTAAACACAAAGTGTGTTTAGAGCCTTTTTATATAAATCTGCGTAGGTAAAACATGAGCTAACAAAGAATGCCCCGCAAAAGCGGGGCATAATGTTATGTGTGCAATCATGTCTCTATTTCTCTTATTGAAAACGCGATATTGTTTGCATGATCGGCGACGCGCTCCAAAGTTGCGACCATGTTTGTGAAGATGACGCCCACCTGAGGATCGCAGGATTTACCTTGAAGCCGTTCGATGTGGCTGTTCATATACAGTCTTTTCATATCATCCACTTCCTGCTCAAGCTTGTCCACAAGTGGAAGCTTTGATTCATCGCGTAGCCCGAATGTTTCCAGACTGACACGAAGCGCTTCCTTCGTCTTATCCGCCATTATTTTGAGCTCTTCTTGTGCGTCGGGTGATAAGCTGGTTCGGCGTTCGGCAAGTGATAATGAGAATTCGGCAATATTTTCCGCAAGGTCGCCAATACGCTCCAAATCGATCACGACGTGATGCAGACTGCCCATGATGATCAAATCATGCTCCGACAGGTCCATGCCGCGGAATTCAATTAGATAGTGTGTGATATGGTGCGTTATGTAATCGATTGTCTTTTCCACGTCCAGCACGCGGTTGGCCCGCTGCTCGTCGCGGTTAAAGAAGGCATCCAGTGACCGCCGGAAATTGTCGGATGAGATTTCACCCAAACGTGACAATTCCTTTAATGTCTGACTCAGCGCTATTGACGGTGTCTGAGCGATACGCTCGTCCAAGTAAATTAGTTTTTTCTCAACACGGTCGGGCTCATGCTTCTCAGGGATGATGCGCGTGATGAGCTTCACCATTAGTTTAGCAAACGGGAAGAGCAATATGGTCACAGTCACGTTGAACAATGTGTGGAAATTTGCGATCTGGCGCGAGACATTGCCGGGAGAGAACGAGGCCACCCATGTAATGATAGCAGGAAATATCGCAATAACGCCGAGGTAGATCAAGCTTCCCAAAATGTTGAACATCAGATGAATGCCGGCAGTACGCTTGGAATTGGCACTTGTGCCAATCGCAGCAAGTATCGCGGTCACGCATGTACCGATATTTTGTCCGAGAATGACATAAACCGCAGAATCAAAACCGATAAGCCCAATCGCCGCAAGTGCTTGTAAAATACCAACCGAAGCGGATGAGCTTTGAATGATGGCCGTAAAAACTGCACCGAACAGCACGCCGACCACAGGGCTTTTAAAGCTGACAAGAAGGTTGCGGAAGGCTTCGTTATACTGAAGCGGTTCCATCGCCTGAGACATCAGTGTGAGACCCACAAACAGAATGCCGAAGCCGAGCACAATTTCACCGAATCGTGTCAGCACGCGTTTTTTGACAAAAACGGTAAAGACCATACCGATGAAAAGGAAGAAAGGGGCAATGTCAGAAAGCTTGAAAGCGATAAGCTGTGCCGTAATGGTGGTACCGATATTGGCGCCCATGATGACGCCGGTGGCTTGAAGCAGTGTCATAAGCCCCGCGTTGACGAAGCCCACAACCATAACTGTGGTTGCCGAGGAGCTTTGCACCACGGCAGTGACGCCCGCACCGACCAAAACCGCCGCAGGCCGTTTGCTTGTGAGCACCTCAAGCACGCGCCGCATGCGGTCTCCGGCCACATTTTCCAGCCCGTCCGACATCATTTTCATGCCGTATAAAAACATACCGAGGCCGCCTAACAGTAGAAATGCCGCTACGATGGTCATTCATTGTCCTCCATAATTTGCTTGTTCGTGGCGGCATAACTGTCCCGCCCGTCCAGTTAATAATTATAGCGTAATGATTTTTGTTTGTCACCCCGCAATATGACATTGATTGCAAAAAGTCAAGTAGATATGTGTTAAACATTGTAAATTAAATGTTAATGTTATCATAAAAATGTTTATTCATATCGTTATGGTTTATATTATTCTCAGTGAGGGCTAGAAAGAAATATGAAAATTAAGAATTTTCAGTCATTATTGGAACCAAAGACGCATAAAAGGCGTCAAATAAAATGTACAATATTAAATTTGTTTATAGGGGTGTTTAATGGATAACGAACAAAAGAGAATTTGGATTAACAACCCTGATCCCACTGATTTTAAAACAAAAGCGTTTGTGGTTTGTATGATTATTATTCTTGGGATCGCAGCTCTGTTAACATGCGTTTACGGTATTATACCAGCGCTTCTTTCGGATGTGTCGGATTTCGTCGGATGAGGTTTAAACGATATGAAAGTGCAGGTAAGGATTTCGTCATGCTTGATGATCTTTTATCAATCGACAAAGAAAACATCCCACAAGCTGCAAGAGCCCTCTCTGCGGAAGACTTGCCGCAGCTTGTGGCGCTTCTCAATAAGAAAGACGATAAACTGAGATATCCCGCTTTTCTGCTGCTGAAAAGCCGCTCGCAGTGCGCAAACGATGTGTATCCGTTCTTTGATGTGTTCGCGGATAAGCTAAGGAGCGATAACTCGTATCAAAGAAGCATCGGGCTGATGTTGATGGCGCAGAACGCGAAATGGGATACGCTTGGCAAGTTAGACACTGCGATGGACGATTATCTGAATTGTGTTAACGATGAAAAGCCGATCACTGTACGCCAGTGCATTCAGGCGCTCCTAAATATTATTCCTTATAAGAAAAACCTGCACAACCAAATCGCTAAGGCGCTCATGAACATCGATATCGTCGCTTTACGGCCCACAATGCGCAAGCTGGTGTTGATGGATATCCTACAGGTGCTTTTGCAGATCAGACAGTATAAACCCACTGACGCCATAGACGCATACATCTTTGACGCCCTGTCGGGCGGCATTCTCGACGACAAATCTAAGAAGCAGATCGGAAAAGCATTGTAGATTATGGCGCTGTTTCAAGAAGAGCGCGGTTAATAGACTCTTCGTCGCGTTTACTCCTCAGGATGACGAAATAGGCTTTATAACTGCGGCACCTTCGGGTGCCTTTTTGCTTTATAAAAAAGAAAATGGCAGAGCGCAATTGAATTTGCTATTCCATATATGCGGGAATCTGATATAAAACACAGGGTAGAGAAGAATACGCAGTTGCAGGAGGAGTATGCATCAAACCTGTACTTGAAGACTTGACAATGATTAATATGTTTAGGTCTGATCACGAATTCTTGATAGACTGGAATCGGCTGAGAACACTCTGCCAAAGGAAGGTGCACAGAAAAGGTAGTATTAATGAGTGCTTGTTTTGCCCAATATCCTTGACACATAACAATCTGTCGTATATGCTAAAGATATTCAGTATGCTACGGCAGATTGTTTTATTATTGGGCTTCCCCAAAAGCAAGCTTTTTGGGGTGAAAATTGGTGGAGGGTGAAAAAATGAAAAAGAGACTCGCAGACTCGGAATGGGTCATATTAAAGGCGCTTTGGGGACAACCCCCGCAGACGATGAAGCAGATTATTCATACGGTGCAGGAGCAGCAAAGCCATATAGAGTGGAGCTACAAGACGTACCATACGTATTTGCGTAACATGACGAAAAAGCAGCTGCTGCTAGCGGAGGAACGCAACCTTAAGGATAAGCAGTATTCACCGCTGATCTCCGAGCAAGACGCGATGTCCGCCGAAGGCGGTGAGCTAACCTCAAGGCGCGGATTTTTTGGCTCGGTGGGGCGTCTGATGCTCACGATGGCGGATAACGGCCAATTGACTGAGCAAGACAGGTGCGAGCTAGTGGCGCTTGCCAAGCGGCTCGAGAGCGAAGCTGCCGAAAGAGACGGTAAATAGGCTTTTAGAATATTACCTTTTTGTTAAGTTTTAAAATTGCATGGCACTTTTGCGCTTTTGAAACGTCTTATGTAAAGAGCGAAAAGCTCATTGTTGTCTTATGCCTTTTTCAGTTGAAAGAGGCTGTTAATGCTATCTTTGCTTGTTTGTCGAACGAATTAATTAGGTCTTTGATGCACATATATCGATTTTGCGTGTATAATGTGTACGGTAATGTTAAAAATAGACAACAATACATTTCATGTGAGAGGGTTGTTATGATAAGCGAAGTGAATGAGGATATGGAAGTCAGCACCGGCAAGAGAAAGGGCAGACGTATCTTTTTGATCGCCTCATCGGGCGTGTTGCTCGTGGCTCTGGCTGTGGCCGCAGTGTTTATATTTGGAATCAGCACTGGCAGAGTGGAACGTGTGCTCGATTTTAATACCGTTATGTCGGGTGTCAGCGTGAACGGCGTGGATATATCAGGTCTGACAGACGAAGAGGCAAAAACGGCGACAGAAGGCCTTAGTAAAGAGCTGCTTAACGCGGATTCGTTCAAGTTCAATGTGAACGGAGAGATCCACACTTATGCGCTGGAAGACTTAAGCGTGGGTACGGATTACGAGGATGTTATTGCGCAGGCAATCGATTATGGGCGCACGGGCTCGTTTGCAGACCGCAAGGCGGCATATGATACGGCCAAGAGCGAGGGCACGGCCTTCACCGTGAACTTAAAGGCGGAGGAAGACAAGCTGCGCACCGCGTTGGCAAGCATTAAGACAGAGCTCGATCAGACGCCGCAGGATGCAAAAGCCGAATTCATGCCATGCGGCTTTGCGTTGAATGCCGACGGAACGCCGGCGAAATTTGAGCCTGATTTGCGAGCCATGGCCGACGCGCATGCGGATGGCAAGCAAATTGAGCGCCCTGACTTGGTGCGCATAGACCCTGCGGATATGCCTAATAAATTGAGATACCAATTTTGGGATGACGACGAATATGAGAAGGATGATATTGTCCCCATCGACGCAGATATTGCGCGCTTTTTTTACGAACCTGAGGTCACGGGGATTGATGTCAATACCGATGCCATTTTTGATAAGGTCATGAACGCGGTGACCGGTGGCGACTTCAGCGAAATCGAGGTGCCAACAGAGGTGACGGAAGCGGCGCTCAAGCTGGATGATATCAAAAAGGATACGCAGCTTATCGCGTCTTGGACATCCAGCTATAGAGGACATAGTGGATATGATAGAAACTGGAACGTCTCCCGTATGTCAAGCTTCATCAATGCCGCAGTGATACAGCCGGGAGAGCAATGGTCTGTGAATAAGACAGCCGGACCGCGCAATTCAAAGACAGCGAAAGAAATCGGATGGAAGAAAGCTGCGGGTCTTGAGCTTGGCGGCACAACACCGCAATATGGCGGCGGCGTCTGCCAACTGGGTAGCACCACATACAATGCTGCGCTGCGCGCGAATTTGACCATTGCGGATTTCAGCCACCATTCAATACCGTCTGACTATATTCCAAAGGGTCTGGATGCAACACTTAGTACGCCGACACCTGACCTTGTTTTTCAAAATGATAATACAATGCCGGTTTATCTCGTGTCTTATGTCGACCCGAAAAAAGAGACGGTCACGGTGGAGATTTACGGCCAGTTGCCGATTGATCCGACATACGGGGAAAACATTATTTATGATTTCAAATCGGAAAACGTAAGACGGTATGGTTCTCCGGGTTCTATTACACTGTTTAATCAGAGCAAGACTCCCGATGGCAAATCTTTAAGCCCAAGCCGCCCCACAATCGAGTTTGCATCTCCGCGCGCGGGAACAAAAGCGGATGTCTATAAGCATATTCTGGCTCTTGATGGAACGCCTCTTTGTGATCCGATATTCTATGAAGAAGCCAATTATAGGCCGATACAGGGAAGAATATACAATTACTGGCCGGAATCCGGGCCACCAGCGCCGCCAGCGCCGGATCCGACTGAACCGCCGACTGAACCGTCGCCCGAACCGTCGCCCGAACCGTCGCCTATAGCTTAACTCGCGACGCTATAGGCTTAAGTGCGTCAATATAACGAAATATCAAACGTGGGTGGGTGTTTGCCCACCCTTTTAAATGTTCATCGTATTAATGACTTATACGCGACACGAGTTGACATGTCCATTCAGTCTATTGAAAATCCGCTATGTATAAACGCACGCTGCATCACCTGAGGCGTTTCATGCCGTTTTTTGGCTTGTGCATAGTTATCGTGCGGGATATAATGAAATATCATTTTAAGGAGTTTATACTATGCTAAAAAGGATTGCCGCCATACATGACATCTCGGGCTTTGGGAAATGCTCGTTGACTGTGGCGCTGCCCATCATATCCGCGGCGGGCATCGAAGTCAGCGTGATTCCCACTGCCGTGCTGTCCACGCATACGGGCGGCTTCACGGGCTTTACATATCGTGACCTGACCGAAGACATACTTCCCATCACCGACCATTGGCGCTCGCTGGATTTGCAGTTTGACGCGCTGTATACGGGCTTCTTGGGCTCATTTGAACAGCTGGATATCATGGGGCAGGTGTTCGACCGACTGCGCACCGACGATAACCTGATACTGGTCGATCCGGTGATGGCGGACAACGGGGTGCTTTATAAGGTGTTTCCGGATAACTTCCCTGACGGCATGAGAAGGCTCTGCGCCAAGGCGGACATCATCGTGCCAAATCTGACCGAAGCGACGCTGCTTGTTGGCCAGGAATTTAAGGAAGGGCCGTATACGCGCGAATACATCGAGGGAATGCTCAAAAAGCTTGCGGCGCTCGGGCCGCGTCGCATCGTGCTTACGGGTGTCTATTTCAACGACTCAGAGCTGGGCGCGGCGACGTACGACAGCCATACGGGAGAGACGGATTACGTGTTTGCGCCGCGCATCCAAGGGTATTACCACGGCACGGGCGACGTGTTTGCAAGCGTGCTCCTCTCTGCCGTAGTGCGTGGGTTTTCTCTGGCTGAATCGGCTCAGATCGCGGTGGATTTTACTGCGCAGAGCATTGAACGGACGCGCATCGCGGGCACGGATGTGCGCTTCGGCGTGAACTTCGAGGAAGGCTTGCCGATGCTGATGCAGCGGCTGATACTCAAGTAGCTTTTAGCGCATGCCTTTCATATAGTCATTGATCTGATCCAGACATAGCGCGGCCACATCGGCGTCCGCGCTGTTTTTGTACCACGCCACTGTTTTGTCGATTGAGGTATCGATATCCCAAACGGGCACCCAGCCCAGATATCGCCGTGCCTTGCATGTATTGAGACTGAGGAGGTTGCTTTCAGGCATAATATCGGAATCTTCACATGTAT
This sequence comes from Bacillota bacterium, assembly GCA_023399095.1. Classification (GTDB taxonomy): domain Bacteria; phylum Bacillota; class Clostridia; order Christensenellales; family SZUA-584; genus SZUA-584. Next base: position 15,623 of record JAEWQS010000045.1, read on the forward strand.
ATTCACCGCCGCCCCATGCGTTAATGACCTTGCGTACAAGCTGTTCCACAGTAATCGCGTTTTCAGAATCCGGGCCGAAGTTCCAGCCGCCCACGATGCTTTCATTCTTTTCAAGCGCTTTTTTCAGCAGCATCAGATAGCCCGATAAGGGTTCCAGTACATGCTGCCATGGCCTGACGGCCTGTGGATAGCGCAGCACGATGGGCTTGCTCGCACTGAGTGCACGGATGCAGTCCGGCACGATGCGAAAATCGCCCCAGTCGCCGCCGCCAATCACGTTGCCCGCGCGCGCGGTAGCCAGCAGTTTGCGACCGGAACCGAAATGAGCAGGGAAAGAATGGCGGTAGGCGTTCACAAGGATTTCCGCGCAGCCCTTGCTCGACGAATAGATATCGCTGCCGCCCAAACGGTCGATCTCGCGGTATCCCCACACCCATTCTTTGTTATCGTAGCACTTATCGCTCGTGATGATGAGGCCTGAGCCGCAGGTGTCGCAGGCTTTGATTTGCTCCAAAACGTTGAGCGTTCCCATGACATTAACATCATAGGTATAATGAGGATCGGCAAACGCATGCCTCACAATGGGTTGGGCGGCAAGATGAAGCACCGCATCGGGACGAGCCACCTCAAAAGCTCTTGTCAGGTTGTCCGTGTCACGGATATCTCCAATGATATGTGTGATGCGGTCTTTTAAGCCTGTGAGTATAAAATTGCTGCGGGGGTCGTTGTTATCAAGACTAAATCCCGTGATATTCGCGCCGAGCTGGCAAAGCCAAAGACACAGCCACGATCCCTTAAAGCCGGTGTGGCCTGTCACCAATATGTTCTTCCCGTTGATCACGCCGAACCGTTTTTTATTCATGCAATAACTCCAAAGCTAATCGTAATAGCGGCTGTTTTCACGGAACCAGCCGATCGTTTTTATGAGACCCTCCTCAAGGCTGTGGGAGCTGCGCCATTTGAGCTGCTGCGCCGCAAGGCAAACATCCGGCAGGGGAGACCAGAGCTCGTTTGTCCGATACGGCAAGGCACCGTAACGAATCTCACCGGACGGCTCTATCATCGTGCGCATCTGCTCGATATAGTCTCGAAGCGGACAGGCCTTGCCTGTGCCGATGTTGAAAACAGCTTTTGTGAGTGTGTCGTCTTCAAATGCCGCTATCAGCGCGTCTACGACATCACCCACATAGCAGTAGTCCCGGCTCTGCATGCACGGTGTGAGGTCTAAGGTTTCACCGCGCAGCATGGATAGTATCGAGTGACAGAATATCTTGTGCCGCGGCTCCGCCTCGCCGTATACGCCGAAGGGACGCAGCGTCACGATGCCGATGCCATGCTGCGCCGCGTACTGGTGTGCGATGATTGTGGCGGCAGCCTTTGTGCCTGCATATACGTTTTCGGGACGCAGCGGCGCTTCCTCGCTGACTGCACCTTGATGGTTGCCATATTCCGCTCCGCTTCCAACTGTGACGATGCGGCAGCAGCCGCAAGCCTTCATCGCCTTTAACACATTGACTGTGCCTGCAACGTTAACACTCACAGCCTGTGAAATATCCTCCTGCACGGAATCGACGCCGTATGCGGCAAGATGAAACACACCGTCGGGACGTGTATCGATGAATATGCGCGATACGGCGTTTTCGTCAGCAACATCGGCGACCGCCAGACGATAATAGCCCTCGCAGCCATCCAGCCGCCATGGCATTGCATTGGTTCTCGCAAGAACGATGACATCTGCCTGCTTGCCGATCAGGCGGCGGACAAGATGTGAGCCGATAAATCCCGCGCCGCCGGTGACCAGCAGACGTTTACCCGAACATGATGTTTCCATGCAAAGTCTCCTGTGGCGTGTTTAAGCGCAGCGGGTTCATTACGGCTTTCGTATCTGCAAACAATGAAGCCGTACTGAATCCCTTGTCCCGAATGGCTCGATAAATGGCGTTCAAATGTGTGAGATACGGCGTATAGATATGATCCATGATGCGTTGATCAAAGCTCAGCGGTTCGTGCTTCCAAAGGTCAAACATGTTCTCGCTGACCACGTTGATGCTGCCGAAATGATAGGCCGTCAGCTTCTCGCCGCCCAGATAGATTTCGCCGCCAAATCGGCTCACTTGCAGGCCGCGAACATTGTTCATCACGATGTTCCAGGGCGCTGCCACCAGACCGTAACGGTCATTGATTCTGATGGATGTGAACAGGTCGGGTATCTGCTGCAGATATTTCTGATCGCCCCATCGATCGGTATCGCTGTGATCGTCGTAGCACCATTGTGTACATTTGCGCTGCCACCAGCGCAGTATTTCAAGGGATTCCGCCGATTTGCTGAAACCGATCATGCCTGCCTGATACATGCCGTGAGCGTTTTCGAGCGCAGGCGTGCCCAACTGGCGATTAAGCAGCGTGGCATAATTGTCCCAAAGCTCATGGATGGGCTTTGGATGTGAGAAGAAATAGATGTCCGAGTCGCAGTAGAGCAGGCGGTTCATATTGAAATGTTCGAATACATAGCTGCACAGTGCGGGCTTAAGCGTCCAGCAGTATTCGGTCACGGTTTTGGACGGACGCGTCCGGACTATCTCAGGCGTTTCCACATCCTTCACTTGCAGTAAAGTGGTGTTATCCAGCCCAAAGCGTGAGAGTATGGCAAGGGCCATATCGTCCGCGCAGCATATCCATAGGTGAAAATCGCTTAAATAGCGGCGGATAGAGCTGTAAAACGCGAGGGTTCTCGCGACATATGTGCGGCTGGTAACGGTGCAGAACGCGTATTCACCGCTCCATCTGTCGAGCTTAAGATTGCTTTGGGTGTAGATAAACGGTGTTTTGGCCTTGGTGAAGCTTTTTCTCTCAAACAGCCGTTTTATATCTCCAAGCTGGGATTTGACATCAATCATCGCTTCTCGAAGCAATCTGAGATACGGCACATAGATGGCGTTGCGTATGACGGGCGAAATATCAATATTGCCAAGGTTCCACAGATCAAAGCTGTGCTCGTCGTATATATCAATGCAGGCAAAATGGTAAGCGATGAGAGGATCGCCGTCTATGGTGACAGTGCGGCCTTGAGCTGCAATATTATAATTGTTGTTATATACAGTGTTCCAGGGTGCGGCATCGATGCCCTTGTGGGTGGATATCTTGACATCGCAGAACAGCCCCGGCACCTGATCGAGATATTTCTGATCTCCCATACGGTCGTTATCAACATAGCTGTAGCACCATTCCCGGCACTTGTTCTTCCACCAGTGCAGCATGCGCAGCCCTGTCTCGTTATTCTTTACGCCCACGATACCGGCCTGATACCTGCCGTATTTTCTTTCCACCCAATCCAGATCGCGCTGTGAACAAAGATAGATGGCGCTGTCGCCCCAATCGTTATAGATCATCGCGGGGTCACCCATAAAACCCATATCACCATCGCAATAAAGCACTTGATTCAGCCCATGCTGCTTAAGCAGATACGTCATAAAATAGCTTTTGAGTGTCCAGCAGAATTCACTGGCCTTACGCTGCTGCTTTAAAGCAAACAGCTCATCGTCTCCAAGCGCATTCAGCGATACGGGAATGCACTGTGGCAGCTTAAACGCCTTTAAGACGCGGTAAGTCTCCTCATCGGTGCAGCAGACGAACAGGTTGAAGTCATTCGTGACCGACTTGAGTGAATGGTAAAGTGCGAGCACTTTACTCAGATACAGCAAATCGGCCACAGTGCAAAGACAGTAACGTGTTTTTTGTCGGATGACGGCATTGTTGCCTGCCGATTTTTTTATATCTTCTGTGGGTGATGTTTGAGCTTGAGGAGATTGTTGCTGCGCAGGCAGAGGCATCGCAATGCTTTGATCGGTATCGTCAGTTTTATGCCAATTTCCCGAAAATAACTCCGCAGGCATCATTTTTAGATTCATTTCAGTCACCAAAACCAGCCTTTCTACATCATTCTATGTATCAGCTTGGTGACTCTTGCTATGTATTGCGGCATTCGTCTTAAAAAACGAGCCGCGTTTTCAATATGCGGGTTATTTTTCAAACAAATGAGCGTTTTGCCGGGCATTTAACAAGTCTTTATACGTGTCGATTCCCACCCAATAGCCATCGTGTTTATAAACAGCCAGTTCGTCGATCGCCGTTACTTTTTTAAGCAGTGTGGATTCCAATGAGGACCGTTTGTCATCAGTCAGGTATTGAAACACAGACTTATCAAACACGAAGAACCCTGCGTTGATGATCAGATTGAGAAGCGGCTTTTCTTTGAAAGCGGTGGCCACGCCGTTTTTTACTTGAAGGATCCCGTATTGGCTTTGATAATATACACCGGTGACTGTGGCGATTCTGTCCATCTGCTTATGATATGCGAGTAGTTTGTCGATTGAGATGTCGCCGATACCGTCGCCATAAGTGACAAAGAAAGTGTCGCCCTTAACATACTTTTCTATCATTTTGATTCGGGCGCCAGTTTGCGTATCGACACCGGTGTCCACAAACGTGATATTCCAGTTGTTTTCAAACTCATCGAGAAACTCGACATGGTTGTCGCTCATCGAGAGCTTATAGTTTAAGTGATTGATATAGTATTTATTGAAATACTCCCGTATTTCATCGCCTTTATAACCAAGAGGCAATATAAAGTCACGGACACCATAATGTCTAAATAGGCTCATAATGTGCCAAATAATCGGTTTTCCGTTAATCTCGGACAAGGGCTTTGGTGTGTTTGCGGCCCCTCTGCCCATTCTCATGCCTTTTCCACCACAGAGTATCACTGCTTCCATGTGAGTATTTCCTCCAATCTGTATTGTAAAGCTCAGGCGTCTGAGGCAGTTCAATGCGGCAAACGAATCCTTTACAATATCATATGTTCTTACAATGATTGTTGACATATATAATAAATTATATATGTAAGTATTTATGTTATGTTTGCGTCTAAAGGACCGCTACTTGCACTGGGGTTTTTATAGGCACATGAAACGGTGTCATTCTATACTACGCATTCGTATGGTTTTTGTGACAGAAATAAACGGATATAAACTGCGCAGCGAACCGCAATGAAAACCCATAATATATATTGAAAAATATATATCATACATTAATAGAAAAAGAGCGCGAATCCATCTTGACAGGCAATGTTAGCCGTGCTAAACTCATCTTAGTTAGATAAGGCTAACAATAGCGGTCGTGAATCGGCGCTTTTGATATATTTTTAAATTTATTAGGGGGAAGATCAAATGATGACACTCAACCATATTCCTTGCGGGCAAACTGTAATGGTTAAAAAGCTCGACAGCCAGGGTGCGCTTAAACGCAGAATCATGGATATGGGCATCACAAAAGGCACTTCCATCACTGTGAAGAAGCTCGCGCCTTTGGGAGACCCCATGGAAATCAACGTCAGAGGGTATGAGCTTTCGATGAGAAAAGCGGATGCCGCCAATATCGTTGTGGAATAAATTAATTTTTTTTACGACAGCTGTTAGCTAAAGCTAACAAATGGAAGGAACAGAAATGACAAGAATCGCATTGGTGGGCAACCCGAATAGCGGAAAAACAACGCTGTTTAATAAGCTCACCGGCAGTAAACAATATGTGGGCAACTGGCCGGGTGTGACGGTGGAGAAAAAGGAAGGCCGTTTAAAAAGCCGTAATATGGAAGCCGTCATCGTCGATCTTCCAGGCATTTACTCGCTCTCGCCGTATTCACTCGAAGAAGTGATCGCACGGGATTATATTATTAACGAGAAGCCGGATGTGATTATCAACATCGTGGACGCTTCCAACCTTGAACGAAATCTGTATTTAACCACTCAGGTATTAGAGCTGGGAGTGCCCACGGTGATCGCGCTCAATATGATGGACGTGGTAAACAGGCGCGGCGACAGGATCGACATGGCGGCAATGCAAAAAAGCCTCGGATGTCCTGTGGCGGCCATTGCCGCTGTGAAGGAGCATGGCGTGGATAAGCTGATTGCTATGGCTTTGTCAATCGCGCAAAAGCCGCAGCCGCGGACGTTTTCTCCCGATACGGAATCTGCACTGTCGGCAATATTGGTCGCAGTAAAGGATGAGCCTTGGTTTAGCAATTATGAGCCTCGCTGGCTGGCGGTCAAGCTTTTCGAGAGTGACGAAGATTTGTTAAAGAGAATCCAGCTTTCCGATGCGTCTAAGCAGAGGATTGAAAGCACTGCTGCCGCCATGCAAGCTGCGATGGACGACGATGCGGAAAGCATTATCACAAATGAGCGCTACGACAGTGTGGCGGCGCTGCTTGAGGATGTATACATAAAAAAAGCGAGACCCAAGCTCACCACATCCGACAGGATTGACAAGGTGCTTACCAACCGCTGGCTTGCGCTGCCGATATTCTTTTTCATCATGTGGGGCGTGTATTTCGTCTCGATACAGACGGTGGGGGATTGGACAATCGGCTGGATAGAAGAGCTGATCGGCTGGGTATCCGGCGGCGTGGAATCGCTGCTTGTGAACTGGGGCGCGTCCGATTGGGTGTTGAGCCTCGTGATCGACGGCATATTCGGCGGCGTGGGCGCGGTGATCGTGTTCGTACCGCAGCTGATGATACTATACCTGTTCATCTCGATACTTGAGGACTGCGGTTATATGTCGCGTGTCGCGTTTATCATGGACCGCATTTTCCGCCGTTTCGGACTGTCGGGCAAATCGTTTATCCCCATGCTGATCGGCACGGGCTGCACTGTGCCTGCCGTGATGGCATCGCGCACGATAGAAAACGAGCACGACCGCAAAATGACGATTATGCTGACCCCGTTCATACCCTGCGGTGCCAAGCTGCCGGTGTTTGCGATGTTTGTGGCGCTTGTGTTTCGGAACGCTTCATGGGTGGGGCCTTCGATGTACCTTGTGGGCATTGTAATGGTTATTCTGTCCGGTCTGATACTCAAAAGAACCAAGCTGTTTGCGGGCAACACCACCCCGTTTGTGATGGAGCTGCCTGAGTATAAGATGCCGCGCCCCAAAGGACTGCTCATCCATATCTGGGAGAAAGGCAAATCATTTGTGATCAAGGCCGGAACGATCATATTCCTGGCCTCGGCGGTGCTGTGGGTGCTGCAGTCGTTCAGCTTTTCGTTTGAATATTTGGGGCCTGAACAGATTGAGAAGAGCATACTTGCGGGTATTGGGCATGTGTTGGCGCCCATATTCGTACCGCTCGGATTTGGAAACTGGATGTCCGCGGTGGCATCGGTGACGGGCCTTATTGCCAAAGAGGTCGTGGTGTCCACGTTCGCGATCGTCAGCACAAACACGGTACTAACGTTTACCGCCGTGAGCGCGTATGCGTTCATGATATTCACGCTGCTGGCGGCGCCGTGTTTCGCGGCGATCGGCGCGATAAAACGTGAGATGGGCGGCTGGAAATGGACATTTATCGCCATCGGCTACCAGACGGGCCTTGCCTATGTGATGGCGATGCTGGTGAACCTCGTCGGCGGGCTTTTGTTCCCGAACGCAGAGGCGATGCAGCTGGGCGGCGACATTGAAGTAGCCGGAGAAGGCGCGCTTTCAGGCGTGGCGATACTCGATAACCCGATGATCTATATACTCGGCGCCATACTGCTGGCCGTCGCCGTCACAGGTCTCGTTTCGCTGATCAAGCGCGGCGGTAACAAGCCGATGTCCGGTTCGGCGGCTAAGCTATAAGGAGTGATATAAATGATTGATTACATCATCGTCGGCATCGTACTTGCATTACTGGCGCTTGTGGTGGTGCGTATGGTGAAAAGGCGCAAAGCAGGCGGAGGCTGCGCGGGGTGCAGCAGATGCAGCGCTGCGCATCAGGCAGAGCAAAACATGTGCAGTGGATGCAGCCAAAGCTCACCGGAGAATAAATAACTGTGAATCTCTGTCCAAGCGTATGGGGGAGTGGCCGGTTTTGAGCCTTTTTCGCTCCAGTCACCTATCGGCGTAAAGTGAATCTGCATATAAAAACCAATGCTTCGCAATAGTGAGCGCGAGGCGACATAACGTATTAGCTCAATGGATAGCGCAAACAGTAACTAAAAACTGTCATTCTGAGCGAACGTAATGAGAGAAGAATCTGAAAAAATTCTGAAAAGATGCTTTGCTCACTTCGTTCCTCAGCCTGACATAAATCGCTTATATTTTGCTATCTGGGGTTTGGCGCTTTGCGGCATTGCGGGCGCTGTATCACTTTGGAAAAAGGCAACAGGAATTCCGGTATGCCGCTTGCATACGGCGCAATCTGATATTGCTGATAATAAACAACGAGCCCTTCGGGCACGAGGAAAAAGCTATTGACGTTGAAGTACCTCGCGACATTCGTTTCGTAGTCTTCGAAATACATCCCGTCTCCCGTTTCCATCTGGGCACTGATCTGCTCATCCACAGCGCTAATCACGTAAGCTTTGTATGTCGAACCCGGCTCGAAAAAGCGTGCCATCGTCACCCTGCGTCCGCAGCCCAAATCCCATGTGTCCGAGGTGCGCGTGGTATTGCCGTGTGCGCCGCCCGTAAACTGGTACGCGTCGAAATAGAGGCTCAGCATGCAGTCTTCGTTGTAAGTGACCGTGCAGCCAAGGTATGCTTCAAATGGGCGGAACGGGATATCCGGATTTTCCTTGGTGTAGTCGAGTTCACGCACGGCCTGGTGAAAAAGGCTGTGACGAAGGCGCTGGCGGTATAGATCCGCCTTTGCGCGGTAATAACGGTTGATTGTGACGGCTGTCGTTTTGAAGACGGCTGATGATACCTCAGGATATTGTATGGTGTACGTGAGTACAAGCTGATCACGGTATGCCATCTCTTCTTCTATCACTTTGATGCTGACCTGCATGCAAGTAACCTCCCTTAAGTTTCCAATATGAAGATATTCAAGAAAAACCGATTTCATGACGGCATTTTCGCGCCTTTACAACATCGCTAAAAAGTTGTAATTTATAGGTATACTAATTGCATTTTTCAAAGGAGACGTATTGATGAAAAAAGAAGTTTTCGGCGTATGCAAAGACGGACGCACCGCATCGCTTTATACGATTGCCAACAAAAACGGCATGACGGCCAAAATCAGCAATTTCGGTGGTGTGATTACAGCGCTTTTTGTGCCGGATAAAGACGGCAAGATGACAGATGTGGTGCTGGGTTTTGATACGCTTGCTGAATACGAGGTGAATCCGCCGTTTCTGGGCGCAGCCATCGGGCGCTGCGGCAACCGCATCGTGCACGGCACGTTTTCGCTGGATGGTGTGACTTACCGCCTGGAATGCAACAACGGCGCGAACCATCTGCACGGCGGCCCCGAAGGCTTTGACAAAAAGCTCTGGAACGCGGTGCAGACTGCGGAAAACAGCCTTTCGCTCACGCTATTCAGCCCGGACGGCGATCAGGGCTATCCCGGTAATCTCATCGCCTGCGTGACCTATACGATCACGGACGACAATGCGCTGGTGATGCATTATCGCGGCATGAGCGACAAAAAGACGATATTCAATATGACGAACCATTCGTATTTCAACCTTGCGGGACAGGACAGCGATTCCATACTCGATCACGAGCTGATGCTGAACGCAGATAAAATGGCGACGGTGGACGAAAACGTGAGCGCCACGGGTGAGATGATCGATGTCACCGGCACGCCGTTTGATTTTCGCAAACCGAAAAAGATCGGTCAGGACATTGGCACGGATAACGAACAGATCAAATACGTCGGCGGCTACGACCATCATTTCGATCTCAATAAGAATAACGCTCCCGGGGCGATGGCTTTCTGTGAACAGACGGGCATTGGCATGACGATGACGACAGACTGTGACGGTGTGCAGCTCTACTCGGGGAATTTTTTAACGGAAGGTCTGCCGCTTAAAGGCGGCAAGAAGGCGGTGAAACGCCGTGCTTTCTGCCTGGAAACGCAGTTCGCGCCCGACGCGGTAAACAGGCCGCAGTTTTTAAGCCCTGTGATTGAAGCGGGGCAATGCAGTGAATCTGAGACGCGCTACGCGTTTTCCATTGGCGCGCCGTGGGATAAGTAAACAACAAGCATCAGGCTCCCGTTGTCTTAAGGCTTCGGGAGCTTTTTTGTGGCTCTAAGTCAATGGTCAGGGTAAAGTAGACTAAAGTCATTATTACACGGTTTTAATCACCGTGAAGTGATTGGAGTCCTGTTTACATCAAACGTGAGTATAACCATCAATCAATTACTAAAAATGAGGTTTATAATGTAAATTGACTATTGACAACTATATGGCTTGGCGATATAGTTTATAACGGAATACGATATAACGCTTGTCGTTATAACGCTTGACGTTATAATATTGGGTAACTGAAAAGAGGTGTATAAATGAACAATGAAATAAAAACACAAGAGGTTCTGTGTGTAAAGAATCTCACAAAAACATTTTCAATTTCAAGCAAGCAGCGCAGGATCGAAAAAACAAATGAGAAAATAAGAGTAGCTGTTAACGATCTATCTTTCACTGCGTATAAAGGTGAGATATTCGGGCTTCTTGGCCCAAACGGAGCCGGAAAAACAACAACGCTCCGCATCATTTCAACGCTGCTTCGTCCCGATTCGGGTGACGTAACGGTTAACGGAATGAGCATACTGAATGACCCCTCTCATATCCGAGGCCAAATTGGGTTCCTGACCAGCGAACTAAAACTAGAAAACTGCTTTACGCCAAATTATCTGTATGATTTCTTTTCAGATCTTTATGGGGTTGAACAATCAATCAGAAAAGAGCGTCAGCAAAGACTGTTTGAAAAATTCGGTATAGATAAATTTTCAGAAGTGAAAATTGGGAACCTTTCCTCGGGCATGAAGCAAAAAGTATCTCTTGTCATATCCATTGTCCACGATCCGGATATCATCATTTTTGATGAGCCCACAAACGGCCTCGATGTTCTTACCGCGAAGGTCGTCACAGATTTTTTACTGGAGCTTAGGCAGCAGGGTAAGAGCATCATCTTATCCACACATATATTCAATCTTGCGGAAAAGCTCTGCGACCGCATCGGCATAATCATCGAGGGCAAAATGACACTATGCGGATCGCTGACAGAAATAACCGCATCAAAACCGCTTGAGGATATTTTCTTCGAGTTATATGCAAAGACGGTGGGTGAAGAATTATGAGAAGCAATACTCTGACGATAATTAAAAAAGAATTCGCCAAATTCTTTGGTGACAAAAGGCTGGTCTTTACAACACTCCTTTTACCCGGTCTGATGATCTTTTTGATGTATTCGGTGATGGGTGATGCACTCAAATCGTTTACTTCAGTTGATGATACGTATGTTTACAAAGTTTTTATCAGCAACATGCCAGACTCTGTGGCAAATGATATTGCCGCTATGGATTTTGAAATCACAGACACGGACGAAAAAGCTATTGATGCTGCCAAATCGGATATTATGGACAAGAATGCAGACATGTTGATCGTCTTCCCCAAAGATTTTGACGCTTTGGTTGAAAATTACAACGCTTCGGACACATCGCAAATGCCGCCAAACATTGAGGTTTATTTTAACTCCACATCAACTGAATCCGCAAACGCTTATTCGATTGTGCTGGAATATTTTGATCACTATGAATCCAAGCTGGCCAACAGGTTTGACATCAACAACGCTGATAAGGCTTACAATCTGGCTTCGGATAAAGATGTGACTGGTGAGATTTTTTCGATGATGCTGCCTATGCTGTTGATGGTTTTCATGTTCAGCGGGTGTATGGGCATAGCGCCAGAGTCGATTGCGGGTGAAAAAGAAAGAGGAACCATTGCGACCTTGCTTGCGACACCCATAAAAAGAAGCGAGCTAGCAATTGGCAAGATCATCAGCCTAAGCACGCTCGCTTTGCTGAGCGGCATGTCCAGCTTTATCGGAACAATGCTTGCGCTGCCAAAACTGATGGGCTTTGGGACTGAGGGAATGAATGCGGCAGTGTATTCAATTGCCGATTACGCGCTGCTGCTGTTGGTCATCCTTTCCACAATTTTGGTTTTTATTTCGCTGCTCTCGGTCGTCTCCGCATTTTCAAAAACAGTTAAGGAGGCCACCACTTCAGTCATGCCCCTCATGATCATTGTCATGCTGATTGGCATCACAGCGATGTTTGGAGACGGTGCGCCGACAAATGCGGCATGGTATCTCATACCTGTATACAATAGCGTACAGTGCATGATTGGTATCTTTTCATTTACATACCAGCCCATGCACATCATCGTCACGATGGCGGCCAATGTTGTTTTTTCTGTCGCATTCATGTATGTTCTGACACGCATGTTTAACAGTGAAAGGGTGATGTTCTCAATATAAGTACTGACATGGACGCGACGGTGGGGTTTTGTGGTTTTCATCGGCACGTCTTGGCAGAAGTAAACGATTGATGTTTCAGCTCCCGATGGTATATGTTTTCGGGAGCTTTTACTTGATGCAATGAGTGTGCATTATATTACCAGCTTTGCGAACACAGAGCTCCATTTTGTGCTCAGGAAAATATCAAACTGCGTTTTTATCTCATTTAAATGCTCGGGCTGAATGATAAAGATGTAATCTCTTATAGTTCCTCTCACAAATTTTAATCCAAACCAGGAGCATCCATTAAAAGAAGGATCTTTTTTTAATTCTCTGAACCTATCCAGATACTCTTCCTGCGGTTTTCGCAGCGAAGCGAGGGTGCAAAAACTGCAACCCTGTACTTGTATATGTGATGCTGCTAGTGTAACACCTCGTTCTCAAACACCTCGTTGCTCGGATTGAGAATGGGGTTGCCGTTTTCGTCACATTTCGTCGTTTGCTAGTTGCCGAACTCGTCTTAGGGATATCCTTCAATAAGCTTACCATCCGTCCGCACGATGTTGACCACACTCCCGCGGATGTCGTAATGCCGCTCATACAACCTTTAGAAGATATTTATCAAGTCTGAAATATTATTATAGATAATAGTTATCTTACTTTCTTTTCATTTAGCCGAAATATTCACCTCGGCGATCAAAGACGCAACTCTTTTCTTGTATCATTTTCATCCGTAATATAATTTATATTTTTAAAATCATGTTTCTCAGCATTTTGCTTTATTTTCTCAATTATGCTTTTATCTTTTGCGTAGATAGCGATGTATATATTGTCGTCAAAATATTAGTTCACATTTACTTTCTAAAAAGTCGGTATAGCTCCTAATTTTTATAAAATCGCTTTCAGAATTATATGCTTGCAAGTTTAAAAAAATAGCATAACAAGTCTCATCGTTTATTACGACTTCAAATTCAGCTCCCGCATACTTATTGCTTTTAAAAAAATTATCTATAACATCCTCTTCTACAATATACCAATAGTATTTTCTAATCTCAGTGTTTTCTAAGACCATATAAATAACGGGAAATCTATCGTTTGGAACCTCAAAGCTTATACCTCTAATCATTTCATTAACCACTTTCTTCTTAATCAATATATTTATTTATGTATAGTCAAAAATACTTTTTACTAACATGCCGAATTCGTCGCATGTATAGCCCTAATCCTAACATCATAATCAATAAAAGTTAAATTGTACACAGAGTTTAATATTACTATAACACAAGACCACCAAGGCTACCAAAAATTGTTATGCCTATGATAATAACGGCGAATAATAATCGACCTGCTGAATTTTTAGGCGGTTTTCTAATTCGAAACGGCATTGTTATGAATAAGATCATAATAGAGGCGCTATTCGGGAATATTAAACACATCAACACATGGAGGATATGCCATGCATGCGATGTTTAAAGGCACCATCAGCTTCGGGCTGGTGAGCATTCCCATCAAAATGTTTGCCGCGACGGAGGAGAAGGACATTCGCTTCCGCTCGATCCATAAAAAGTGCCACACGCCCATCAAATATCAGAAGGTTTGCCCTAACTGCAACGAGGAGGTTAAACCGGACGATATCGTCAAGGGCTTTGAATATGAGCCGGGCAAATTTGTGATCGTATCCAACGAGGATATTGAGTCGGCCAAGGCCGAGGTGCAGGCGCGCTCTATTGAGATCGTGGACTTTGTGGCACTCAGCGAGATCGACCCGATCTATTTCGATAAGACGTACTACCTCGCGCCGCAGCCTGAGATGGGCGACAAAGCGTACAGCCTGCTGCGTGAGGCGATGAGCCGTTCGGGCCGCATCGCGGTGGCGAAGGTGACCATGCGCGACAAACAGACGCTTTGCGTGCTGCGCGTTTATGGTGAAGCACTGGTGATGGAGACGATATTCTACCCGGACGAGATTCGCCCCGTGAGCGAGGTGCCGTCGCTGCCGCATGAAGCCAAGATCGACGCCAAGGAGATGGACATCGCGGAAAAGCTGATCGGCAATCTGACAACGGCGTTCGATCCGTCCAAATACACCGATGAATACCGCGAAGCACTGCGCGACGTTATCGACGCCAAGATCAAAGGTAAACAGGTGGTTACTCAGCCCAATGCGCCCGAGACCAACGTGATCGATCTCATGGAAGCACTCAAGAAGAGCGTGGAGCAGACCGAGAAGGCGATGAAAAAAGCGCCGGCCAAGCGCCGTGCAAAATAGATGGAGATAAAGTGCATGGAGCCGGTTGCCGTTCCGGTTGTGGCGGAAGGGGACTTCATTCATCAGATCAAATGGGA
>JAEWQS010000086.1 GCA_023399095.1 Bacillota bacterium
AGTGTCCGCAATCCCTTGGCATGAATGCCGTCATCATTCACAATCAGTATACGCATAGCAACCTCCGTCCGCAGACATTCTACAGTAGAGCGCTATGCGTGTCAACGTTATGCAAACAGCCACCACATCAATATACGTTTAAAGGCGTTGCCAAAGTTTCTTTCCGCCACGTCTTGCTTCGCGACCACATCCACGCGTCCGATCTCTTCCCCGTTAAGCAGTATGCGCAAATATCCGACCACCTGTCCTTCCTCGACAGGCGCGGTGATGTTTTCGAGCAACACAAGTTCCTTTTCAAGCGTTCCTTCCATGCCTTTTTCAATCAGCGTGGAAAAGCCCTGTCCAGCGTATACATCGATAAACGGTGCTGTGCCGCCAACGATGGCCAGATCGCTGCCCAGCTTTTGCCCCTCGGTCACGATGGTTTTGGCAGTAAAGCCCGCAAACGCAAAGTCAAAGGCTCCTTTGGCTTCATCAAAGCGCGTGGAGCTGTTGGGTGCGCCGAGCGCCACATAAATAAACCGGCCGCCGCTGCGTTTTACAGTCGCTGCGATGCAATATCCGGCCGCTCCCGAAGATCCCGTCGCCAGGCCGTCACAGCCCTCATAATACCGCACCAGCCGGTTCTGGTTTACCATTTCGGTTTCACGTCCATCCGGATGCACGTAGTTTTCCATCCATATGCCGCTCCACTTATAGAACAGGTCATATTTCACAAGCTGCTGACAAATCGTTGCCGCATCGCGCGCGCTGATTTTCTGCTCGTCACCAAGGCCTGTTGCATTGACAAAAGTCGATTTGATGCCCATCACACCCGCTTTTTTATTCATCATCTCCACGAATGCGTCCTCGCTGCCCGCCATCTTTTCCGCCAGCGCCACAGTTGCGTCGTTGGCGCTGCATACAATTGTGGCTTTAAGCATGTCCTCCACAGAGTGTGTGGTGTTGACATCCAAAAAGACTTGCGTGCCGCCCATTGAGGCCGCGTGGTCACTGACGGTCACATTATCGCCAAGCGACAATCGTCCCGATTCCTCCGCTTCCAAAAACAGCAGTATAGACATCACCTTTGCCACACTGGCACACGGCAGCTGCTCGTCCGCGTTCTGTTCGGCCAGCACATTGCCCGAATTGGCGTCGATGAGTATATATCCCTTGGCCTGCGCCGTAAAACCTTCCGCGTATGCAGTCGTAGCAAACGCGAATACCAATACGATCGCAAGCGCGATAACCAATATCCTTTTCATAACCGAATATCCCCTTTTTTGCTTTTGAAAATAGTTTTTCCCGAAGACTTTGCATATATTCTAATGACTGATTGATATGGATTTGTCGCAATTGATAACGAAACGCTTGATATAGATTGTGAAAGTATATATAATTTGTCACATGAAAACGAAGATAAAAATTGTTGCTTGCATTTGGCTTGTCATCGCCGTGGTGCTCACAGTCGCATGTCAGCCACTCACAGCGCAGGAATCTGAAGCTCAGCGCGCTTATTATGAAAAAAAGTACGCAGATGAGCCCGAGCCCGAGGGCGACGTAGCAGCGCTGCTCGATTTTCTCGACACCTGCGTGGGCGGCCAATATATTATCGGCGGTCAGGGAACGCAAATCACAGATGAGTTCATAAACACCATGTACCGCAAATATCCCGATTATTTCGATAACGGGCGGCTTGAATATTTTCAAGCGATCGCAGAAAAGGCTGAAGAAAAAGGCCTGCAATATCCCGAGAATTACGCGTGGGACTGCAGCGGCCTTTGGTGGTATGCGGCAAATGAATTGGGGCTTTATGACAGATACACCGACCGCACCGCAAACGATACATATTATGACTACTGCACCCCCATCACCAAGGACGAGCTGCTGCCCGGCGACATCGTGTTTTACATGTCGGACGACGGGCACGTTTCTCACATGGGCATTGTGGGACGTCACGGTTACATCTACGAAGCGGTCAGCGGGTTCGTGGGCGTTGTGTGCAAACGTACCGTCGACAAGCGCATATACAACAACATAGTGAGCGGCGGCGTGATGGTCAACGCGGACTGGAACGCATACGGCAGGCCCAAAATATTCGAATAAAGCTTAAACAGCGTCATGTCGCGAGGCTTTTAAATCTTTAAATGACACCCAGCTGTTAGCAAAATGACCCACTGCCAGAACGATAGCCGCTATACCCAGCCAGATCGAGCATATCCATACGGCGATAAAAGCAAAGGCCAAAACCGGAAACACAGCCATCGGAATGGGTATAAATGCAAGCGGCGCAAATAGGAACGCAAAGTCACGCTTAATCGCGTATCTTATCCAAAGTCCATAATAAAAAGCCACACAGACCGCCCCGATAATGAACGAAATGTTGATATAGGCAGATTCTATAAAATCCTTCGAGAAAACAGGCAATAAAAAGCAGGCCGCCTGCCCTATCCGCTCAATGATTGTGAAAAAGGCACCAGCATCCTTTACTTTACTTGGTAACTCTTTTGGCGGCAAAAAGATCATAAGGAGATTAGGCAGCAGTATGGTAGCTGTTATTAATAAACCAACTAACGAGAAACCCATTATTTTCTCCGTTCATTTTAAATATTTCATGCAATTCAGTCTCAACTACGAATATTGTCTCAAAGAGTGTCATTCTCGCATGACTTCTCTCTTTCCTCAAGATAGTGTATCGTTTCCTCACACCATTCAAGATAAGCACGGTATACCTTTTGCCCGAAGTCAATCACACGAAGAACATCTTTGTGGTTGTCTTCGTCGGCTATTGACCTAAGGTCTTTCTCAAACATATCGAGCATAACAAGCTGCTGATGGTGTGTGTCCATAAACGCCTGTACGTGACTTTTCATCACAGCTGCGCTAGTTTCACCTGAAAAGTACATTTTAAGCAACAGCTCGAAGCGTACAGTTTCTTTTTCCACGGGTGCTTCGAGCCATTGGGTGAGAGTATTTCTCCCCTCCGGCGTGATCGCATATGTGACTTTGCTGCGTCCTTCTTTGTGTTTTTCGGCTGTAATCAGGTTATCTTCTGTGAGAGCCTTTAGCATCGGATACAGCTGCCCATAGCTTTCGTTCCAAAAGAAGCTGAACCTGAAATCAATGATCTTTTTGATATCGTATCCCGTCATCGGCCCTTCCGTGAGCAACCCAAGGATAACATATCCAGTCTTGCCGTTTTTCATATACGCTCCTGTTATATATCTTTTAGATATATTCTACTTTATACGATATCACATGTCAATATAGGGTAAAAAAAGCGCATACGTTTAATCGTACACGCCCTTATAATCTGTACTATTATTTGGGTCAAGCTAAGCGTTCAATAAACCCGTCGATAACCGTTTGAATCCGGCTCGCCGCGACGCGCCCCGTCTCCATGACTTCTTCGTGATTAAGCGGCTGGTCGAGTATGCCCGCTGCCATATTGGTGATGCAAGACAGCGCCGCCGATTTCACGCCTGCGTGCGCCGCTGCAATGATCTCCGGCACAGTCGACATGCCGACCGCATCCGCGCCCAGCGTACGCAGCGCCCTAATTTCAGCGGGAGACTCATATGATGGGCCTGACATCATTGCGTAAACGCCCGTCTTGATATCGATGCCGTTGCTCGCTGCCGAATCCTTGAGCGCCTGAATCAGCTGTTTGTCATAGGCGTAGGACATATCGGGAAAGCGCGGACCAAAATCGTCCATGTTGGCCCCTGTGAGCGGATTAAAAAACGTGAAGTTGATATGATCCTCAATGATCATAATATCGCCCGGTTTAAAGCCCGTGTTCACGCCGCCTGCCGCGTTAGTGATCAGCAGCTTTTTGATGCCGAGCTTGATGAGCGCGCGCAGCGGTATCACCGTCTCCGCGGCCGTATATCCTTCATAGCAGTGGAAACGCCCCTGCATGCAAACGACGCTGACACCATACTTCTTGCCGAAAACCAAACGGCCTGCATGCCCTTGTACGGTGGATACCGGAAACGTGGGTATCGCCGCGTAATCGACCGCCTGCGCGTCTTCCAGTGTTTCCGCATAAGCACCCAGACCGCTGCCCAGCACCACGCAAAGTTCGGGACGTTGATCCGTGTTTTCTCTAAGCTTTTCACACGCAAAATGTATTCTTTCCGTCGTCATTTTTTAAGTCCTCCTGAAATTTCTTTATAAAACGATGTGCCCACATGCCAATCTTTAAGGGCAAAGAACTCGGCTGCCGTGGCCGCTATGTCCGCAAAGGTCGAGCGCACGCCGATATCCATACCTGCCTTCACCGTGTCGCCGTAAATGAGTATCGGTATGTATTCTCGCGAATGGTCGGTGCTGGCCGTGGTCGGGTCGCAGCCGTGATCCGCTGTAAATAGAATGATGTCATTTGGCCGCATGACCTCAAGCATCTCTGGAATACGCGCGTCCAACGCTTCCAGCGCCTCTTTGTAGCCCTGCACGTTGTTTCTATGTCCGTAAAGCATATCGAAGTCCACAAGGTTGGTGAACACAAGGCCGTCAAAATCCGCTTTGATCGCGTCTACGGTGGCGGTGATGCCTGCATCGTTGTCGCGCGTATGGTTTCTCTGCGTGAGGCCGACACCCGCGAATATATCTTCGATTTTGCCGATGCCCACAACCTCCAGACCTGCGTTTTTCACTGCGGTGAGTATCGTCTCGCCCGGCGGCTCAAACGAAAAATCTCGGCGATTTTTGGTGCGCTCAAAATGGCCTTCCTCTCCGATAAACGGGCGGGCAATCACACGACCCACACCGAGGTCTCCCACCAGCATGCTTCTTGCTGTTTCACATATCGCATATAGTTCACTCAGCGGCACGACTTCCTCGTGTGCTGCGATCTGGAACACGCTGTCCGCAGACGTATAGACGATGATTTTGCCCGTTTTTACATGCTCCGCACCCAGCTGCTTGATGATCTCTGTGCCGGATGCAGCATAGTTGCCCAGCGTACCGCGTCCGATGGCTTTTTCAAACTGCTCCATAAAGTCTTTGGGAAAGCCATCAGTGGTAAATGTTGGTAACGGCTTGTCCATGATGAGACCGCTGATCTCAAAATGGCCGCCCGTGGTGTCTTTGCCCGCAAACAGCTCTGCCGCCTTGCCATAGGCGCCCGTGACAGGGCCTTCACACTTCAGATTCTTTATTTTGTACAAACCAAGCTTTGAGAGGTTATCGAGCTTGATATTGGGATACGCTTCAATGATGTGTCCGAGCGTGTCCGATCCCTCGTCTCCGAAGCGCGCCGCATCGGGCATCTCACCCGCGCCCACGCTGTCCATCACCACGATGATAAATTTCGCCATACCTATCTCCTTTTATTATGCGTCTTTCGGCAGCGTTGGAGCGTATTTAGCAATTGCTTTTTCATTTCGTATTATACGCTTTTAAAAGCTTCCTCCATTTTTTCTGCCGGTGTCTGTAAAACATTTGGCTCCACCAAAAAACGAAAATCGTTTTCCAGCCTGCATCAATCTGCACTTCATCGGTATATCTCACAGTTTTTTCATCGATCCGCTCTAGCCATATCTTATGGTTCCACACAGGCACCCATTTATTAGCTTCGTTCGTATAAACAGTCAGTGTGGGCTTGTCAAACTCCAGAACCTTTATCGTGTGTGTTCCGAAGGACACAATCCCAAACAATTTAAGCATAAATGATGATATCTGACCCTTGCACCAGACCAACCCCGTATTCTCAAGCGGAGCAAACGTCGCAAACGGCGCTGCAATATATTGCAAGGTGCTGAGTTGCTGCAGCTTATCCCATATTTCATCAGCATTGGCCTGAAACACTGATGATATACATACTTTTCTTTTTGACATTTCGATCTCACTCCTTTTTAAATTGTACCACAAAACACCATATACTCTCAAGGCTAGTGAACAAAGATGCACATACCGTGATAAATGCCCCTATTTTTTCATCCCTTTTATCATGTGTTTGAACCAACTCACGTCGTCTTTGTCTAGGCTGCCGGTAATAAAAAGCAAAAGAATATAGACAGCGATCATCAGTATGATTTTGAGCGTCAAATTCCAAGCGGTTATAGCGCTGCCGCCCACAATGAATTGGAATAACAGCCTGACGAAGACGGCGGATGCGGCGACACTGAGCAGAGGCTTTATGATCCAGTCCGCGAAGGGGATCCTCGTTTGACTCGTTATCAGCAAGCGCCGAATGCTTAGTGTGCCGTTCAAAAACGCGCTCACGTAGAGAATTATAATATACGCGGTCATGCCGAACTTGGGCACCAGAAAGAATATCAATACAATACGCAGCACGGAATCCAGTATATTGATCTTGAGCGTCTGAAACTGCTGATTGAGTCCGTTGAGCATGGAATCCACGATAAAGTCAAGGTATATAAGCGGCACCAGCGGTGCAAGCGCCATCAGCAAGCGCGCGATATCTGCGCTTTGATAGAAAAGAAGGCCAAAATCCGTGGCGAACGCCACGAAAACGCCGCAGAATAATACCGCCAGAAGTATTGTGTTTTGAAACACATTGGCGAAAATGTACTGCACTCTTTTCATGTTTTTGACGGCATGCGCTTCAGACACCTCAGGGATCAGCAGCGTGCCAACCGCCGCGAGTATGCCGCAAGGGAAGAATATAATCGGCATCACCATGCCAATCTGCCCAAACTGCGAGAGTGCTTCCTTGCTGGTTGCGCCGAACTTTCGAAGACCCGCAGGAATCATCGTGTTCTCCGCTGTTCTCAGCCCCATGCGAATATAAGAGCTGATGGCAATGGGCAGGGATATATGAACGATCTTTTTTGTCATGCCTTGCTCGTTGACGACAGCAAGGCCGCTTTGGCGTTTATCAATCCTGTAGAGAATAAAACCAAAGCAGCAGGACAGTGCTTCGGATATCATGCAGGAAAGGATAATCGCGAAGCATGCACACTCAAGCCCCTTGGGCAAAAATGCCTCTAGTATCAGCATGATGAGCATGATGCGCACCATCTGTTCAAACATCATCTGTCCCGCAGGCTTTAATACCTTTCGCATGCCATAAAAATATCCCTGCAAGCACGATGTTAATGCCATGAACGGCAAGCCCGGTGCGAGCGCTTTTACAGAAAGCACTGTTCGCGCGTCGCCCAGCCATTTGGCACCGATGATGTCGGATAGCAGATAAAGCATGATACCAAACAACGCGCCCAGCAGCAGGCTGATGGCAACAGCCCTTCTTAGCACGTTGGATGTTGAACTGCCGCCGCTTTTGCCCACAGCTTCCGCCGTGAGCCTGGACACAGCGATGCCGATGCCCGAAGACGCAAATGTGGCCGCGAGCATGTAGATGGATACAATGAGCTGATAGAGTCCGAC
>JAEWQS010000112.1 GCA_023399095.1 Bacillota bacterium
AATGGCAATGGGGTGAATGCCTACCTAATATTGATAATCTCTATGCTTTGAGTAGGTTGTTTAACGTAACTATAGATACAATCCTTATCGGTGACGATGAGGATTTTTTTCATTCCTGTTGTTTTAGTTATTTGGCTTGCAAATCATATTGTTCTGGATTTGGTTGGACTTTCTCTTTCCAATAAAATTGACCATTGAAAGTCCGATTAATAAATTTGTAATTATACATTTCTCTACGTAATAAAGCAGCATCCTTAAAGCAACACATCTTATTGATTACATCATTTATCTCCTTTTCCGTATACCTTACTTAGGCGTTTGCGAAACGCCACACCCCGCATAAATACGGGATATTTTTTCTTACAAAATAAAACAACTCCTCACTGATTTGTGGTAAAATTTAAGTACGACCAAAAATTTTACACCACACACCAAGAAAGGAGTTGTACCTATATGATACCATACAAACAGCTTTCTTTGGCAAATATTTTTCAAGATTGCCAAGAAAAATTTCAAAATGACAAATATGAATTCCTTGAACTTCTTGAACAGACTATTAATTTAGAGGAAATTGTTCCGGTATCTTTTCTAATTCATTTCCACGCTTCCACCGGAAGACCACGTAAGCACTTGCTTTTTCCAATGCTTTGGGCTCTTATTTTACAGCGTATTTTTTCGATTCCTACAGATTCACTATTAATTACATTTCTTAAATACTCTAAAGAATTACGTGATTTCTGTGGATTTGATGTTGTTCCTGACTCTTCTAAATTCACTCGTTTTAAACAAGATTTTCTTCCGGACTTACAATCGACATTCGATCATCTTGTTGATTTGACCGAGCCAATCTGTCAAAAAATTAACTCTGAACTTGCATCCATGACACTGTTTGATACTTCTGGTATTGAAGCTTGGGTCACTGAAAATAATCCTAAGTTCGCAAACCGTATCATTAAACAGTTAAAAGCATATAAAAAATCCAAGAATCTTGATGACTCTTACGATCCATACAAAGCAGCCTATAGAGCTATGCCTTCTCACGCAGCTGCAAATTCTGCAATCCAGCAAATGTACATCAATGGACATTTTTGCTATTCTTATAAGTTTGGTCTCATAACCAATGGACTTGGCATCGTTCGTGACATCACGTTCTATAACAAAGATTTTTTGTCTTCTCATCCTGATATCGTAGTAGAAAAGAAAGCTGATTCCCCTGATGAGGATAAATCTCTTGCAGACTCTAAAGCTTTAATCCCGGTACTAAAGGATTTCTTGACAAAGCACCCTCTCATCAATCCGAAGATATTTCTAGGTGATGCTGCATTTGATACAATCCAGATATATCATGATCTTTTTCATGAATTTCATTATGAAAAAGCATATATCCCTTTACGTGTGAAACTTAGTAAAGAAGATACTGGATACACCATGAACGAAAACGGAATCCCTTGCTGTCCACATGATTCATCACTTCCAATGCGTAGAGAAGGAAGTAAAACTCATCTTCGTTGTGGTTTACCTACTATGAAATTTGTATGCCCCAAAATGAAGTGGGAATACAATAAAGAGACCAAAACCAAACGCCGAGTTTGTCATTGTGATAATCCCTGTACGACTTCATCCTGTGGCCGCATGATTTATATTTATCCAGAGAAGAATTTAAGAGCATATCCTGGAACCTTACGTGGGTCTGTTGAATGGGATAAAACCTATAAAATCAGGGTAAATGTAGAAAAAACAATTAATCACCTGAAAGATAGCTTCTGTGTTGCTGGTAGAAAAACACAAAATGAAAAAACACTTCATGCAGACCTCTTGTTAGGAGGGATTACACAACTAATAACAGTTCTTGTTGCGGATAAAATCAATCAACATCAATACCTACGAAGCTTAAAACCGTTAATAGCATAACTTATCCTATAGTCACTTCGTTAACAACTGCATAGCAGTTGTCTATTTGTCATATCTGTAAATAATGATTAGCCGTATAAGAGTGAAAAAATACAACCTTTCTTTACTCTAGTTAAAATAAGTTACAATTTAGAGTTAGTTTCGCAATCACCTATCTATCATGTAAGTTTAGATTTCTTTTGCATAACGGTCATTGCCACTCAGTATATCAACAAGCTCATCTGTAGTAACCTTTAGATTTCTAAGAGATGAAGCAGCATTGTATCGCAAATACCAATTGGAATGTTGCAAAGCTGCTTTTAGTATTTTCACTGTCTCCTCTCCCGGATATCGGTCAAGTACCGAAGCGGTTACAATTTTAATGTTCTCATCCTCCATATTGCCGCTCTCTAGATAGGATATTAACACTGGGTAGACTGGTTCGTAGTAATAACGCCTAAAATACCTCAATATAGCAAGTCTGATTTCTAATCTCAAGTCATCCTCTTGTAGCGCCACATAAAAACGTTCTTTAAAACTCTCTGAACTAGCTGTAATGAACTGTACTACCGATACCATCAGATTCTCATCCCAATTGTTTAAGTGACCCCATAAACGATTCGCCAATTCCTCCTTGTCACCGGTAAAGGTTATTAGTCCGTCCGATAATAGTTTTTGATGATGAAACCATTGTCGTTCGTTTATGATCTGAAGGGCATTTTCTACTGCATATGAATTACCCAAAGCATATAAAGCATTTAAAACATTTTCCCGACAGTAAACGGTGGAGTTTTCAAGATACGATAGAAGGATTTCCATAATCGGCCGGTAATTGGTTTTATCCTGTGGAGAATTCTTCGAGATAAAATAAGCAAAAAATGTTCGGTCGATGTTCTCTTTTTTTGCATAGTATAGTGCTAGCTCTTGTATTACAAGGGTATTCTTAAGTAGATACTGGTCCGGATTACTTCCCTTTTCACGTAATAAATCTAATGCGCGGACAAAAGAAACCAGCTGACTTGTACTACGCAACTTTTTATGGATGAATTTTGCATGACTAAGTTCTATCGATTGACCTTCCCTTAGT
>JAEWQS010000124.1 GCA_023399095.1 Bacillota bacterium
TTTGAGAACTTCCGGCGCCGAATTTTACTAACTCTGAATGCTAACAGGATTCCGATCACTTGAATGTGATCGGAACCCTGTAATAATTACTTTTGTCTACGTCACCCCAACCATTGACATAGAGCCAAAAAACCGGCGTTGCTTTTCAGCAATACCGGTTTTGATTTGTGTAAGGTAAATTATTCGATAACGCTTGTCACAACTCCGGATCCAACTGTTCTGCCGCCTTCGCGGATAGCAAAACGTAGACCTTCTTCGATAGCGATCGGAGTGATGAGCTTGATCTCCATCGTGATGTTATCGCCAGGCATAACCATCTCGGTACCTTCCGGAAGCGTGATGCTGCCTGTCACGTCTGTTGTTCTGAAGTAGAACTGCGGTCTGTAACCGTTGAAGAACGGTGTATGACGGCCGCCCTCTTCCTTCTTCAGCACGTAAACCTGACCATTGTAATGGGTATGCGGCTTGATGGAACCCTTCTTCGCAAGAACCTGACCGCGCTCGATTTCGTTTCTCTGCACGCCGCGAAGCAGCAGACCCACGTTATCACCAGCCATGGCCTGATCAAGAAGCTTTCTGAACATTTCAACGCCTGTAACAACAACGTCTCTTGTCTTCTCGGTCATACCGACGATCTCAACGGATTCCTGAACCTTGACAGTTCCTCTCTCAACTCTGCCTGTGGCAACCGTGCCACGGCCAGTGATGGAGAATACGTCTTCAACAGGCATCAGGAACGGCTTGTCAACAGCTCTTTCCGGAGTCGGAATGTAGTCGTCGACCGCATCCATGAGATCGAAGATGAACTTGCATTCGGGAGCTGTCGCCGCATCCTTGCCTTCGATTAGAGCATTCATCGCCTGAAGCGCGCTGCCCTTGACAACCGGAAGATCGTCACCTGGGAATTCGTAAGATGAAAGCAGGTCTCTGACTTCCATTTCGACGAGCTCAAGCAGCTCTTCGTCGTCAACCTGGTCTACCTTGTTAAGGCAAACAACGATATAAGGCACGTTAACCTGACGAGCAAGAAGGATGTGCTCACGCGTCTGAGGCATCGGGCCGTCAGCAGCCGACACAACAAGGATCGCGCCGTCCATCTGAGCCGCACCAGTGATCATGTTCTTGACATAGTCAGCATGGCCCGGGCAGTCCACGTGCGCGTAGTGACGGTTGTCCGTCTCATACTCAACGTGAGCTGTGTTGATCGTAATGCCTCTCTCTTTTTCTTCAGGCGCTTTGTCAATTTCGTCATACTTCATGACGGCCGCTTTGCCTGACTGTGCGAGAGTCATTGTGATTGCAGCTGTCAGCGTTGTTTTACCGTGGTCAACGTGACCGATTGTTCCGATGTTAACATGGGGTTTGTTTCTTTCGAACTTCGATTTTGCCATTGATTTCTCCTCCTAATCATTCTTCGTTTCAATCATATTTGGTTTATAAACGGATCTTATCATTTGCATAAACGCTGCTGCCTGTCCGTTTCATATCTTGGTTAACTAACCGATAATTTTTTCCGCTATGCTCTTTGGCACCTCGTTGTAGTGTGAAAACTGCATCGTAAACGTGCCGCGGCCCTGCGTCCGGCTCCGAAGATCCGTCGCATAACCAAACATCTCGGAAAGCGGCGTCGCCGCACGGATCACCTGCACACCGCTGCGCAGTTCCGTTCCTTCAATGTGACCTCTTCTTGAGTTAAGGTTGCCCATAATGTCTCCAAGATAATCATCCGGAACATGTACTTCAACAGCCATAATGGGCTCCAGAAGCGCGGGTGATGCCTTGCGCATCCCTTCTTTGAATGCCATCGATCCGGCAATCTTAAACGCAATTTCAGACGAGTCCACATCGTGGTACGATCCGTCAGTGAGCGTGGCTCTGAAGTCCATCACCTCAAAACCGGCCAATATGCCGTTTTTAGAGGCTTCCTGAATACCGGCGTCTATGGCAGGGATATATTCCTTGGGAACAACGCCGCCGACGATTTTATCCACAAATTCATACCCGCTGCCCGGCTCAAGCGGCTCGATCGTGATGACGGCATGGCCATATTGGCCTCTGCCACCCGATTGCTTCTTGTAAAGCCCGGTCGCGGTAACCGTCTTGCGGATGGTCTCGCGGTAAGACACCTGAGGCTTGCCGACCTTTGCTTCCACCTTATATTCGCGCATCATACGATCCACTATAATTTCAAGGTGCAGCTCACCCATACCCGCGATGATCGTCTGACCAGTCTCGGTATCAGTGTATGTCCGAAAAGTCGGGTCTTCCTCAGCCAAACGCATAAGCGCCATCGTCATCTTGTCCTGACCGGCCTTTGTCTTGGGCTCAATCGCAACCTCGATAACGGGTTCGGGGAACTCCATCTTTTCAAGTATGATGGGGTGCTTTTCGTCGCATAACGTGTCACCTGTGGTGATCTGCTTAAAGCCGACAGCCGCAGCGATATCGCCGGCTGTGACCTGTTCAATCTCCTCACGTGAGTTCGCATGCATCTGCAGCAGACGTCCGATTCTTTCACGCTTGCCCTTCGTCGAGTTGTACACATAGCTGCCTGTGTTCAATGTACCGGAATAAACGCGCATAAAAGCGAGCTTACCCACAAACGGGTCAGCCATGATCTTAAAGGCCAGCGCCGCGAACGGTTCGTCATCGTCCGCCTTGCGCACCTCATCCTCGTCCTTCGCGTTCTTTCCGACCATTGGCGGAATATCCAGCGGGGACGGCATGAAATCGACGATGCAGTCCAGCAAAGGCTGCACGCCTTTATTGCGGTATGAGGAACCGCATGTCACAGGGACAATGTCAAGCGCAATCGTCGCCTCACGAATGGCGGCAACCAGCTCTTCACGCTTTATCTCTTCGCCCTCGAAATATTTCTCGAGCAGCTTATCGTTGTGCTCCGCAACAGACTCAATGAGCTTTACACGGTATTCATCTGCAAGCTCTTTATAATCGTCGGGGATATCCACCTTTTCAGACTGGGTTCCAAGCTCGTCGAGATAGACCAGTGCATTCATATCGACAAGATCGATGATTCCTCTGAAATCATCTTCCCTGCCGATGGGCAACTGAATCGGTACAGGATTGGTTTTAAGCCTTTCCCTCATCATCTCAACCACATTCATGAAATCCGCGCCCATGATGTCCATTTTGTTGACATATGCGATACGCGGCACATTATACTTGGTCGCCTGTCTCCAGACGGTTTCCGACTGCGGCTCAACGCCGCCTTTGGCGCAGAACACAGCCACGGCACCATCCAATACGCGCAGCGATCTTTCCACCTCTACTGTAAAGTCAACGTGGCCGGGTGTGTCAATAATGTTGACACGATGGCCGCGCCACTCAGCGGTGGTCGCCGCAGATGTAATGGTGATTCCGCGCTCCTGCTCCTGCTCCATCCAGTCCATCACAGCCGCACCTTCATGAACTTCACCGATCTTATACGTTCTTCCCGTATAAAACAGCACGCGCTCTGTCGTGGTGGTTTTGCCCGCGTCAATATGCGCCATTATGCCTATATTTCTTGTTTTCTCAAGCGGATATTTTCTGGGCACAGTCATTCTCCTTTGGTTTCATGCTACCACCTGTAATGCGCAAACGCTCTGTTGGCCTCGGCCATCTTGTGCGTATCTTCGCGCTTCTTCACGCTGCCGCCGGCGCCGTTGTAGGCATCCATAAGTTCACCGGCCAGCCTTTGTTTCATGGTGCGTTCGTTTCTCTTTTTTGTATTGATCACAAGCCAGCGAATACCAAGCGTCTGACGTCTGTCAGGCCGCACTTCGATAGGTACTTGGTATGTGGCACCGCCGACTCTTCTTGCCTTAACCTCAAGAACAGGCATGATGTTCTCCATCGCCTTCTCGAATACTTCAAGAGGTTCAAGGCCCAATTTTTCTTTCATAATATCAAACGCTTCATAGCAGATCTTCTGCGCTGTTCCTTTTTTTCCATCCAGCATCACCTGATTGATAAGCTTGGTGAGCATGGTGGATCTGTATATCGGATCAGGCAGTACATCATGCTTAGGAGCGCTTCCGCGTCTTGGCATGTTGAATCCTCCTAAATATTACTTCTTCGGCCGTTTAGCTCCGTATTTGCTTCTGGCCTGCTTTCTGTTGGCCACTCCCGCGCTGTCGAGAGCGCCTCTCACTATATGATATCTCACGCCCGGCAGGTCTTTGACTCTGCCTCCTCTAATAAGCACCACAGAGTGCTCCTGAAGATTGTGGCCGATGCCAGGAATGTACGCCGTACCTTCCATGCCATTGACCAGGCGAACTCTTGCAATCTTTCTTAACGCAGAATTCGGCTTTTTGGGCGTCATGGTCCTCACCGTCAGGCAAACGCCTCTTTTCTGAGGGCACTGCTTGAGTATCGGAGAATCGCTTTTTGACTCTGCCGTCTTTCTGCCTTGTTTCACCAGCTGATTAATTGTTGGCATATTTTAAACTTTCACCTCCTTTATGTAATGACTGTCTATAAATAACCCCTCGCAACCCATTTAAGGGGATAAATCTCCTACTTGCCCACTTTTAAAACGCCTGCGCACGCACTGCCGACCTCAATTTCACATGCCGTGCCAATTTGATGCATGGTCAGAGTCATGTCGCAGGGGACGCTATGCTTATCGCATTCCGCTTTAACCTTCGTTATGATATCCTCATCCGCATCCTTGGCGATATATACCTTGTCGAGCATAGACATGCGTGCATAACGCATCACCTGCTTTAAGCCCGCTACCCTTTCTTGTTCGGATAGCTCATGCACCATACTCAAAAGCCATAACCTCCATCACGGACAAAACCCCAAAAAACGCAAGCAGAGCCATTTTAACATCAGGCAAAATACTTGTCAATCCTCAGTCTGTAAGGACTTTTTTAAATATCTTCCTGCTTTTCCTTAGTTTTTATACCCACATCGCAAAGCCTTCTTATCATTGGCTTCTTGGAAAATAGAAAGCGAGTCACAGATCCTTCATCCTGAACAGTAAACCAACCGTTCTCTCTCATCTTTGCGCAGACTGGGATATCAAACACATTGAACCTTGTCCTGGCGCTCTTTTTGTTTACATAAACCGCTGATGCGATCTTGCCTGCCACGTAACCAATCAGTATACCCAGCAATATGACGCCATAGGGAAGCGCTGGATTGGCATTGATCGCCGGTAAAAGACACAGGCCGACGGCGATGCCGCCAAAAACAAGTATCATCAGCCATTTGAGAGACTCAGCGACTCGGAAATTATTCCGGCATGGCTTGCATATCGATATCGATACAGGAAGCAGTGATCCAATTCTTTGGCGCACCTTTTTCCCGATACCGAAAAACATGCCGCGCTTGTGTTCAGGTTCCTTGTGCGCAAGGTCAATGGTCGCATAGCTTGCGCGTCTGCCCGGCTCGTTCACGCAAAAACAGCATTCTTCAGACTGCAGCGTGTCAAAGCCATCCGGCAGCAATGAAAGCGTGACCTCAAAATCGGAAAGCGCCTTCTGCACATCTGAGTCGTCATTTATTCCGTTAATATAGCAGTCTTTGCAATCCTTATCGAGCCATTTGCATATCGTGCTGTCTGTGACCACACACTTTTCATTCTTCGGCATTTTTACCCCCGCTTTAGCGACTATAACAGTTCAGCGTTCAAATCCGCAGGATCATCATATCCGTCCAGCAAAGCGCTTGTATACTGCGTATCATGTCTGGTAAGCTCAGGCGCTATATCTTCATTGAGTATGTTTTTTATCACATCAATGTTTTTATACCGCTTCATACCCGTACCGGCCGGTATCAGCTTGCCGATGATCACGTTTTCCTTGAGACCCAGCAACGGATCGGATTTACCCTTTATCGCCGCTTCTGTCAGCACTCTTGTTGTCTCCTGGAACGACGCCGCAGACAGGAATGAATCCGTGGCCAACGAGGCCTTCGTAATACCCAGCAGCACGCGTTTGGCTGTAGCAGGTTTTTTACCTTCGCGGATCATACGCTCGTTCTCCGAGTCAAAGTGATGAATATCCACCAGGGCTCCGGGTAACAGATCGGCTTCTCCCGCGTCTTCTATCTTGCACTTCTTGAGCATCTGACGGATGATCACTTCAATATGCTTGTCGGATATTTCCACGCCCTGCAGGCGGTAAACCATCTGAACCTCTTTAAGCATATAGTTCTGAACGCCCTTACCGCCTTTAATCTTCAATATATCGTTCGGGTTGATGGAGCCTTCGGTCAGCTCGTCGCCCGCTTCGATCACATCACCGTCTTTTACCTTAATGCGCGAACCAAACGGTATTGAATAAACCTCAGCTATACCGTCTTCGCTTGTGACCGTGACCTCCTGCTTTTTGCGGTTGTCACCCACAGAGACGATACCGGCAATCTCACTGATGACCGCAAGACCCTTGGGCTTTCTCGCTTCAAAAAGCTCTTCAACACGCGGCAGACCGTGAGTAATATCTTCGCCCGCGACGCCGCCTGTATGGAACGTACGCATTGTGAGCTGTGTACCGGGCTCACCGATGGACTGCGCAGCGATGATACCCACCGCTTCGCCGATGCTCACCGGCTTGCCGGACGACATATCTGAACCGTAACACTTGGAGCATACCCCATGCTGCGTTTTGCATGTCAGCACCGAACGGATGTTGGCCCCCTTGATACCCGCAGTCTCGATGCGGCGAGTATGCTCATAAGTGATCATTTCGTTTGTGCGGACGATAATTTCGCCCGTTTTGGGATCCACAATATCCGATGCCGCGTAGCGGCCGCCAATTCTGTCAATAAATGGCTCGATGATCTCCTTGCCTTCGACGATATCCTCGACCCATACACCTCTAACGGGATCGCTTTCCTTTAAGCAGTCATGCTCTCTGACAATCACGTCCTGGCTGACGTCCACGAGGCGGCGTGTCAAGTAACCCGAGTCAGCCGTACGTAACGCAGTATCTGCAAGACCTTTTCTGGCACCATGCGTCGAAATAAAGAACTCGAGAACGGTAAGGCCTTCACGGAAATTCGCACGTATCGGAATCTCAATGATCGCACCGGACGGGTCTGCCATGAGACCGCGCATGCCAGCCAGCTGGCGGATCTGGTTCGTGGAACCTCTCGCGCCCGAATTGGCCATCATGTATACCGGATTGAATTCGCTTAAGCCCTCCATCAGCGCATCTGTCACAAGATTTGTGGTATCTGCCCACACCTTGATGACGTTTTCTTTTCTTTCCTTATTTGTGAGGAAGCCTCTTTTAAACTTCTTTTCAATCTCGACAACCTTTTCCTCAGCTTTTTGGATATATTGCGCCTTCGCTTCGGGAATCACGATATCGCTTACACTGATCGTGATCGCGCCCACCGTGGAATAGTGGAACCCAAGGCGCTTGATTTCATCGAGCATCGCTGCCGTTTTGGTCTCACCGTGCTTTCTGTAGCAGAAATCCACGATTTTCCCAAGCTGTTTCTTACCCACAAGGAAGTCAACCTCAAGTAAAAAGTCGCTGTCTTCCTGTGTTCTGTCCACGAACCCCAAGTCCTGAGGCATTGCTTCATTGAATATGATACGACCCGGCGTTGTTTTCAGTATCTTACTGCGTTTCTCGCCGTTGATTGTTTTGGTGAATCGTACGTTGACCATCGCTTGAAGATCAACATGCCCCGTCTGATAAGCAAGCACGGTTTCATCGGGTGTCGAGAAAAATTCTCCCTCACCCTTGGCGCCTTCGCGGTGAATGGTCAGATAATAACTGCCGATAACCATGTCCTGCGTGGGGCTGACCACCGGCCTTCCGTCTTGCGGCTTTAAAATATTGTTCGCAGCCAGCATGAGGAAACGGCATTCGGCCTGCGCCTCCACAGAAAGCGGCACGTGCACAGCCATCTGGTCGCCGTCAAAGTCCGCGTTGTACGCGGTACAAACAAGCGGATGAAGCTTTAATGCCTTGCCTTCCACCAGAACGGGTTCAAACGCCTGAATGCCAAGACGATGCAGCGTAGGCGCACGGTTAAGCATCACGGGATGATCCTTGATCACTGTTTCCAGCGCACCCCAAACCTCGCTGCGCACACGTTCTACCATGCGCTTGGCACTTTTGATATTATGTGCAAGGCCGTCTTCCACAAGTTTTTTCATGACGAAGGGCTTAAAAAGCTCCAACGCCATTTCTTTTGGAAGACCGCACTGATACATCTTAAGATCCGGGCCAACAACGATAACACTGCGGCCGCTGTAGTCAACGCGCTTGCCGAGCAGGTTCTGACGGAACCGGCCCTGCTTGCCGCGAAGCATGTCTGAAAGTGACTTTAATGGTCTGTTGCCAGGGCCCGTTACAGGACGTCCGCGGCGGCCATTGTCTATCAGCGCATCCACAGCTTCCTGAAGCATACGTTTTTCGTTGCGCACGATGATATCCGGCGCACGCAGTGCAAGCAGCCGGTTCAAACGGTTGTTGCGGTTAATCACGCGGCGATAAAGATCGTTTAAATCGCTCGTTGCGAAACGGCCGCCGTCCAGCTGAACCATCGGACGCAGCTCCGGCGGAATGATCGGAACGCAGTCCAATATGATCCACTCGGGCTTGTTGCCTGATTGGCGGAACGCTTCCACGACCTCAAGCCGTTTGACGGCACGAACACGCTTTTGTCCGGTGCAGGTCTCCAGCTCCTTTTTGAGCTCGCGCGATGACTTCTCAAGATCGATCTTTTTAAGCAGATCCTTGACGCCTTCGGCACCCATCTTGGCTGCAAACGAGTCTTCACCATATTTCTCCTGAGCTTCGCGCAGCTCCTTGTCGTTTAGCAGCTGCTTATACTCAAGCGGTGTGTTGCCGGGGTCTGTCACAACAAACGATGCAAAATACAGCACCTTTTCTAGGTCACGCGGGGACATGTCAAGAAGCAGTCCCATACGCGACGGTATGCCCTTGAAATACCAGATGTGGGATACCGGTGCGGCCAGTTCAATGTGACCCATACGCTCACGGCGCACCTTGGCGCGTGTGACCTCAACACCGCACTTATCACAGATAATGCCCTTGTAACGCACACGCTTATAGCGTCCGCAATGGCACTCCCAGTCCTTCGTGGGCCCGAAAATACGCTCACAAAAAAGGCCATCCTTTTCGGGCTTAAGTGTTCGGTAATTGATCGTTTCGGGCTTTTTAACCTCACCTCTAGACCACTCTCTTATCTTCTCTGGGGACGCCAAACCAATCTGAATGGAATCAAAATTGCCAAGTTCGAACAAATAATTCCTCTCCTCTCATATATGCCAAAAAAACTTACTATTCTTTGTCGTCGAAATCATCGTCGTACAGGCTGTCTTCTTCGTCGATCAGGCCGTCGAGTGATTCGATCTCTATATCTTCAAAATCATCATCGCTTAGTTTTTTATCGTAACCTACGTAAGCATCATTTTCATCGGATGCGACGTCTTCATCTTCGCCTTCGAAATCATCATCCAAATCATCACTGTCAAAGTCGTCGTCATCGATGTCATCGTCCTTACTGATTCGGCTCTTTACTTTTACAACATCAATGTCGATATCGATGTCACTGTCTAAGTCGTCAAGATCCGGCACATCAAGCTCGTCAAAGCTTAAGTTCGAGAAATCATCGTCGCGCGATTTTTCGGCTCGTTTTTCGGCCCCCTCGCGTTCGGCCCCCTCGATATTCACCTCAAGACCCGAGATATCATCTTCCACGCTTTCCCTGATGGCAATCTCTTCGCCCACGTCGCCAAGCACCTTAACATCCAGTGAGAGCGACTGCATCTCTTTGATGAGCACCTTGAACGATTCGGGAACGCCGGGTTCGGGGATATTTTCGCCCTTCACGATGGCCTCATATGTCTTTACGCGGCCCACCACGTCGTCCGATTTCACGGTCAGTATCTCCTGAAGTGTGTTTGCCGCGCCATATGCCTCAAGCGCCCAGACTTCCATCTCACCAAAACGCTGCCCGCCGAACTGCGCCTTGCCGCCCAGTGGCTGCTGCGTGACCAGCGAATAAGGGCCCGTGGAACGTGCGTGAATTTTGTCATCCACGAGATGGTGTAGCTTTAATATGTACATATATCCGACCGTTACGCGGTTCTCAAACGGCTCACCGCTTCGGCCGTCGTATAGTGCTGTCTTACCGTCCGGCTCCAGCCCCAGATCCTTAAAGAGGTCCATAATGTCGTCCTCTGTCGCGCCGTCGAAAACGGGTGTCGCGATGCGCCAGCCGAGTGCTTTGGCCACATAGCCAAGATGCACTTCAAGCACCTGGCCGATATTCATACGGGACGGAACACCGAGCGGATTCAGCACGATGTCGAGCGGTGTGCCATCCGGCAGGAACGGCATATCCTCCACTGGCAGTATTCTTGAGATAACGCCCTTGTTTCCGTGGCGTCCGGCCATTTTATCGCCCACAGATATCTTACGTTTCTGCGCGATATAAACGCGCACCAGCTTGTTGACGCCTGCTGTCAATTCATCTTTATTCTCACGTGTAAACACCTTGATATCGACAACGATACCTTCTTCGCCATGCGGCACACGAAGGGACGTGTCTCTGACTTCACGCGCTTTTTCGCCGAATATCGCACGCAGCAGACGTTCTTCCGCGGTCAGTTCTGTTTCGCCCTTGGGCGTCACCTTACCAACGAGTATATCGCCCGCGCGCACCTCAGCGCCGATACGAATGACGCCGCGTTCATCGAGATTCTTGAGTGCGTCCTCACCCACATTGGGGATATCGCGTGTGATTTCTTCAGGCCCCAGCTTGGTATCGCGCGCTTCGGCTTCGTAGCCTTCAATGTGGATGGATGTGAACACATCGTCACGCACCAGTCGCTCGCTGATTAGAATCGCGTCCTCGTAGTTGTAGCCTTCCCATGTCATAAAGCCGACCAGCACGTTGCGTCCTAGCGCAAGCTCACCCATTTCGGTGGACGGGCCGTCTGCGATAATTTGACCCTGTATAACCTTCTCTCCGGTTCTGACAATCGGGAACTGGTTAATGCAGGTGCCCTGATTGGAACGGGAGAATTTAATCAGACTATATTCTCTGATCTGTTTGTCTTCCTGAACGAGGATTCTTTCGGCAGACACGCTCTTGACAGTGCCGTCCTCGTAAGCGCGTATAACCGCACCCGAATCTTTGGCGGCCTTGTGCTCCATACCCGTGCCCACAATGGGCGCTTCGGGAACGAGCAGCGGCACCGCCTGACGCTGCATGTTAGAGCCCATGAGCGCACGGTTGGCGTCGTCGTTTTCCAGGAACGGAATCAGCGCCGTTGCAACCGAGACGACCTGCTTGGGAGACACGTCCATGAGATCAACCTCTTCGCGTGCCACCTCAACGATTTCCTCCTGGCGACGCGACATAACACGGCTACGCGCAAAGAAGCCGTCTTCGCCGATGGGCTCGTTGGCCTGCGCCACCACGTATTTATCCTCTTCATCCGCCGTTAAGTAGACAATCTCTTCGGTCACAATTTTGTTTTTCTTGTCAATTCTGCGGTACGGCGATTCAATAAAGCCATACTCGTTGATACGCGCAAATGTGGAAAGCGAGCCGATAAGGCCGATATTCGGACCTTCAGGCGTCTCGATCGGGCACATACGACCATAGTGCGTATGGTGAACGTCACGAACATCGAACGACGCGCGCTCACGGTTAAGCCCGCCGGGGCCCAATGCCGACAAACGCCGTTTATGCGTCAGCTCTGCAAGCGGATTCGTCTGATCCATAAACTGCGAGAGCTGTGAGGATCCGAAAAACTCCTTGATCGCCGCTGTGACCGGACGGATATTGATCAGATTAGAAGGTGTTGCCACATCCATGTCCTGAATGGACATGCGCTCTCTGACCACACGTTCCAGCCTTGAAAGACCCACACGAATCTGGTTCTGGAGCAGCTCACCTACGCTTCGGAGGCGTCTGTTGCCAAGGTGGTCGATGTCGTCTGTGCGGCCAAGACCGTATTTGAGGCCCATCTGATAGCTCATCGAGGCCATAATATCATCGACGATGATGTGCTTGGGAATCAAATTCTCAATGCTGCTCTTAAGCTGCTTTTTAAGCTCTTCCTCGTTGCTGCCGAACTCATCGATTATCGCTTTGAGTGTCGGATAATGCACTTTTTCATTGATACCCACGCTCGAAGGATCAAACGACAAATGACTGTTCGCACGGACGAAATTGTTGCCGAGGACCTTCACTTCGTTTTCACCGATGAGCAGCGTAACGCTGTTGATACCGGCTTCTTCAATCTGCTTTGCAGCGTCGCGCGTAATCACTTCGCCCTTAGAGGCCAGCAGTTCACCGTCTTCGGAGACGATGTTTTCCGCGCTTTTGTACCCTTCAATGCGGTCTGCAATGGAAAGCTTCTTATTGTATTTATAACGGCCAACCCTTGCAAGGTCATACCGTCTTGGGTCAAAGAACAAAGAATCGATCAGCATCCGTGCACTTTCCACCGTGGGCGGCTCACCCGGACGCAAACGCCGGTAAATCTCGATGAGGCCGTCCTCAACGCTCTGTCCGCCGTCCTTTTTAAATGTGGCCTGCAAAAAGTCTTCATCACCGAAAAGGTCGATAATCTTCTGGTTTGTTCCGCAGCCCATTGCGCGCATCAGCACCGTCATGGGCAGCTTGCGCGTTCTGTCCACGCGCACCCAGTAGCAGTCGTTTGAATCCGTTTCGTATTCAAGCCAAGCACCGCGGTTCGGAATTACCGTGGCCGAATATAGCTGTTTTCCCGATTTGTCTATTGAAAAATCGAAATAAACACCGGGAGATCGAACAAGCTGGCTGACGATAACACGCTCGGCACCGTTGATAATAAATGTGCCCTTTTCCGTCATAAGCGGGAAATCACCCATGAACACTTCTTGTTCCTTCATCTCACCCGTCTCTTTATTAATGAGGCGCACGATGACCTTCAAGGGTGCAGCAAAATTCACGTCTCTTTCTTTGCATTCCTCGACGGCGTACTTGGGTTTGTTTTCAATATAGTAGTCTACAAATTCAAGAATCAGGTTTTCTGAATAATCGGTGATAGGAGAAATATCATTGAGTACTTCTCTGAGTCCCGTTTCCAAAAATGAAATGTATGAGTTCTTTTGGATCTCTATCAGATCCGGCATATCCAGGACTTCTTCGATCTTCGAAAAGCTCATCCTGCTTCGCTTTTCATAATTGACTTCATGCACCATACGTTTTTTATCCACTCTCCTGTTAGCAAAGTAACATTATGACATTTTCAAGATGAAGGCACTCGCTGATTATTCCCGTAATAAGGCAATAATATACGCACTTTTCGTGCGCCGCCCGTTAAAAAAAGACCCGCATCCGTCGTCGGCAAATAGAGAGACTCCCCCCTATTATGAGCACGCTAATGCAATATAACATATTACTATACCCATATATCCTTGTCAATAAGAAATAAGGGAGTTTGGGAGTCTTTTCATAAACTGTTTACATCGCGTTGCCGCAGGTCTTAATAATTTCTATTAAATTAATACTTAAATGTAGCGAAGTAATCCTCAGGCGTCTCCGCGCGGCGGATAAGCTCGACTTCACCGTTTTCCTTAAGCAGCAGCTCCGCGCTGCGCAGCTTTCCGTTATAATTATATCCCATCGCAAAACCGTGTGCGCCGGCGTCGTGAATGACGAGGATGTCGCCGCCATCGATTCTGGGCAGCATTCTGTCGATAGCGAACTTATCGTTATTTTCGCATAATCCGCCTGTTACGTCATACTTGTGATCGATCGGCGCCTCTTCCTTGCCGAGCACCGTGATATGATGGTAGGATCCGTACATGGCGGGACGCATTAGGTTCGCAGCACACGCATCCACGCCGATATAGTCCTTGTAAATCTCTTTTTTATGTATCGCTGTGGTCACGAGATGCCCATACGGCGCGAGCATGTACCGGCCAAGCTCGGTATAGATCGCCGTGTCACCAAGACCCGCTGGCACCATAATCTCTTTAAACGCTTCTCGCACCGCGTCGCCGATCACCATGATATCGCTGCCCTGCTCATCCGGTCTGTAAGGGATGCCGATGCCGCCCGACAGATTGATATACGCGATGGACGCTCCCGTTTCGTGATTAAGCTCCACTGCGGTTTCAAAAAGCAGCCGCGCAAGCTTGGGGTAATACGCGTTCGTGGTGGTGTTGGACGCGAGAAAGGCGTGAAGCCCGAAGCGCTTTGCGCCAAGCTCAAGCAGCTTCTTAAACCCTTGCGAAAGCTGCTCCCGCGCAAAGCCGTATTTAGCCTCACCGGGGTTGTCCATAATCTTGTTTTCCAGCTCAAAGTGGCCGCCCGGGTTGAAACGGCAGCCGATGATCTCAGGGATACCAACCAGCGAGTTTAAGTAGTCGATATGCGTGATATCGTCAAGGTTGATGACCGCCCCCAGCTTGTCGGCCAGCCGGTAGTCCTCCTCGGGTGTCACATTGGAGGAGAACATGATATCAGCACCCTCGAAGCCGCACATATCGGCCATCATGAGCTCTGTGAGCGATGAGCAGTCTAACCCGCACCCTTCTTCCTTCAATACTTTTAATATAGAAGGATTGGGCGTGGCTTTTACCGCAAAATACTCCTTAAAGCCTTTATTCCAGCTAAATGCTTTGTAAAGATTTCTTGCGTTTTCTCTGATCCCCTTTTCGTCATATAAATAGAAGGGCGTCGGATACTTTTCTCTGATCTCTTCCGCCTTCTTCTTGGTGATAAATGGTCTCTTCATAACATATGCTGCCTTTCTGGTGCTTGTCCAAAATTTTTATTGTTTTTTATCTGTGAAAAATAAAAAACAAAAGCGGCGCATTTCGCAGCCGCTTATATTCATTTTTTTATCGCAAGCTGTAACTGCCAAGCGTACCCAGCGTCTCCTTTTCGCTTAACACCACATCATACAAGCTGATGCCCAGCGTGTTGCACAGTGCAGCCAAATAGAAAAGCGCACCGCCGATCTCCTTTTCAATTGTCTGCCTGCATTCGAGGCAAAGCTCGCCTTTTAACTGTGAGGACATGAGGCTGCTCAAGTTTTTCATGCTGACCTCTCCGGGGAATACCTGTTTCTTTCCTTCAAATTCAACGCATCCGCAATGAGTCGCCGATTTAACAACGCTCCTGTTCACGCGTCCCGCGCTCGTTTGTATTTTTGTCAGGATATCAAGAACGCTTCTGTTGCGCATCAACAGCTCACCAACCACGTTCTGGAAGTCCTCCATTAAAATGTCATCGATTGAGTTTCCCATAACTGCCCCTCTTTTCGTTTCGCTTCTGTTACTTCATATTATATAGCGCCCACGCCTTTTGTCAAAGAATGTTTTTTGTCGCATTCTGTCTTAATGCTATTACGAAACGCTTCATATTATCTTGCTACTATGATAACAGTTATACATGAAAAAAGCAAAAAAACAAGTTGACTAAATTCCACAGAAAAGCCAATCACGTCTCCCGTGATACCGCCAAGCTTCTTTGAAAACCTCCAAACGGTCAGTGCCGTCACCAAAAGTGCTGCCAGAAGCGCCGCAACAAAACCCATGAGCAACGTCCAGCCTTGAAGTCCCTGCCTCAAGCAAAACCCCGCCGCGATTGCCACAAATGCTGCCGTGGCCCAAACCACATGTACAGTTTTCACGCCGTCCACAAACCACCGTCCCAGTCCATTCGTTGCGCTGCGGTGCAAACGCGCACAAAGCAGCGCCGCCGTGCGTCCGACGAGTGGAAACAGTGCTGCCGCCGCAGCGCCCGCCTGGGCCATACACGCCGTCATGCCAACAACATATACACATATCGCCAGCACACCGAATGTGCCGATATGGCTGTCCTTCATAATAGAGAGCGTGCCTTCCCTATCCCGGTGCGCGGCAAAGCCATCCACAGTGTCTGCCATGCCGTCCACGTGCAGCCCGCCGCTTAAAAACAGATAGATCACAAGCGCTGCAAAAGCGGTCACATACTCACCGATCACGTCCCTAAGCAGCATAACCGCGCCCACGGGTATACCGATGATGATGCCGATCACAAAAAGATATTTGATACCCTTCTTATAAAGCGCGTCATCGATCGTCTCGGGCGCACGCACGGGTATACGCGTAAAAAACGCCAGCATTAAAACAAAACTCTTCATATTTATTTAAGCCTCAGCGGCAGCCCTGATATCATACAGATAACCTCATCCGCACGCGCTGCCACATGCATATTCAGCCGCCCCGCGATGTCACGGAACAGACTGCCCATACGAAACGCAGGCACGACGCCCTGCCCCACTTCATTTGTGACCACGATCAGCAGCTTGCCCTCTGTCCCAGCAAGCAAATCATCCACATCCGCCGTGATTTCTTCCTCGAGCGCCTGCACCGCCTCGATCTCGCATGAATCAAAATCGAGACCGCTGTCCATCATGTGGTTGGTTGTCAGCGTCGTCAAGCAATCCAGCAGCAGCGTATCGCATTGCGCAAAGCGCTCGCTGCGCGTCAGCTCCGCGAATCCGCTGTATCTCTCAAACGTCTCCCATTCGGCCGGGCGCGACGCTTTATGCCGCGCAATCCTGTCCGCCATATCCGCATCCGTCACCACCGCCGTCGCGATATAACCCACGCGGCCGCCCGCTTCGCTTGCGCGTTTTTCCGCATAGTCGCTTTTTCCGCTTCGCGCACCGCCCGTGACCAAAACCACCCCGGTTACAATGCCCATCAATATTCGATACCCTTTCTCGCGCCAACGCCGCTTTGCATATAATGCTTAATCTCGCGCATCTCGGTCACCAGATCAGCCTTTCGGACAATCTCATCCGACGCGTTACGCCCCGTCAGCACCACCTCTGTGCCGCCGCGGCTGTCCATGATGTGCAGCAGCTCATCCAGCTTCAGCACGCCGCAGGTAAGCGCGCCCAGCGCTTCGTCGAGTATCAGCATATCCACATGATCGAGCCAAGTATCGATGAGACACAGCACGTCACAGGCGTTCTCGCGAAGCGCCGCCTTTTCCTGCTCGTTCATCATATGAAAAAACTTTGTGCTTTCAGACGCGCGCACTAACTCAATACCCAGCTTGCCGAGCGAAGTCAGCTCGCCCGTATCGCGGCCCTTCATAAACTGCACGATCTTTACGGTTAAGCCCTGCCCTGCCGCGCGCACCGCGAGCCCCATTGCCGCCGTGGTTTTGCCCTTGCCGTTGCCCGTGTATACCTGCACACATGATTTGTCCATATCGCCGCTCCTTATCATTGCTTTAAGATACCACATGCCGCTTGGCAGAATCAACCGACTCGATCTATTTCGTAGCTTTTGCACGATGATCTGTGCTATAATGATGCGCAGGAAAGGACGAATTCTATGGCACTCTCATTAACCCCGCTTTTTTCCGGTTCATCCGGCAACGCGATACTCATAAGTTCGGGCACCACGCGCATACTCGTTGACGCGGGTGTCTCCGGACGCCGCCTCGAAGAGGCGCTGCGCAGCGTCGATCAAGATGCCCGCGATTTGCAGGGCATACTCATCACACATGAGCATTCCGACCACATTCAGGGGGCGGGTATTCTCTCACGCAAGCACAATATCCCCGTTTACGCCACCGCGCCCACCTGGGAGGCCTGCGCAGACAAGCTCGGCAATGTCCAAAGCCGTCTCACGCGCGTGATCAGCAAATCGGGGTTTTATATCGACGATCTGTTCATCGAACCGTATGACATTCCGCACGACGCCGCCGATCCCGTGGGATACTGCATATCCAGCGGTGCGCGCAAGGTCGCCGTCGCGACCGATCTTGGCTACTTTCCCAAAGCGGTGGAAATGAAGCTTCAATCGTGCGATCTCGTGCTGCTCGAATCCAACCACGATGTGACCATGCTGCATACGGGCCGGTATCCGCGCGCGCTCAAGGAGCGCATCAAATCACGCCGCGGGCACCTTTCCAACGACGATGCCGCTGATGCCGCTGTGCGTCTCGCCTGTGCGGGCGTT
Organism: Bacillota bacterium; assembly: GCA_023399095.1. Classification (GTDB taxonomy): domain Bacteria; phylum Bacillota; class Clostridia; order Christensenellales; family SZUA-584; genus SZUA-584. The sequence goes on from JAEWQS010000124.1 coordinate 17,967, forward strand.
TCATCGATTCTGCTTGGCCATTTGAGCCGCGAAAACAACTCGGAACAGCTCGCCTTCCGCACCGTGACCGACGCGCTGATCGCCCAAGGGCTCACACCCGGGCACGATCTGAACTTAGGCCTTGCCTTCCGGGATAGGGTCACAGGCGTGTTCCATGTGAAATAATGAAGGAAGATTCATGTCCAACCTAACCATTGCTTGTATCGGAAAACTCAAAGAAAAGTACTGGAAGGACGCACAGGCCGAGTATGAAAAACGGCTGTCTGCGTTCTGCCGCGTCTCCATCGCTGAAAAGAGTGAAGCGCAACTGCCAAAGGACGCTTCTATTGCGCTGATTCAAAAAGCGCAGGAGCAGGAAGGGCAGGCGCTGCTCAGCGCCGCGAAGGGCACGCTCATCGCGCTGT
>JAEWQS010000141.1 GCA_023399095.1 Bacillota bacterium
CAAGAATTTCTCCAGCGATGCCGCATCGCGCACCGAATGCACCTGCGTGCCTTTGTCCACACGCCTTTTGAGCATCTTCGAAAGCACATTAGATGGCCCGATCTCCACGAACCGCTCCACGCCGCTCGCGATCATATGCTCGATGCAGTCATGCCACTTCACGCGGCTGCGCATCTGCTCGGCCAGCAGCGCTTTTATATCGCTGCCGCTTTCATAAGGCGCGCCCAGTGCGTTGGCATATACAGTGCCTTGCATATCTGCAAATGTTTCGGTTTCCAGCACCTTCAAAAACGCTTCGGATGCGCCCTGAAGCAGCGGTGCGTGCGACGGACCCGCCACAGCTAGCAACGTCACCATCTTGGCGCCCATCTGCTCGAATTTTTCTTTAAGCGTGTTAAGTTGTGCCATTCTGCCCGCGATGACAATCTGCTTGTCAGAAAGGTGGTTCGCGACATATGTGTCCGGCACATCTTCTATCGCCTGCTCGACTTCGTCCACCGCAAAGCCGATCACAGACAGCATGCCGCCCTCACCGGGCGCAAAAGCGCCGTCCATGATGCGTCCTCTTTCACGCACCAGCGCTGCCCCTTGAGCCGCACTGATTACGCCCGCGGCGCAAAGTGCACTGTATTCCCCGAGCGACAATCCAGCATAATCTTGAGCTTCCACACCCGCGTTTTTCACGAGCTGAAGCAGAGAGACCGTATGCGCAAATATTGCGGGCTGAATCGTCTCTCCGCCGTCCATATTCGCACCTTCGAAGCACGCAGCCTTCAAATCCAGCTGCGCGCCATCCATGCATGCATCAAACGTTTGTTTGTAATCGTAAAAATCATTATATAAGTCCGCTCCCATGCCAATCGTCTGAGCGCCTTGGCCGGGAAATAGAAATGCCGTCTTCATAGCGTCACCTTGAGGCGGCTGAATACGTTTTGACACACGCTTTTCAAACGCTCATCGTCGAAAAGCTCATGGATAATCTCCTTGGCTGTCTGAACCTTGTCGAGCATGCACGCGCACTGGCCGGCCATGAACGAACCGCTGTCCTTGTCGCCCTGCAGCACCGCTCTTTGCAGTGAACCTTCGCCCATTTTTTCGAGCCGCTCCACTGCGTTTTCTTCATACTCCACACGCGCAAGCTCTCTCACAAGCGGGCTTCTGAGCACACGTACCGGATGCCCCGTCACACGTCCTGTGACCTTGCTATCGATGTCCTTGGCCTTGATCACGCGGCGTTTGTACTCATCATGCGCCGTGCATTCCTGCGCGAGAATGAAGCGCGTACCCACCTGCACGCCAGACGCGCCAAGGCAGAAAGCCGCCGCCACAGTATCCGCGTCGAATATACCGCCCGCCGCGATCACAGGGATGCTGACCGCACGTACAATATTGGGCGTTAATACCATCGTGGTGAGCTCGCCGATATGACCGCCCGCCTCGCATCCTTCGGCAATCAGGAAATCCGCACCCATGCGTTCCATCATGATGGCAAGCGCGCGGCTCGCCACGACAGGCGCGACAATACACCCGGCTTCCTTCCACGATTTGACGTATTCCGCCGGGTTTCCCGCGCCCGTAATCACCACAGGCACATGTTCTTCCGCCACGATCTTGGCGACCGCCTCCACATGCGGGCTCAAGAGCATCACGTTAAGGCCAAAGGGTTTGTCCGTCTTTTCACGGACAATGTGTATCTGCTCTCTCACCCATTCGGGCGGCGCATTGCCTGCGGCAATCACGCCAAGACCGCCCGCCATCGACACGGCGGCGGCAAGGTTCGCATTGGAAACCCACGCCATTCCGCCCTGTATGACAGGGTAATCGATCTTTAAAAGATCACAGATGCTATGCATTTTTCTTTCCTTCCAAGTAGCTGACGAGTGCGCCGACCGTTTTTAAGTCTTTGACCTCTTCGTTGGGAATCTTGATGCCTGTCTCTTTTTCGAGATCGATGAGCATCTCTACCATATCGAGTGAATCCATTTCAAAATCATCCACAAAGCTGGATTCAGGTGTGATTTCCTCTCTCGACAGATCAAGCTGCTCCATTAGGCTTTTGATAATCAGTTCTTCCATTTCTTTATCCTCCGTGTTTTTTATAATGTCCAATCTATCAACACTCCGCCGCAAGACAATCCCGCACCAAAGCCCACCAGAGCGACTCTGTCACCCTTTTTGAGCCAGCCCTTTTCATAGGCATCATATATGGCAATGGGAATCGTGGCGGAGGAAGTATTGGCATATTCGCCGATGTTGACAAAACACTGCTCCGATGTCATATCTATTTTTCGTATCACATAATCAATGATCTTTTCGTTGGCCTGATGCGGTATGATTTTATTATACGGCTTATCTTCGCACTCTTCGAGAAGCTGTCTTAAAATGTCCTCGACAGCGCCAACCGCATATGTAAAGACATCCGCGCCTTTCATGTGTATGTATTCTGTTTGAATGGATGTGACTTCACTAAATGGTGTGCTTCGTTTTTCTCTAAGGCCATAGAGCACATCGTCACTATCGGGCGTCCCGCGCAATATAGGATGGAGCAGACAGGGCTTATCACTTCTTTTAAGCACAACAGCACCCGCGCCATCACCAAAAAGCACACAAGTGCCCCTGTCCGTCCAGTCAGTATATTTTGATAAGGTTTCGCTTGCGACCACCACCGCGTTATCGATGTTAAGCGTATCCATGAGACTGGCTGCCGTCGTCAGCCCAAATATAAAACCGGAGCAGCCAGCGCTTAAGTCCATGGCCACCGCATCAATTCCCAGCATCTTTTTTACATAATCCGCCATAGACGGCGTGACGTATTCGCTTGTAATGGTGCTGCCAATTATCAGCCCGATATCCTTTTTATCAATCCCTGCGTGGGCAATTGCCTTTTGAGCCGCTTCCACGGCCATGCCGACCGCCGTCTCTTCTCCCGCTATATGCCGTGTGTGGATGCCTGTCCGCTTCGTGATCCATTCATCGCTCGTCTCCACGAGCTTCTCCAAATCGTAATTTGTGACGATTCGTTCGGGCACAACCTTCGCCACGCCCGCAATTTCAACTGGTGCAAACAATTTACAGTCCTCTCATCCCTAAAAATTTCTCACGTCGCTTCTCAACAACCCTGTCTGCCGGAACACGCATAAGCCGGTTTAAGCTCTGCGAGATCTCGCGCCGGATATCAATCAGGCTTTTGTCCATATGAAAACGGTCAAACCCTTCGGGCTCTTCTATCACGCAGTCCACAATGTTGAACCGTTTTAAATCTTCTGCGGTCAGCTTGAGGTTTTCCGCAGCCTCCTGCGCAAGCGATGAGTCTTTAAACAGTATCGATGCGCAGCCCTCGGGCGAAATGACAGAAAAATAGCTGTTCGCCATCATGATGAGCCGATCAGCGAGAGACAGCGCCAGTGCACCGCCGCTGCCGCCTTCTCCAATAATGATGGAGATAACCGGCGCTTTCACCGTCGCCATCGCTTTCAAATGCTCCGCGATCACCAGCCCCTGTCCGCGCTCCTCGGCTTCCACGCCGCAAAACGCGCCCGGCGTATCCACAAAGCAGATCACCGGCCGCCCGAACTTTTCGGCCTGAGCCAGCGCTCTCATCGATTTGCGGTAGCCTTCGGGGTGCGGCATACCGAAGTTGCAGCGCATGCGTTCTTCGAGCGTGTGGCCTTTCTGCTGCCCAATCACCGTGACAGGCCAGCCCTCAAACCGCGCGATCGCTGTGATAATGGATTCGTCATCACCGAAACAGCGGTCGCCCTTGACTTCAAAGACGCTGCTGAACAGCTTTTCAATATAATCTCTTGCCTGAGGCCGATTTTCCTTACGAGCGCTTAATACTCTTTGCCACGGCTTTTCGGCAGTACTTTGATCCGCTTCATTAATTGACATCGTCAGCCTTTTCCTTTTTATAAGTTTTCACATTCTGCGGCTCATAGCGCACATGCAGCGCCAGTATGTCAGCCAATGTGTCGCGCAAACTCTTTCTGTCCACAATACGGTCTATCAAACCATGCTCATATAGATACTCCGATGTCTGGAATCCTTCCGGCAGCTTGTCGTTTACCGTCTGTTGGATCACGCGCGGCCCCGCAAACCCGATCAGCGCGCCGGGCTCCGCAATCGTGATATCTCCCTGCATCGCAAAACTCGCTGTCACACCGCCTGTTGTGGGGTGCGTGAGGACGTTCACGTGCAGCAACTGCTGCTCCCCGTGCTGAGCAAGCGCAATGGTCGTGCGTGACATCTGCAGCAATGAGAGTATGCCTTCCTGCATACGCGCGCCGCCCGAAGCACAGAAGATAATCAACGGCAGCCGATTCATCGTGGCAAACTCGGTGATAATGACGATCTTTTCACCCACCACTGTGCCCATGCTGCCCATCATGAAATACGAGTCCATCACAGCCAGCGCGGTACGTACGCCTTTAATCGTCGCCTTGCCGATGATAACGCCTTCCTGCATCTTAGATTTACTTTTCTCATTTGCAATCTTGTTCTTATACCCGGGAAATGAAAGCGGGTCCTTGCTTTCCGCCTCACGCTCAATCTCGATAAAGCTGCCCGAATCCACGATCATTTCGATGCGTCTGTAGGCAGGCTGACGGAACAGCGCACCGCAGTGCGCGCAGATGGAATCGTTTGCGTGGACGATATCGGCAATCATGTCCTTGCCGCATCCGCTGCAACGCAGCTTTTCCACATCAGCATTTTCTACGTGATTAACGGATAATCCCGTCTCAATTTTCTCTGTAAACAGCTTCATGGCTTCTCCCACCGGTTTAAGAAAACCTTCTCGATCCATTTGGTATGCACTTGACCCGCCACAAAATCATTGTCTTGGAGCATCGCCTTTGCAAATTCGGCATTGTGCGACACGCCGTCGATAAAGAGCTCATCCAGCGCCGCCATGCTGAGCGCAATTGCCTCCTGCCTGTCTTCGCCTGTGCAGATGAGCTTCATAATCATCGAGTCGTAGAACGGTGAAATCTCGTCCCCCGCGCAGTAGCCCGTATCTATACGTACACCGTTGCCCCCCGGCAAATTCATCGCCCTTATCATACCCGGCGAGGGGCGGAAATTCTCTTTCACGTTTTCGGCGTTGATGCGGCATTCGATAGAATGCCCTCGCGCCTCAATCTCCTCCTGCGGAATCGTCAGATGATGCCCCATCGCCACCTGTATCTGCGCTTTGATAATATCCACGCCGAATATGCTTTCCGTGACGGGATGCTCCACCTGTATGCGTGTGTTCATTTCCATGAAATAAAATGAGTTATCCTGCGCGAGCAAAAACTCCACCGTGCCCGCGTTTTTGTAGTTCACACACTGCGCGATTTTCACCGCTGTGTTTTGTATATCACGAAGAACCGCTTCATCCACGTTGACGGCGGGCGCTTCCTCAAGCAGCTTCTGGTTCTTTCTTTGCAGACTGCATTCGCGCGTGCCAAAGTGGCGCGTATTGCCGTGCTCGTCCGCGAGAACCTGCACCTCAATGTGCCGCGCGGCGGGCAGATACGCTTCCATATACACACTTTTGTCTCCAAACGCCAGCTCCGCCTCGCGACAGACCATTGGAAACTCCTGCTCGAGCTCCGCCTCGTCGCGCACAATGCGGATGCCCTTGCCGCCGCCGCCCTTGGCCGCCTTAATCATTAGCGGAAAGCCCACGGTCTTGGCAATTTCAAGCGCGGTTTTAATGCTGTCCACCGTGCCTGTTGAGCCGGGTACAACGGGGAAGCCGTTTTCAATCATGATCTCACGCGCGCTTTGCTTGTCTCCAAGCTGCCGCATCGCGTCCGCGTCGGGCCCGATGAACTTGATGCCTTCTTCCTCGCACGCCATCCGAAACGCTGCACTTTCAGAAAGAAAGCCCACGCCCGGATGAATCAGATCCGCACGGTATGCTCTCGCCGCCGCGATGATGCTCTCTATGTTAAGATAGCTCTTCTCGGCCTGCCTTGGCCCAATGCAAACTGCTTCGTCGGCAAGCCGCGTATGCATGCATTTTTCGTCGTTCTCCGAATAAACAGCGACCGTTCTTAAGCCCAGCTTTTTGCATGTGCGTATAATACGCACAGCTATCTCACCGCGCGATGCAATCAGTACGGTTCTCATGTCAGCTTTCCTTGGCGTACGCAAATAGCGCGTCGCCTGCACAGATTGCCTGGCTGTCTTTGATTAAAACGTGTTCGATCACGCCGGATTTGGGCGCGCAAATTTCGTTCATCATTTTCATCGCTTCGATGATGCACACCGGATCGCCCTTGCGCACTTGCTGTCCTTCCTTCACAAAAGGCGTTGCGCCCGGTTCTTTGGCCACATAAAACACACCCGATATGGGAGCCAGAAGCATATCATCGTTTTTCGTCTTCTGTTTTTTTTCTTCAGGCGCCTTCACGGCTTCTTCAGCCCCCTGCGTAATGACCGACGCTGCGGTTACAGTTATATGCTTCTCCAGACAAATTTTCAGGTCTTCCGTTTGAATTTCCACCTTGCTGAAAGACGATTTCTCCGCCCTATCCATCAAGCTGAAAATCTTTTCTATATCCATATGTGCCCCTCCACTTTCGGCCTTGCAGACATTCATTTTTAAAGTTTGTACAATAACTATGGTTAGTACTGCTAACCTTCTTACTTCCGCAAATATTATCATGAGGCCGCTCATAAGTCAATTCGATGATTATGAACATTTTTTACAATATGTTTCATATTTGTAAGCCTGACTTTCTTGATTCTGCCACAAAACCCGTAAAATACACGTATTATTTTACGAAAGAATTTCATTTTTCATTTTTGTTTGACGTTCGTTTCTGTTTTCGTTAAACAAACGGAAAGAAGTTTTAAAACGGAAGAAACAACGGTGAACAATATCTGCAAATAAACATTTTTACTGCCACATCATGGCTGCCATTTAAACCGGCATACGGCAATACTCATATTTCGACAAAAATAGTTTAAGCAGCGGTTTCGACAATATATTATCTATCGTTATATAAAAAGATAAAAAGTTGCAAAAATATTGTTTTTATCTATACTTTTGCGTTGATATATGATATAAGTTATGTGATAATTTTTGTTACAAAACTATTGCGTTATTATTACAATATTTACAATATGTCCGTTTCCGCGGCAATCACAGAAGTGGAGATACCTATGAAGAAAAAAGCGATCGGAATACTTATGAGTCTTGCATTGGTGCTGACGTTCATGATGGGAGCAGCCTCTACAGCGCTTGCCGCCGATCCGAATGTCCGTGTCAAGATTAATATAGGTACGACCACGCAGTTTTCTTTTGTGGTATGCGGCGGCAGTTACACAGCCAACGGTATCGCTCTTGCAAACGGCGCAACATATACGGTAAAGCTAGAAAACGGAAACAGTGTTAATTTATACGACAGTAACAACCAGCTTATATGTCCCGTCGGATCTCCTGACGCGTTAATGATCAGCAGCGCGGCGGAAATGGAGACAGTTAGACTCACCCATCCCACTAACGGTGAGCGGGATTATCTCGGCGAATTATGGTTTACCATTTCGGGCGGCAGCCTCCAGCTTGTCAACCATCTCAATATTGAAAAATACCTTTATGGCGTTGTGCCGTATGAAATGAGCGATTCTTTCCCAATCGAGGCGCTAAAAGCCCAAGCTGTCGCAGCCCGCACATATGCCGCCAATCGTATGAAAGGCGCGACAGGGGCATATGACCTTGTTGATAACACCGACGACCAAGTTTACAAGGGCTATGACTCTACAAAAACCAATGCGATTGCCGCCGTTGACGGAACCAAAGCACAAGTCTTAAAATACGGAGATACCGCCTATGTCCAGTGTTATTATTCCGCGTCCAACGGGGGCTGGACGGATATCACACAGCACAGATGGTCGACATCAGAGCCTTTAAAGTCGTATAACGTTATTAAAGAAGATCCTTATGATATCGCCAATCCCAGCAGCAAGCAGGAAAGGCTTGTGCTGCCAAGAACAGTCACCGCTGAAAACCCGCTACAGTATCAAAATTGGGCCAGCGGAAGCTATGTATCCAACGATAACAGCCCGACAGGTATCGCGAATGCCTCACGGTATCTGCGCCTAAGCGCCCTTCCGGCGGTCGCTGCAAAAGGCTATGTCGCAAATGTCACCGACGACCTTGAAATTTTGGGTTTTTCTAATATCGTCGCACACACCTACGACGGCAAGCACGGCGGTGCAAACGGTTATAACGGCAACGATGTCACCGGGAAAAACGACTGCAAGGACATGTTGAAAGCGGACGTCACAATGACGGTGCTGGCCAGCCGCTATGAAACGCCTCAAGGCGGCGGATATTTGCTGGGTGACGTCGATATGAACGGCTCGATAAGTATATCAGACTATACGCTGGTCCGTCTTCATATTCTCGGCATCAAAGGTCTTTCGGGCGAAGCGCTTACCATAGCGGATGCGGACAGGAACGGTTCGATCAGCATTTCCGACTATACTTTAATCCGTCTCCACATTCTTGGCTTAAAAGCGATTACAGGTCGGACAAACGACGGCTTGGTCAGAGAGCCTGTTGAGGTCACATTTACCATCGACTTCCCGGTAATGGATGTCGGCGGCGCCTATCCGTCCTTCTTTGACGGCAGCCTTGGGCTGTTCCTCGTCCAAAGCGACGATGCCAACTGGTACATCTATCAGCGGCGCTACGGCCACGGCATCGGCATGAGCCAGCGCGGCGCCCAGCAGCAGGCAAATGAAGGCAGGACGTATACGCAAATTATCGAATTCTATTATCCGAACTATCCGGGGTATCCGGCAGTCACCTGGGCATCTTTATATTAGTAAGATTAAGGAAGTTAAGAGTCATGATGGCTGACGTTATTATACCGGATGCATTGATCGTTTGAAATGACAGCAAATCGGCCAAAGGAGCGATATGAGCAAACAAAAACGTAAACAAAAACACAAACCGGTTCAGCTTGTGCTGCTTATATTAATGATCCTGCTTATGCTCGTCAGCTTTGCCGTGAGCTTTATCCCTATCGCAAACGCTCAGGAGCCAGAACCGGAGATTACCACCACCTCAGACGGCCGGTTATGCGCTGACGGAGAGGTGCTTGTTAAGTTTAATGATGACGTATCGGAAGAAGCTGCGGAAACCATGCTGGACGAGCTGGACAGCGCTCAGTTGGGTGCATCGGGCGATATCATATTCACAGATGTCCCCGAGGGCGAAACGGTGGAAAGCTTTGTGGATTCACTCGAGGCACTGTCAAACGTTGAACACGCACAGCCCAACTACGTTTATACGCTTGAACGCTCAGTTAATGATACATACATTGGGAGCCAATGGCATCTAAATACAATCGGCGCATTCAACGCGTGGGACACCACCATGGGCAGCTCAGATATCAGGGTTGCCGTGATTGATACGGGTGTCGATTTAAACCATCCCGATCTTACAGGGCAAATCGTAGCCCAGACAGATGTGGTGGATAATGACGGAAGCGCTCAGGATGATGATGGGCACGGTACACATGTGGCAGGTATCATTGCGGCCAAAGCAGATAACGGCATCGGCGTAGCAGGCGTTGCGCCCGGGGTAAAGCTTATTGCCGTGGATGTATTCGGGTTCTACTTGAACGGCGGTACACTGGAATTTGGAGCACTGACAAGTGAGGTTATCGAGGGAATTCAATATGCCGTATCAAACGGTGCCGATGTCATCAATATGAGCCTTAGCGGCCCTGATTATGATCCGGCTTTTAGAAATGCCGTTGACGCTGCCGTCAGCGCGGGCGTGGTCGTCGTAGTCGCCGCAGGCAACACTTCTTCCGGGGGGATAACCGGTGCCCGTTACCCCAGTGATTTTGAGTCATGCATATCCGTTATCGCAACCGACTCAAATGACATGAAAGCCTCCTGGTCAAATTTCGGTGCAGAAAAAGACATTGCCGCACCCGGCGTGAGCATTTATTCCACATACTACGATGCAAGCAGTCATTCCAGCGGATATGAATATATGAGCGGCACATCCATGGCCTCTCCCGTGGTGGCCGGAGTGGTGGCGCTGATGTTATCAGAGAATCCAGGTCTTAGTGTGAATGATGTCAAAAACATTTTATTTAGTACTGCCGTCGATCTTTGCATTCCCGGACGGGACGAATATTATGGTTACGGACGAGCGAATGCAAATGCGGCAGTCGCTATGGCCTCTGGCACACCTTATATTCCTATCCACACCACTGGAATTGTATTAAATCTAACATCACTTGGTTTATTTTCTGGTACATACCAGATCAATGCATCCATCTCACCGTTTGATGCTTCAAATAAAGCGATCACCTACGTTTCAGATAACCCAACTGTTGCTATAGTAAACTCAGTCGGTCTCATCACCGCTAAAAGCGAAGGAACTGCTTCTATCACAGTAACCACATCTGATGGCGGATTGACAAGCACTTGCCATGTGACTGTCAAAGCTACTGAGATTTCGTCTGATGTTTATACAGTCGATAGAACAAAAAAAATCATCAAAGGTATAACTGTAAATACATCGGCCGCTCAGTTTAAAGCCAATCTCAAAAATGCACCTGAAGATATCAAAATTCATGATGCATCGGGGACACTTTACTCAGGTAATAAGCTTGGCACAGGAATGACTGTCAGACTGGCTTCTGGCTCAAACACATATGACTCGCTCGCTGTCGCTCTGCTGGGTGATACCAGTGGTGACGGTAATATCAGTATATCCGATTATACGATCATCCGGCTTCACAAACTCGGATTATCCACGCTGTCGGGCGCGAAAGCGGCAGCGGCAGATGTGGACAAAAACGGTTCTATCGACGTTGCTGACTACACACATATAAGGCTGCATATCTTGGGTCTTAAATATATTTACTAACACAAAAGGAGACCAGCTATGAAAAGTCAAGAGAAAATTGAATAATTGCAAGGTTAGAAAAAAGGGTAACACAAATAAGCTGGTAAATTGGCAGCGAAAACGAGGAAATCGAGTGTCAGTCTAATGCGAA
>JAEWQS010000004.1 GCA_023399095.1 Bacillota bacterium
TCTCGGAATTCTCGCCGCCCATCACGCCCGCAATACCGATAGTCCCCTGAGCATCACAAATCATCAGCATGTCGTTAGAGAGCGTCCGCACTTTTGAGTCCAACGTTGTAATCGTTTCGTTGTCCTCAGCGCGTCTTACGATTATCTTTCCGCCGCGTATGTCTGTATGATCAAACGCGTGCATCGGCTGCCCCGTTTCCAGCATGACGAAATTCGTGATATCCACGATGTTGTTGATGGAACGTACCCCCGCAGTCATTAGCCGGTCTTTCAGCCACTTGGGCGACGGACCGATTTTGACGTTTCTCACGGCTCTCGCAATATATCTCGGACAAAGCTCGCTGTCGCGCACTTCTACTTTTACGTAATCCAATATGTTTCCGCCGCATTCTGTAAAGCTCGTATCCGGCAGTGTTAGTTGTTCTCCGAGCGATGCCGCGCACTCACGCGCCACGCCAACGATAGAGAGACAGTCTGGCCGGTTCGCGCCCACCTCGATATCAAGAACGGTATCATCGAGCCCGAGCAGCTCGCGCAACGGCGTGCCGAGCGCTGCATCCTCACGAATAATCATAATACCGTCCACATCCGCGCCCGGATAATCCGCAGCGCTTATGCCCAGTTCCTGCCCCGAGCACAGCATACCGAACGAAAAAACGCCGCGCAGTTTGCTCTTGCTGATTTTGATGCCATTGGACAGACTTGCGCCGATCATCGCGACAGGCACAAGCGCACCTTCGAATATATTTTTTGCGCCGCACACAATCTGCAGCGTTTCTGTGCCAACGTTAACCTCGCACACCGAAAGCTTATCCGCGTCCGGATGCGGCTTGATGGAATCAAGCCGCCCGATAATCACGTTGTCAAGCCCCGCGCCCAGCTCATCATAACCGTCCACGGCGCTGCCTGTCATAATCAGCCTCTGCGAAAGCTGCTCAGGCGAAATATCCATATCTACATAATCACACAGCCATTTGTATGGTGCTTTCATCTAATAATTCCTCCTATTTGAACTGGGACAGAAAACGAATGTCGTTCTCAAAGAGCAGCCGGATATCTGTGATACCATATTTGATGGATGCCAATCTGTCCAGCCCCATGCCAAAAGCAAAGCCTGAATATGCTTCTGGATCGATACCACAGTTTCGCAGCACGTTTGGGTGAACCATGCCGCACCCCAGAACCTCGATCATACCAGTACCCTTGCAAACACCGCAGCCCTTGCCATGGCACTTAGCGCATGTCGCATCCACCTCTGCACTGGGTTCCGTAAACGGAAAGTGACCCGGTCTGAATTTCGTTTTGGTATCTTCGCCGTAAAACTCTTTCAGAACGGTATCCAGTGTATGCTTCAGATGCGCAAGGCTGATATTATGCCCCACGACCAGCCCTTCAACTTGATTGAACACGGGCGAATGAGTGGCGTCCACATCATCGCTTCGGTAAACACGGCCCGGACAGATCATGCGGATGGGCGGCTTCTGGCTGAGCATCGTACGTATCTGCACCGGAGATGTATGCGGACGCAAGACGATATCTTCCGTTATATAAAACGTGTCTTGCATATCGCGCGCGGGATGCTCTTTGGGAATGTTGAGCATCTCAAAGCTATACTTATCATACTCGATCTCAGGGCCATCCATCACGGAAAAACCCATGCTCACGAATATATCTCGCAACTCATAGTAAATGCGTGTCAGCGGATGCAAGCCGCCTATTGCACTCTTTTTCCCCGGCAATGTGATGTCTATGGCCTCAGTCTCAAGCCTTTCTTCTTTTTCAAAGCGCTTTAAATCGCTCGTTTTTTCTTCAAGAGCCTCTGTCAGCACATCCCGCACTTCATTGACGCGCTTGCCGAACAGCGGACGTTCTTCCGCAGGCAGATCCTTCATACTGCGAAGCGATGCCGTCAGTTCGCCTTTTTTACCCAGCAATTTGACGCGCAAATTCTCAATTTCTGACGCTGATGTGCAGCCTTTGATCTGCTCCAGCGCATTTTTTTGCAATTCACTCAATCCGTTTTCCATACTATCTCCTTTGTCCTTTCACACAAGAGCGATGCTCCAAGCACACCACCCTCACCGACTATACATCGGGCCCCGGAAATAAAAAAGACATTCGCCTTGGGGCGAAAGTCCGCGGTACCACCCAAATTCACTTTGCGTTTGCAAAGCCTGTTCACGTCATAACGGAACGACCCGGCCCAAAATTTGGGCTGCTCAACCTGTGAATATCCTCCGTGCATGCAAGCGAACGCTTCCAGCCAAGGCGTCCGTCTCTTTCGGGGTGTGATTTGTCTTGCAATTTGCATGGGTCTTTTCAGGTTTCACCGCATTTAATGTCCGCATTATAGCACAGAGGAGCTAATCTTTTCAAGCCCGTATTTTATATATCAATATACCTGCGGCCACAGCGGCGTTCAGGCTCTCGGCTTGTCCGTACATTGGTATGCGTATGCGATCTGTGCAAAGCGCCAGCATATCCTCCGATAAGCCGCGCGCTTCGTTGCCGATCACAAGGCAAGTCCGCGCCGCTTCCAGATCAAATTCCTCCGAGCCCTCGATATCCGCGCAGGCGATCCGATAACCGCGCGTCAAAAGCTTGGATGCATAAAGCACAAGATCTTCATAGAGCACAGGCAAATGGAATATGCTGCCCATAGACGCACGCACAGCTTTGGGTGAGAAGCAATCTGCGCTTTCTTCCGAAAGCACCACGCCCACGCAGCCTGCCGCATCCGCTGTCCGAATGATCGTCCCCACATTTTGCGGATCCTGCACACCATCCAGCGCCACAATAAACCCGTCGTTAACATCGGCGTGCAGCGGCTTTAAAGCGACCGCCGCGATGCCCTGCGGCGTTTTGCAGTCGCTGATGGATGCCATCACATGCTCTTCAACGGCATACACACGCCGTCCCAAATTAATCGCTCGCTGTGTCAACTCGTCGTATTGTGCGCCGCTGACAATCAAGCTGCTTAAAATGTCCGGCATATGCGTCATAAGCTCACGAACGCATTTTTCACCTTCCACCAAAAAAGCGCCAAGATTAATGCGTCCTTTTTTGGTCTTCAGTGTTTTTGCCATCTTTACAAAATCATTTTGGGTACTTGTGATGCGCGTATCCACGTTATGCCTCCGGCTCCTCAATAAATATGTACCATTGCGGTATCGACGGGAATAAATTTCTGTCACGGAAATTATCCGAAATATTGAGCGTTGCGTTATAAAGCAGCGCGTTCGTCCTGTAATAAAGCCCAATCTGAGGCATTTGCGCCAGGAACTGATCTTCCATGGATGAATACGCTTCTTTGATCTTATCTTCGCTGAGCGCTGTAGCGCAATTTGTGAGCAGTCCGTCCAGCATGGTATCAGAAAACTTACCATAGTTATGGCGTCCCTCGGTTCCCACAAGATTCGCGATATCAGGGTTTATGTCCATGTAGAACGTGCAAAGAGCCAAATCAAATATGCCGCTTTCGAGACTCGTTTTATAATCTGCAGGTTCCTTCTCGACAATATTAACGGTTATTCCGCATTCCAGCAATTGTGCGGCAATATTCTGCGCTACATCTGTTCGGTATGTCTCTTCACTGTTCGCAAGTATGAGCAGATCAACCGTCAGCTCACTGATACTATCGCCTTCCACCTTCTCAAACTGATCATCCTCATCCAAGTCTTTCCATCCTGAAAGCCCAAGCAATTCAATGGCTTTTTGCTGGTTGAACTCATATATTTTTGACGAACCGCCAGACAGATAAGAATCCGGCGAAACAGGATAATCCGTCGCCACAGCATGCCCGAGCAATGCTTTTGAAACCACTTCTCGCTTGTCCATTGCATAGGCCACGGCCTGGCGCAGGTTGACATCGCTGAATATACCATTCATGTTGGGCGCAAGGCAGTCATAGTATTGTGTCAAATAGTCCTTGTATTCAATTTCCTGATACTTTTGATAAGTGTCCACCGTGAGCGAGGACGTGGTCACAATGTCCAAAAGATTTTGTTCAAATTGATTCATCTCAGCATCATGATCGGAAATGCATATGGCCGTGAGTTTTTGTATATATGGCGCTTGCTTCCACCATGACGGGTTAACCTCAAAGGAAACCTGCTCCATCATATCAAATTCTGTCACCTGATATGGTCCGGTGCCCACCGGCTTAGCCGTATCAATGTTTTCAGATTCGCAATACGACTTGCACAGCACTGGAAATGTCATGAAATAAACAGCGGCATAACCGGGAGAGTTTTGGCTGATTTGTATTGTATATTCGTCCGGCGCAGTCCAAGCTGCAATCAGCTCCTTGTTTTGCACATAGTTGGAATCCTTATTGGTTAACGTCATAAGCTGATCGATGGTATATTTAATATCCGCCGATGTCATTTCGCCGTTTTCATCCTGCCATTTCACGCCTTTTCTTAAATGAAACGTCCAATTCATACCCGTATCATCGACTTCCCACGTCTCCACAAGCTCCGGCTGAGCCTTGCCGTCCGTACCGATTCGAATCGGTTGTTCATAGATCAACGAAAGCATATTATACAGCTCAACATTCTTTGTTTTCAGCGGATTCACCGCCACCGGATCCAGCCGAGGCGCGGGGAAAACAATCTCACCACCCGTTGTGGGGACAGCCTCTTTAATAACCGGCGGAAGCGTGTATTGGGGTATCGTTTCCGCTGCAGTTTCCGTTTGTTTATCTGGTCCGCACGCGCTGAAAACGAGTATAAGAATTGCCAAAAGAGCGGCAAATATCTTTTTAAAATTCATCGTATAATCCCTTGTAAATCTGATAGTTTCTTGTGACTTTGACGAGATAGTTTTCCGTTTCGGGGAATGGAATATCACCAAGTTCATCGTCGCCAGCCCACTCCTTCACGTTATTCGGCCCGGCGTTGTAACCAGCCATCACCTTGTTTTGATCGCCTTCAAACATATCGTCAAGGTAACGCAGATACCAGCAGCCAATGCGTATGTTCACATCCGGCTGGGTCAGCATATCGGTTGAAAAATCAGATATGCCGATTTTCTCCGCTGCCCATGTGCCCGTATCCGGCATGATCTGCATAAGGCCAACAGCTCCCCGATGAGACACAGCCGTTTCATCAAAACCGCTTTCCGTGGATATCACTGCGCTGACAAAGTACGCATCAAGCGCGTATTCATCGCTGTATCTTTTAATCTCGTCTTTAAACTCAAGCGGATAGATATTATAAACGACGATGCCGCGCAACAGCAAGGCCACTGCGCAAACCAAAACGATGCATACAATTGTCCAAGTCCTGATATTATTGTCTGTGGCTTTCCTCTTTCTTTGTCCTGCCATAAACTACCTCACATTTTTGGTTGTTTGATAAGCGCATCAATGCGCCGTTGCAGCGCTTCAATGCTGCCGCTGTTGTCAACAATCTCATCAGCATACGGCTTCATTTCCTCATCACTGAGCTGGCTTTTTATCCGCCGCTCGACTTCTCGCGCTGTGAGACCATCCCGTTTCATCACGCGCTCCACACGCGTTTTCTTATCCGCCACCACCAACCAAATACGATCAACCGTTTTATGCATGTCTGTCTGTATAAGCAGCGCCGCGTCGATGAACACGCGGCCTTCTATTGTTCTCGCCAGCTTTTCTATGCGCGCCAATATCAACGGATGCAGCGTGTCGTTGAGTATCTTTAGGCGCTCCTCATCATTAAACACCTCGGCTGCGAGTTTTTTTCTGTTAAGTTCGCCGTTTTCAAGAAAAAAGGAATCTCCGAACACCTGTTGTAGTGCTCGCGCTCCGTCTTCCCCTGGCTCGACAATCTGCTTTGAGACCTCGTCAGCACAGATCACGTATTCACCAAGATTGCGTAAATACCGCGTCACCTCGGATTTCCCCGATCCAATGCCGCCTGTAATCCCGATTCTCATTTCGCATCCAGCCAGTTACTGCCCACACTGACCTGTGCTTTGAGCGGCACATCCATTGGATACGCGTTCTCCATGCACTCTTTGAGCAGTTTACTCACAGCGCTCACTTCATCCGCAGCGGTATCGATGACCAATTCATCGTGCACCTGCAAAATCAGTTTTGAGCGATATCCGCCCTCACTCAGCTTCTTAGACACATCAACCATCGCAATTTTGATAATATCGGCGGCTGTGCCCTGTATGGGCGTATTGAGAGCAGCCCGTTCGCCAAACGAACGGACATTATAATTACTGGAGCGAAGCTCTGGCAAATAACGGCGGCGTCCAAGCAGCGTTGTGACAAAGCCGTCGGCCTTGGCTTTGGCAATAATCTCGTCCATATAGGCTCGCACACCTGAAAATCGCGCGAAATATCGATCGATATAACTGGCTGCTTTTTTAACCGGAATATTCAGGTTTCTTGCAAGCCCGAAATCGCTGATTCCATAAACAATGCCGAAATTAACGGCCTTTGCACTGCGTCTCATATCATCCGACACGGTTTCAATTGGCACACCAAATACCTCGGAAGCGGTGCGTGTGTGGATGTCTATCCCCGATGCAAACGCATCCTTCATCACGTCGTCGCCCGATATCGCGGCAAGAATGCGCAGCTCGATCTGCGAGTAGTCTGCCGCCACAAGGCTTCGGTCATCCGTAGACGGCAGAAACAACCGGCGTATCTCGCGCCCTTCCTGCGTACGTATAGGAATATTCTGCAGATTGGGTTCCTTGCTGGAAATGCGGCCCGTCACTGTGGATATCTGCACAAATGTCGTATGCACGAAACCGCTTGAATCGGCAATCTTTCTCAGGCCGTCAAGATATGTACTTTTCAGCTTTGTAAGCCGTCTGTATTCAATGATCTTTTCAATCACAGGATGCATATCGGAAAGCTTTTCAAGCACCTCGATATCCGTGGAATAACCTGTTTTGCTTTTCTTGCCCGCAGGCAGACCCAGCCGTTCAAACAGCACCTGTCCAAGCTGCCTTGTCGAATTGATGTTAAAATCCGAAAAACCGCACAGATCATATATCGCTGTGGTGAGCGCTTCTATCTCCGCTGTGAGTTTATCATCGTAGACTTTGAGCTCCTGTAAGTCGATGCGGAAGCCCGTCTGCTCCATATCCAGCAGCACACGCATCAGCGGCATCTCAATATTATGATAGACGAACCAGACGCCGTCTTCCTTCAGCTTTTGCATCTGCGCGCCATACATGCCATATATCGCGGCAGCGCATCCGCTTAGCTTATACTTCTCCGCAAGACTGCCCAACGACAAACCAGCTGATGACGGATCAATTGCGTATTCAGCAAGCTTTGTGTCAAAAATTTCGCCTTTAACCGCCACACCAAAGTCACTCAGCATGGGAATCACGGATTTTGCGTCATACAGCAGCTTGGTAATACCGGCGTCTTCCAGCAGCGGCTGCAGCGCATGAAGCACCGTTTCTGGCGAGAAATCCATATTCAGCAAAGAATGCTCTGAAACAATCACGTATTGCTTATCATCAGAAAAAGCCAGCGTCATATCGTTACCGAAATCGAAAGCCAGCACATCCTGCCGCCAAGCCTGCTCAACAGCGTCTTTGAGCAGCTCTGCGTTATCGATTTTTATGCATTCAATTTCTTTCTTCTGTGGCTGCTCCACAGCAGCACCAACACGTTTCATTAACGATGTAAAGGTCAGCCTTTTAAAAATGGGACCCGCATTTTCTGCCGTCAGTCCCGAAAACGACAGCTCCGGCAACGATACTTCAACAGGCGCGTACACATCGATTTTCGCGAGTGACCGGCTTAATTCTGCGAGTTCTTTGTTATCAGACAGCTTCTCTTTGAGCTTGCCCTTCACCTCATCGATATGCGCATACACGCCATCCATATTCTTATATGCATGCAAGAGATTGAGCGCGGTCTTCTCGCCCACACCGGGCACGCCGGGTATGTTGTCTGATTTATCCCCCATAAAGCCTTTCAAATCTACGATCTGCTCAGGGCTTAGCTGATAAACCTCGTCAAGCTTTTGGGTATCATAGATTTCAAGCTCACTCACGCCCTTGCGCGTGAGCATCACACGGCAAGAATCCGAAACAAGCTGCAGCGCATCCTTATCACCCGTTAGCAGAACGGAATTCATTTCATTTTCCGCAGCGATCCTTGACAGCACGCCCAAAATATCGTCGGCCTCGTAGCCTTCCTTTTCCAAAACGGTAATGCCGATGTCTTTAAGCGCCTTTTTGATTGTGCTGAACTGCGGGATCAGCTCCTCAGGCGTCTCTTTGCGCGTACCCTTATATTCTGTAAAAACGTCATGTCTAAACGTTTTGCCCTTCATATCAAACGCGATGGCAACATAATCGGGTGTCAGCGCCGAAAGTGCATTGATCATCATGGAAAAAAAGCCATAAACGGCATTTGTATATTCTCCGTCGGCATTGGTCATTATAGGAAGCGCATAAAAGGCCCGATGCATTAAGCTGTTGCCATCCACGGCCATCAATGTTTTCTTCATTGAATCTCCAAATCGTTTCACAATTTAAGTACAGTATATCATCATTTTAAAAAGAACAAAAGTGACTAATTGGCTGCCATGGCAAAAAAAGAAGTCGCGATTTGCATCACGACCAATGTAAAGGGGGTCTTAATATATTTTGTGAGGTCATTAATCATTATTACCAGATTAGTCACAAATATTCAAGTCTTATTCATCTTTTTTTGGAAAAAAGTCTGCGAGAGATACCGTCGACTCCTGTACAGGGGGTATTTCATAGTGGAAATTATCTTCCCTCTCGGTTACTTCTTTCTTTTCCATCGGCTTTTCAACCGCAGGCAACAGTGCCTTTTTGGAAAGACTTATTTTGCGCTTCTCTGCATTGACTTCAAGAATCTTCACTTCGATCTCATCACCTATGCGCAGTGCATCCTCCACCTTTTCGAGGCGCTGTGCGGATATCTGAGATATATGAACTAGACCGTCGATCGAGGGCTCAAGCTGAACGAAAGCGCCAAACGGGACAATGCGCACAACTTTGCCTGTTACCACATCGCCGACATTATATTTTTCGTTTACGAGATCCCACGGCTTTGGCTGAAGCTGCTTATATCCAAGAGCAATTTTCTTCTTAGCAGGATCCACGTTTAACACAACAAGCTCAAGCTCCTGACCTTCAGACACAACGTCTGACGGATGCTTGACACGGTTCCATGCCATATCAGAAATGTGTAGCAGGCCGTCAACGCCGCCGACATCCACAAACGCACCAAAATCCGTAAGTCTTTTGACGGTGCCTTTGATTTGTTCTCCCTTTGTAAAGTTCTCCCAAATCTTCTTTTCCTGCTCTTTCTTTTCCTTGAGCAGCACGCCTTTATACGAAGCCACAAGACGTTCTTGCTTTTTGTCCGCGTCTATCAGCGTGACTTCAAGCTCTTTTCCTTCAAACTGCTTCAAATCCTCCACATACTTGAGTGAAAGATGCGACGCAGGGATAAACGCGCTATAACCTTCGATCTTGGTCGTGACGCCGCCTTTAACGGCTTTTTTAACGGTACACTTGTAAAGCTTATCAGTACCGACATTTTCCTGCATGTTCTGCCAGTTCAGTTTTCTCTCTACACGTTTCCTTGAGAGGAGCACGTTGCCTTCGCCGTCGTTAAGGCTGAGGACTTCCGCTTCAATCTCATCACCGATATGAAAGACTTCTTTGGGATCGATTTCGTGCATAGATAATTCATTTCGATGAATAATTCCGTCTGATTTATATCCGATATTGACACATACATCATCATCCGTCACTTGGACGATGTTGCCTGTTATGAGCTGACCCTTCTTCAGACGAACAACCTTCTCCAAACCTTCCAGGAACTCATCCTCTTCGGTAGCCGGAGCTTCGGGTGTCTTCTCATTTTTTTCTTCTTCAGAAACTTCTGGGGATATGGCTGTCTCGTCTGCGGTAGACGCTGAAGATTCAGCTGTTTCTACCATGTCGATGGCTGCGGTCTCTTCAGTAGTGACCTGCTCACTCTCGGTGACCGGCAGCACTTTCTCATTTTCAATCATGTAGTCAAAAACCTCCCTAATCATCGTATCCGGTGTTGAAGCACCGGCGACAATGCCTATTATATCACCAACCCGCATTTTTTCAAGTAATAGTTCACTTTTATGCTCAATATGATAAACATTTTTGCAATACCGTTTGCATAATTCGAATAATTTCCTTGTATTGGAGCTTTGCCGCCCTCCCACAACGATAATCGTATCCGCTTTTTGCGCGATTTCTTTGGCCTCATTCTGGCGCTGCTGTGTGGCTGAGCAAATGCTCATGAAAGGAATAATCCGGTCAATCTTCGTTTCAAGCGCGCTCAGTATCGATTGCCATTTATCCTGAGTGATTGTGGTTTGTGCCACCACCACCGCTTCGGGTATTTGCGGTAAAGCCGCGACATCCTCCACGCTGTACACAGCATGGGAGTTGCTGCCCGCCCATCCCAAAATGCCGTCTACCTCGGGGTGTCCAACCTCACCCACGATAATCACATGCTGACCTAAATCCCTTGCCTCATGTACCCGTTCATGAATCCTCTTTACAAACGGACAGGTCGCATCGATGTGTTCTATCCCTTTGCCGCAAAGCTGCGCGTATACATCCGGTGTGGCTCCGTGCGAACGTATCACAACCGTTTCGCCGGCGTTCACGTCATCTATACTCATGACGCACCGGACACCGCGTTTTTCAAGAGACTGTACCACGTCCTTGTTATGAATAAGCGGCCCTAACGTCACGATACGTTTGTCGATATGCTTTTCCACAGCGTCCACAGCTCGCTTGACACCAAAGCAAAAACCGGCATGTTCTGCCAATATAATCACTGATTCCACCTAAAACATTGTATTTCGTAAATCATTCAGTTTGTTTTCCAAAAGACGCGATGCAGCTTCTACAGTTGCGGTATCCGTTTTAATACCCACATAATCCGCCAGATGGATGGGTTCGCCGATGGTCACCTTCATACGCCTGAACAGCTTATATTCTCCTTTGATATATATGGGCAACACAGGCGCATCATTTTTTAGAGCGATCATCGCTGTCCCCGGCTCAAAGCGGGAAATGTCATTTGATTTGATACGCGTGCCTTCCGGGAATATGCCAAACAGCTTGCCGTCGCGAAGCACCCGAAACGCGTGGCGGATGGCCGCCAAGTCGCCTTCGCCCCGTCTTACCGGAAATGCTTTCATCGCTTTGAAGAACAGCCTTGCGATTCTGCTTTTAAAAAGCTCGGCTTTGCCCATCCAGAAAATCTGCCTGCGGATAATAACGGCAATAAGGAGCGGATCCCACATACTTAAATGATTGGCGATGACCACAGCCTTCCCCATTATTTTGCTATTCTTTTTGCCAATGATTCTTGGGAAAAACAGCAAATAAATAACAGGCTTCCCTATCCATCGTAGTATCTGATAAAGCATAACCTACTCCTGTCTGAATTTTGACAAAACAAGCGTGATGACCGCGTCGATATCTAATGAAGTGGTATCAATAAGAACGGCATCATCCGCCTTTTTAAGCGGAGCCAGACTTCTGGATGAATCATTTTTGTCACGAAGGCGCATATCATCAAGAACTTTTTGAAAATCGCTCTCAATGCCGCTTTGAGTGAGCTCGGCATGCCTGCGGCGTGCGCGTTCTTCCACATCGGCTGTGACAAAGAATTTGTGTTTTGCGTCCGGCAGTACGAATGTACCGATATCACGTCCATCCAGCACGACGTTATAATTAGATGCCACTTCGCGTTGCATGGCAACCAGCTTTAAACGAACGCATGGATGAGCCGAAATATCGGAAGCCGCTTTTGAAACCTCCGGCGTACGTATAAACGGCATAATGTTTTCCCCGTTTACAAGGACTTGCTGCTCATCATCTTTATATATCGTTTCAATATCTATTGTATTAAGAAATTTCTCAACCTCGCTGGCGTTGCAGGCATCCACACCGGCCTGCAATGCGGCATAACCCACGCCCCTGTACATAGCGCCCGTATCCAGATAATGAATATGAAGCGCTTTTGAAACGGCTTTGGCCAAGGTGCTTTTACCTGACCCCGATGGGCCGTCTATCGCAATATTTATCATATCACTCTATGCCCCAGACCAATGGCCACTTCGTTTAAGTGCAGCAATCCGATACCAAAGAAAATCCCTACTGCGAGATGTTCGTCACAGCGCGCAATACCGATTTTACCGCCCACATTAAGCCCGATCGCCTTCGAGGTGATTTGTGAAATGGCTTCCCTTGCTGCGCCTGCCACAGCGCCTTCCTCATGATGTGTTTCACCAATGATCTTTTCTCTTTTGGCAGCCACGACGCAGCACTCGACGATTCTCATAACTGACGCCAGATACTCACCGCCAAAATCGACAGCCGCTACGCGAATACCTTTAGCACCGTATCGCTCTTTGAGCGAATTCTCATCCTCTCTTGAAGATGTCAGCGCCAAACGTATAGCTGCTTTGGCAATTTCTCTACTTCCGGGCGTCATGCTTGAACCTCCGCTTTGTAACTTTGGCTTATTATATATAATTTTTCGCTGTTTCACAATAATTATTATCCAATATGAGGGCAATGATTTGTTATTCGTATTTTTTAACGATACTGCTCCCCTTGAATAAAAAACTGTTTGACATTCCTTTCATGGTGTAAAACAATATATGTATGGTACTTATATAAGAAGGGTTTGTTGTTTATAACCCACTTTTTCGAATGATACCAATTGGGGAGGAAAATACGTGAGCAAAAGCATACAGAAGCATGAAGAATTTAAATGCCCGTCTTGCGATTCCAGCATGAAACAGGACGCGGCAACGAAAAATGCAAAATGTACGGCTTGCGGCTATGTTGAAAATGCCTGCCAGCAAAATTCCGATAATGTTGTTTTCGATTTTGCAGCCGCACAAAACGACCCTGCATTGCAGGATTGGGGCGTCCCTGTACAGACTGTTATTTGTTCGGACTGCGGCGGCAAGATGGTCGTTATAGCGACTGAGGCCGGCTTGAAATGTCCTTTCTGCGCTTCGCAGCATGTCACAGTTTTGGATGAATCACCCGGCATTCGCCCAGATTCCATCATCCCCTTTAAAGTTGATATAGATAGCGCATCAAAACGCGTGTCCAATTGGATAAATAAGCGCTACCTCGCGCCGTTTCCGTTTAAATCAGAATACGCTTCGGGCCAGATCAGCGGCATTTATCTGCCATACTGGTCGTTTGATGCGAAAGTTGATGCAGCTTATACCGGTCAGGTTGCCAACAGCTATACGGATACAGAAATCGACACCATCACCAGCGATGAGAGAACGGATACGAAAAAACGCAAGGTAAAAAAGCTTCGTTGGCGCTTTGTAACGGGTACTGTCGAAAAAAAATTCAAAAACGTGATGTTCAATGACGCGGGACAGCCGGACACCAAAATAATAGAAAAGCTCGAACCGTTTAAGCTTAACGAGCTTGTCACGTTCTCCCCCAAGTATCTGGCGGGATACGCTGCCGGACGCTGTAAAAACGGTCTTGATTCGGTGTGGAAACGTGCCCAGAGCTACATGGGTGATTCGGTGCGCGAAGAGGTTCACACCACTGTGAAACGCGGTGCTGATGTTGTGGGTGCGGTAAACACCTGTGCCACTTACATGGACATCGCGTTCAAACAGTTGCTTTTACCCGTCTGGATCGGTTCTTACAAATACAAAAATAAAAACTATCATATTTATATAAACGGACAAACCGGAATGATGCATGGGGAGTCTCCCAAAAGTGTGTTGAAAATAGGCATTATCGCGCTGGCTGCCGCCGCGGTTATCGCCGCATTGATATTATTCCTATAACAAAAAAAGAGCTTTGTGACTGCTTTGAGCAGGCGGAAACCAAGGCTCTTTATTTTCTCTTTGATTTTTCTTTATAAAGCGTTTGGTTCTCCGCCACGCGAAACGAGACAATACGCGAAATAAGATCAAATGGCAACGGCTGATTAAGCGGAAACTGCACAGCCCCTTTTGATGTTTTATATGGGGCAAGCTCATCCTTAAACGTTTCGATACCGCTTGGCGCTGGGTAAAAACCAATATGATTTTTGAAAGCGGCAAAATGAACAAGATTCTTGTGCAGAAAAAAGGTTGGCATTCCGTAGCTGATCTTTTCCGTCGCCTCAGGCGCGGCCTCGTTGATCATTTGTCTTAATTCGCTAAGCTTATCGCGCACATCAGCAGAAAACTGCGAAATATAATCATCGATAGAATGAATATTATCTTTTTTGTCCTGCATAGACTTATGTTCCTTTTTATTACGCGGTGAACTGCTTCCTATAAGTGCAAGTTTTTCACTTCTTCTGAGCTTTTTTATAGCGCACTCGCGACGCATTGCTTCGCTTTTTGTATCGTATACTTCGCTATATTTGAGCACAACGGGCAAGCGGGTTCGCGTATATTTACTGCCGCTGCCCGCGTTGTGCGCACGCAAACGTTTATCAAGGTCGTCCGTCCAACCGGTGTAAAGGCTGCCGTCCACGCATTCGAGGATATATGTAAAATACATTACTTATAGAGGAAAAGGATGCCGAGCGTCCCCGGCCCGCAATGCGTGGAAATCGTCGGCGATGCTTCCGTGATGGCCACATTCTTAAAACCATGCTCTGTTTCAAGAAGTCTCTTGATCTCCTCCGCGCTCTGCGCCATGCAATGAGTCACGAATATGCGTTTCGGATCAATATCGTTCACACGCTCCATCATCTGCTCATAATACTTTTCAACATAATCCTTACCACGAAACTTCGATGATGGCACAATTTCTCCGCCTGCCAGTTCCAGCTTGGGTTTGATTTTTAAACGGCTGCCCACAATGGACGCCAGCCTTGAGCAACGACCGCCCATATAAAGATATTTGAGCGTATCCACCACAAAGCTGGCCTGAACCTTGGGGCGAATTTCAAGCGCATGCCGCGTGATATCTTCGAGCCCTGCTCCCTCAAGCGCCAAATCGGACGCTTCAAGCAGCTGCAGCCCGACGCCCGTAGAAAGGCTCAGTGAATCCACGATGGAAAAACGCTCTTTACCCAGCTTATCTGCCGCGATCTGCGCATTCTGCATCGTACAAGAAAGCTTGCTGCTGATACCCATAAAAAAGATGTCATAGTCTTCGTCAAGCAGCTTTTTAAAAACCGTTTCGAATTCAAATTCGTTGACGGCTGCCGATTTTGGCAATGTTCCTGTTTCATCCGCAAACCGGAAAAGATCCGCACTCGATAGTCTTTTGTCATCCGGATAAGAATCGTCCCCAAGAATGATGTGAAGCGGAACTCTTTCGATGCCGCGTTCTTCCAGCACACTGTATGGGAGATCGGAGGTCGAATCGGTGACGATTTTAACTTTTCTCATGGTTAATAACTCCTAAAATATGATTCCGTTTGGTATATATATTGGTAATTATTATAGCATGTCTACACTTTATTTGTCCAAGGAATAAAGCGTTAACAAAATGCGAGATACTAATGATATATAATTGAGATACTAATGGTATATAATCAGGAAGGAAGCAAGAGACGACATCGCATAGACATACTGTTGTTGCGCGGATGCACATCTGAAAAATTTTAGTGCTTCGGTGCAAAGAGAGTCAGGCTATGCCTGTGATGCATTCTTGCAGATATATCGGTTTTCATGTATAATACACCAGCAAATAACACTTGGAGGATAAAATGAGCAACATCATGCCAATGGTTGCTTTGAGAGACGTCATTGTCTTTCCGTATATGGCTCTGCACTTTGAAGTTGGCCGGGAAAAATCCATCGCTGCTTTGGAAGATGCAATGGAGAGTGACCAGATTATTTTTCTTGCCGCGCAAAAGGACAAGGAGATTTTAGATCCAAATCCTGATGATATTTTTGAGGTAGGTACCGTATCGCGCATTAAGCAGATATTAAAGCTGCCGGGTGATGTCGTCCGCGTTTTGGTTAAGGGCGAATACCGTGCCCGTATAAGCAGCTTTACAAACACGAAACCGTATCTGGAAGTGGATACGATTGAGCTTGTCTCACAGATCAACGAGGAAAACAAGCATAAAGAGCTTGCATTAAGGCGCATGATTCTCGGACTTTTCGAGAAGCTGACAACGATCAGTTCCAAAGTGTCTTCCGAGATACTGTCTTCCGTGAACAGTGTGGACGATATCGGTCAGATGGCGGATATTATCGCGTCCGGCGTGCTTTTCAAGCTGGAAGACAAACAGAAAGCTCTTGAATGCGTGGATGTGATAGAACGGCTCGAGATGATGGTGGGACTGCTGACAAACGAGCTGGAAGTGACGGAAATCGAAAACGACATCAGAAGCAAAGTCAGAAAGCAGATTGACAAATCACAAAAGGAATATGTGCTTCGCGAACAAATGCGCGCAATTCAAAGCGAGCTGGGCGAAGCGGGCAGTGTGCAGTCTGACGCGGACGAGCTCCGTCAAAAACTCGCAAAGCTCAAAGTCAGTGACGATATCCGTGAAAAGACGGAAAAAGAAATTTCGCGCATGGAGAAGCTCTCCCTTGGGTCTCCAGAGCTCGGAGTCATCCGCACATATGTGGAATGGATTCTCGACCTTCCGTGGAGCAAATTCACCGACGATAACCTCAATCTTAAGCATGCGCGCAAAATACTGGATGAAGACCATTATGGCCTTGAAAAGGTCAAAGACAGAATTATCGAATATCTTGCCGTACTCGGTCGTAAAAAAGACCTGCGCGGGCCTGTGCTCTGTTTTGTCGGCCCTCCGGGCACCGGCAAAACGTCTATCGCGCGTTCCATCGCGCGTGCGCTCGGACGCAACTTTGTCCGCACCTCTTTGGGCGGCGTGCGCGACGAGGCCGAAATCAGAGGCCACAGACGCACTTATATCGGCGCGATTCCCGGCCGGATTATCGCATCCATCAAACAGGCGGACAGCATGAACCCTGTGTTTTTGTTCGATGAAATTGACAAGATGGCAAGCGACTTTCGCGGAGATCCTGCATCGGCGATGCTTGAGGTGCTTGATCCTGAGATCAACAACAGCTTCCGCGATCATTATCTTGATCTGCCGTTTAGCCTGGAAAATGTGATGTTCTTAACGACGGCCAACAGCTACGATACGATTCCGGCACCCCTGCTTGACCGCATGGAGATCATCGATCTCTCAAGCTACACAGAGCTTGAAAAGATGGGCATTGCGAAAAACCATCTGGTTCCCAAGCAGCGCAAAGCGCATGGGCTGGAAATCTCAGAGGTCATAATTCGGGACACCGCGCTGACAGAATTGATACGGCGTTATACGCGTGAAGCGGGTGTGCGCGAGCTGGAACGCAAAATCGCCACAGTCTTCCGCAAATGCGTGGTGGACTTAACCGGCGGGCGTTCGCGTATCATGGTTACAAAGAATACGTTGCAGCGTTATCTTGGGCCTCCAATCTATTCGCTGACCGAATCGGGCACCGAGGACAAGGTCGGTGTGGTGACAGGCCTTGCATGGACAGCCGCAGGTGGCCAGACACTCACCGTCGAAGCAATCAAGATGCATGGCAAGGGCAAACTGCAGCTGACGGGCAAGCTCGGTGAAGTGATGCAAGAATCGGCCAAGGCGGCACTCAGCTATGTGCGCGCCAATAGCGAAGCTTTATGTATCAGCGAAGATTTTATCGACAATGCGGATATTCACATCCATCTTCCCGAAGGTGCGATTCCTAAGGACGGACCATCCGCGGGCATCACGATTGCGACGGCGCTCGTGTCGGCGTTATCCGGCCTTACTGTGAAAAGCGATATCGCGATGACAGGCGAGCTCACGCTTACAGGTCGTGTGCTGCCCATCGGCGGGCTTAAGGAGAAATCCCTCGCGGCGCTAAAAGTGGGTATCCGAACAATCATCATACCGGCAGGCAACGAAAAGGATATACAGGTAATGCCCGCCACTGTGCGCAAATCCATCAAGTTCATTCGCGTATCACAGCTTAACGAGGTGCTGGATATCGCAATTAATAAGGAACCGGAGGGCGCATGCAAATAAAAAACGCCCGTTTCTTGAAGAGTATGAAGGGAAAAGCGGATTATCCGTCTCTTGACATGCCCGAAATTGCGATATGCGGCAAATCAAATGTCGGAAAATCGTCACTCGTTAACTTTCTGACGAACCGTTTAAAGCTTGCCAAAATCAGCTCAAATCCCGGCAAGACGCGTCTCGTCAACTTTTTTGTGGTCAATGAGGAATTTCTGCTCGTCGATCTTCCGGGCTACGGCTTTGCACGCGTCTCCAAAGATGAGCAAAAAAGCTGGTCTGCGATGATTGAAGGATATTTGAGCCACTCGAAGCAGCTTCGTGCACTGATGATACTGCTGGATATCCGCCACAATCCAACAGCGGATGACAAGCTCATGTTTGACTGGGCCTCTCACTTTGGTGTTTCTGTCATTATTGTGGCCACAAAGGCGGACAAGATCGCAAAAACAAAACGGTATGCCCAATTGGAAATGATAAAGAAAAGCGTAAGCAGCGGCGTGGATTACCCGATCGTGGCTGTCTCTTCTCAGAACCGCTTCGGAGCGGAATCACTTTTGGATGAAATCGAAAAGGCTCTGACGATATGAACATATTTGCTATCGGTGACCTTCACCTTTCCGGCTTTATGCCAAAGCCCATGGATGTTTTTGGCGAGCATTGGAACGGTCACTGGGAAAAAATCAAAGAAAGCTGGTTATCGCTTGTCGGTGACGACGATATCGTGCTGCTGCCGGGCGATTTGTCTTGGGCAATGCGTCTTGATGAAGCGCGCACGGATATTTCGGCGATTTGCGAGATGCCGGGCAATAAGATTTTGCTCAAAGGCAACCATGATTACTGGTGGGGTTCACTTGCGCAGGTGAATTCGCTGCTTTTTAACAAGACATTTGCGCTCCAGAACAACAGCCTTGTTTTCGGCGACTATGTCATTGCGGGAACGCGCGGCTGGCTCTGCCCCGCCAACCGTCAGTATAATGCCGAAACGGACGAAAAGCTGTATAACCGCGAAGCCGGTCGGCTGGAGCTATCACTCACCCATGCACGCAAAGCCGCGCCCGACAAACAGCTTATCGGTATGATCCATTATCCGCCCTCGGATCAGGACGGCTCCCCTACGATGTTTACCGAACTCTTTGAAAAGCACGGCGCATCGCACGTCGTGTATGGACACCTGCATGCGGCAAGTATCAAGGGTTCGCTGTCCGGCACAGTACGCGGCGTTTGCTATACGCTCGTTTCATGCGACGCAACCGATTTTTCTCTTCTTAAACTTATCTAAACATCCAATCCCTGAGCACTTAATATGCCGACATCTTCTGTGTTCGGAGCAGATTTGTGTGCAAAGGCCAATCGAATGACTTCTTTTATATGCTTGACACCCACCACATGAACACCCTTCGCATCCCGAACCTCATCAATGTTCTCTGACGGCACGATCACCAGCGCCGCACCCGCGCGTTTGGCAGCCCATACCTTTTCCTTGACGCCGCCCACGGCACGAATACTGCCGTTAATGGATATCTCACCCGTCATAGCGATACCCGGCGCCACAGCACGCCCTGTGATCGCGGAGAATACCGACACAGCGATCGCCACACCTGCCGATGGTCCGTCCACTGGCGCACCACCTGGCGTATTGATATGGATATAGTAATCCGCAGGATTGATTCCGAAGTTCTTTTGCAATGCAGTGAGCACATTCTCCACCGAGCTTTTGGCTGTGCTCTTACGGCGGAACCTCTTTACATCATTTCCCATCTCCTCTTCGTCCACAAGCCCTGTAACCGTGAGCGAGCCGTGCGGCGCTTTTACCGCGACCGTCTCTATTTCTATGATGGTGCCGATCTGTGAGCCATAAACGGCGAGACCGTTGACACACCCAATGGAGTTGGCGCCAAGGCGCAGCGTCGGTCTTTTGACGTATTTGCCCGTTTCTATCACCCAGCTCACATGATCGGCTTCCACTGTCTGCGTGCCCTTTTCCCGGGCAACACCGGCAGCCATCTGTATAATGTTGACCGCGTCGCGCCCGTTGGACGCATATTCTCCCACGATCGCCGCCGCGCCATCACCGATGCCGATACCAGCTCGCGCAGCCGCGTTTTTGGATATCGTCACAACCTCTTCGGGGAACAGCTGACGGAAAAATATCTCCATGCAGCGCGACCGTATCGCGGAGGGTATATCACGAGGCGATTTGGTCGTCGCACCCACAAGCCGGAAATCCGCCGGCATGCCATGTGCGAATATATCATGAACATATGCCGGTATGTTCTTGTTTTCCTTGCCGTAATAGGCGCTGTCAAAGTAAACGCGTCTGTCTTCAAGCACCTTTAACAGCTTATTGATATGAAAAGGATGCAGCTCTCCGATTTCATCCAGAAACAGTATACCGCCGTGAGCGCGTGTCACAGCGCCTTCTTTTGGCTGCGGCACACCCGCCACACCGTAAGCCCCCGCGCCCTGATAAATGGGGTCGTGTACCGAACCGATGAGCGGATCGGCAATATTGCGTTCATCGTAGCGCAAGCATGTCGCGTCAATCTCGATGAATTTGGCGTCCGACAAAAACGGAGACCCGTTGCAGCGTTTGGCCTTGTCCATCACGAGGCGCGCCGCACACGTTTTGCCCACACCAGGCGGGCCGTAAATGAGTACATGCTGAGGATTCTCACCGCAAAGCGCCGCGGAAAGCGCCATGATGCCTTCCTTTTGCCCCACAATCTCATCAAAGCTTTGCGGACGTGTTTTTTCGGATAACGGCACATTAAGCGAAATGCTGCGCAGCTTTTTTAACCGTTCGAGCTGCACCTTAGATTCGCTATCCAAACTCGTTTTCGTGTTTCGTTTGTTTTTCATCTGGCTGTAGAAGTATGCGCCGATAATGACGCTGACGACCAACTGGATGATGATCATAAATTCTGTCATAAAAAAATAGCCTCCCGACCCCGTACGATTATTATACGAAGCCGGCGGCTATTTATGCAGTTTAATAATTAGCGGAACAGATCGGTAAGCCGCGACAAAAAGTCTGCCTCTTTTTTTGTTTCTTCCGCTTTGGGTGCTTTTTTTATTTCGATTCCCGGCATCGTCAATATGTATTGTACGCTTACCGGATGGTTTTTTTCTGGCGATGCAAAAGATACCGACGGTTCGCCGCTATCGGTGAATTTGTCCGTCTTTTCTTTAATATCGTCCTTCGCGCTCGCGATGCCGTCTTTGAATTCAATCTGTCCGTCGATCAGCTCCTGAACATCCGATGGCAACCCTTTTAACGCTTTATAAAGCTTACTTGTTCCGTCCGCACTTTGCGACACACCTTGGCGATAGGGTGTGAAGCCGCTGTGCAATTCGCCGAACCCCGATACAATCTGGGCGCCGCCATCGGCCAGCTGGGCAACGCCGTCATCAAACGCCGCATATCCTTGTGCGGTCTTACTCACACCAGCCACATAGGAATCTAGCCCGCCGCTTGCCGCCCCAAGCCCGTTCGAGAGCTCCTTAACGCCGCCCAGCAGCTCCAGCACACCGCTTGCCAGTGCCTTAACCGATTCGTCCGGGCTGCCTGCCAAAGACTCGGCAAGCGCCTTTAATTGTGCGCTGTTATTCGCCAGCGCCGAGAGGTTGCCGTTTACAGCGGAAATGCCCGCTGATACAGCCGACCCGTTTGCCGCCAGCTCTTCAAGACCAAACCGAATGTCACCGGAAGCGGTCTTCAAGCCCTGTACACCTGATATGTATGTTTTCAAGGCTTCCTCATACTGCGCCATGCCGTCATCGATGAGCACACCCGAAGCGCCAAGCTGCGCAAGGCCGTCACTCAGCTTGCCCACTTTGCCCGCCAGTGTCTTCATGCCGTCCTTAAGCTCCGTCGTGCCATCCACCATCTCATCTGCGCCATCTATCATCTCATCGAAGCCATCTTCAAATTCGCTTATGCTGTCCGACACACCCGATATTGAAAGCGCTCCTTTCAGCATCGTGATTGTGATCGGGTCCATTTCAAAATCTTTAATATCCGCTTCGATCACGAGCGTGCCTTTTTCTGCCGGCATGATAATATAGCTCACATTCACAGAATTACCCACGGTCACCAGCGTCGCATCCTCTGCGCTGACATTTGAAGCCGTTCCGGTATTAAAAACGGCAGTCAACTGAGTCATTAAGCCCTCTCGCACAGCTTCGTTGCAGCTTTCATTTGCCGCATAATCCATCATTATTTTAAGGTGTCCGCTTGTACCCGCGAGGCTTTCCGCATCCACAGGCTTGCCGTCAAGGAAGTAATGAAAATCAATTTTCAAAGGCAGCTCGCCCGTCATCGTGCCCTGATAGTAAAGCCCATCCTCTGTCGGTTCATCGGGAAATGTGATTTTATCCCCCTCTATGACCGGTTCACTCATTGTAGATAGATTTTTTATTTCTGTGTATGTTCCGTAGTCCGTATAGCTGCCCGTCAGATGATTGACCACGTATATATTTTTTACGCTGCCGTCATCATTCAGCGACGCATAAACCGTTTCTGTCTTGCTGTTCTCCTGCGCCATGGCGGGTGTCATGAAAAGCGCAAAGCTCATCATCAGCGCACTCACAATAGTTATCCATTTTTTAAGCTTCATAACGCTTCCCCCCTGCATACCCCGTATCCATGCGACGACCGTAAATAAAGGCCATCATCATGATCACGAATACTCTAGATTTTTTGTATTTCATCCTGTTGCCTCCTTCTAAACAGCTTTCCCTTTAAGGTTGTTTTCTTTATCAATCCGTCAAGCAGTATCAGCAGCTGCGGCAAAACAAATATCGTGAGGAACCCCGAAAGCAGCGCCCCTCTGCCGATCAACGTGCCAAATTGCGCCATGGCTGCCTGTGTAAACGAACCGGCAAATACAAAGCCGGCTGTCGCGAGAACAAGTGCCGATACCATAATCGATGCACCCGCCTTCTCCACGGCATAGTCCGCTGCGCCGCGCTTATCCAGCGTTTTGCGTCCTTCCAAATAGTAGTTTGTCATCAGTATCGCGTAATCAATCGTTGCCCCAAGCTGAACGGCGCTGACAATCATGTACCCCAAAAAGATCATCGGTATGCCCTGGAAATAAGGAATCGCCATGTTGATCCATATGGACGTTTCAATAATGAACAACAATATCACGGGAACCGTCAGTGAACGGAAAGTGACAAGTATGATAATTCCCACGAATATGATGGACAGAATCGTTACAAGCGAGAAATCTCCCGACGTGGTATGCGCGATGTCATAGATCACAGGCGAAGCCCCCGTCACATACGACTTTTCAAAATATGCTGCCGTCACCTGCCGTATCTGCTCGACGGCTTGCGTTGCCTCTTCGCTCTCGATAGGGGTATCCACCTCCACGATGTATCTTGAATAATTTTCGCTTAAAAATTGATCCCGCAGATATTCGGGAACAATCTCCTGCGGCGTGGCCGGGTCAATGAATGCGTATATTCCTTGCACGCTTTTGACGATATTCAGCGATTCAAGCTTATTCACCATATCGTATTCGCTCGTCTCACTGCCGCGCGGCACAAGCACCACAAAGTTATTGCTCTCTCCGAATGAGTTTTCTATCTTGGCTTTCATTTCGGTTTGCTTGGCGTCACCCACGTCGCTCGACGAATACATGAACACGTTGTTGTTCTGCGCCATAAACGAAATCACGCTCACCAATATGAGCACGCCGATCACCACGTATTTGACTTTGCCACCCAACATGTGCTGCACTTTTTTCAGGGAAGGCAGCAGCGGCTTGTGCGTTGTCTTATCGATCAGTTTCACAAAAAGCACCGCTAGCACAGGAAGCAGCAGCATCACACAGATCAGGCTTAAAATAATGCCTTTGGCAAGCACCAGCCCCATATCCGCCCCCATCGTATAGCTCATAAAGACAAGCGCGAGAAATCCAACGATCGTTGTGGCTCCGCTGGACATGATAGACGCAAAAGATGCTCTTTGCGCTCTTACCATGGCTTTTGCAGGATCGCTCTCCGTCTGTCGCTCATAGCTGAAACGATGAAGCAGGAATATTGAATAATCCATCGATACCGCAAGCTGCAAGATTGCGGCGCACGCGAATGTCATATAAGATATTTTACCGAAAATCACATTTGTGCCCAGGTTCAGCACGATGGCCACACCCGTCGTTAACAAAAACAGTATAACCTCAGCAATGGAATTGGTGGTGAGAAACAGTAAGATGAGCGTAATACCCAGCGCGATCGAGACGCCGCTCATCATATTGCCGTTTATGGATCTGATATTCATGTATGCATCCATGGCACTGCCCGATAAAATGACGTCATCGCCAAATATAATTTTAATACTATCGATGGCGCTTTGTGTCAGCTTTGAATAATCATCTTCGGTGAAGACGACTTGGATCAGCGCGTTTCCACCATTGTAATAATTGTTGCGCACTTCTTCGTCAATAAGCTCAACAGGCTGCTTTAAATCTGCCACGTCATCCAGCCAGACGACGGCTTCGACACCACTAACCTCTTTTATTTTTTCCTTAGCGGCCAATACCTCAACGATGCTTTTGTCTTCGAGCATCAGCAACGCGCTGCCGTTGTAGCTGTATTCGTCTTTCAAAATATCGATGCCGATCTTGGAATCCGAGTGTCCCGGCAGATATTCCGACATGTCAAAATTCTGCCCGACGCCCAACATTAAAAATGCGCTGACCACAGCAGCACATAAAAATAAAATAATAACAGTTTTCTTTTTTCTTATTGCACTTTCAAACAGCTTTTCCAATGATGCTCTCCGTTTCTTTTTGTCTAAGACCATCATATTGCTGTAAAATGACATGCACAATGACCCATGCGCATGCAAAAGTATACTTTTCGGGGTGATTTTTCATTCACCCTTTCGGGTGAATGGCACTTTATTGGTCGGTATTTGGCGAATGTCCATTGCCAAGAAGGTTAATAAGCTGCAATCTGTTACCGATTCCCAGCTTTTTGTAGATGCGTTTGATATGAGATTTTACGGTATTGACGCTGATGTGAAGTGTTTCGCATATGGTTTGGTTGGTCATACCTTTTGCAAGCAGCTCAATGACTTCATATTCTCTGTCACTAAGCGCAAACTTACCTTTCAGGTCTTCCTTTTTTGGCGATATATCAAGCTCATGACTGTAGTGCTTGAAAAAGTACGAGCAAAGATCAACGAACACGAAAACCGAAAAGACAGCATACGAAATATGCGTAAGCTGAAAAGAGATGTTTCTGAGTAGAAAAAAGTCTATGATTGAAAAGGCAGCTTGTGGCATAAATGCGATCAGAAAAGATTTGGCAAGACGCAAATGATGTAGATCTGTAATCTTGCGGTACATACCGGCCACTGCAAGCGCTTCAATAAACAAAGCGATGGAGCAAAGTGGATAAAATGCCCACAAAGCAGTTGTGACCGACTGTGTTAAATCCGCTCGGGACATATACATGACAAGTATCGCCGTGATAATGAGAAGAATGCCGGTTATTCCTGTCGCAGTTAACAGCGCAACACGCTTCTTGTGTCTCGAAATGGGAAACAGCTGTATCACGTAGTAACAAGCTGCCAAAACACTGAGCATGATCAGCGCAATCACAAGAAGAGCGAACAACGGGGTCAGCCATGACGCTGCATTCATTTCCTGACCTTTGGTATGACTATTAATGCTATACATATAAGAAAGAAAAAGCAAAGTAGAAACCGGCAGCAGCACCATTAATGTGCGTCCAGCTAAGCGGTCTTTGGTTCTTACAAACATGATCATGGAAAAAAGAACGGCCGAGGATAAAAGAGATGTCTCTATAAACTGTATCGCGTCAAATAGGATGCTCACACACACGCCTCCGAATTATTATGCCAAAATTATACCATTCCGTTTTAGGCGTGCATAGCGTTTCGATAATTGTTTACAACAAATTAAAGACACACAATTGGACTTAGAGGGCCTTTGCCCGGATGCTTTTGGTGGAAATCGCGCCTTTCTCGCATTTGTTTCCCCAAGCGTCGACCAGCTCATTGCCCTCATATACACAGATGATTTCGCAGTTGTTGGCGCAGCGACCACATGTGACGCCCTTTGTTTTAAAGTCAATGTCAGCGATATCGAAATCAAAGTGTTTTTCTTTTCCTGACCGTTTTGCCAAGATAGCCACGCCCAATGCGCCAGTCAAGTGCCCATTCTTATCAACGATCACGGGATATCCCGTGGCATCTTCAAAGGCTTTGATGACGCCGACATTTTTGCTGACCCCCCCTTGGAAAACGATAGGAGAACTAATCTTTTTTCCTTTACCGACGTTATTCAGGTAATTCGTCACGACGGCCTTGCACAGTCCAGCTATGATATCCTGCTTGGTGTGACCAATCTGCGCCTTATGCACTAGGTCAGACTCCGCAAACACAGTGCAGCGGGCGGCAATGGGTGTCGGGTTGCTGGATGTCAGCGCGATTTTACCGAACTCCTCAACAGCCACCCCAAGACGTGCGGCCTGACTCGAAAGGAATGAACCCGTCCCGGCTGCGCATAGCGTGTTCATCGCATAATCCACAACGATGCCATTTTCAATAAGAATAATCTTCGAATCCTGCCCGCCGATCTCAAATATTGTACGCACATCGGGATAGAGAGACGTTGTGCCGATGGCATGGGCGGTGATCTCGTTCTTGACCACGGATGCGTCTGTAATGACGCCGACAAGCTTGCGTGCGCTTCCCGTTGTCCCCACAGAGACGACCTGATATTCCCCTTGCATTTTATCTGCGAGAACGCCAATCAGCTTTTTGGATGCCTCAATGGGGTTACCCTCCGTCCATAGGTATTCGGACGCAAGAACTTTGTTGTCATTGTCAATCACAACACCCTTTGTCGAGATGGATCCTATGTCTATACCAAGATAAGCTTTTTTCATTTTGCGTTCTTCCTCATCACAATCATATCATAAAATGCTTCGAGTCTCGTTTGTATGCCCGTATCGCCCGTTTGCGAATCAAAACTGAAATACAGTATTGGGATTTTATAATCCGAGCTGATATTTTGCAGCACCGGAATTGCGTCCATCTCGGGCGTACAGCCAAACGATTTCACATGGATGATTCCGTCATAGCCTCGCCTCGCGCAGGACAGCGCGACATCGATTGTGGACATACTAGTCGCACCCATGTTGTATTTGGAATAGCCGTATATTTTTCGCGCGACTTCCTTTTCAGCGTTATGAAACATGCTGTTGGACAGATTCATCCAGCGCTTTATGACCATCCCCATCTTTGCCATTTCGCGCTCAATGTTGTGGTTGCTGAACGGATCCATTATTGTGTAATACTCACCCACAACAGCCACCTTGAGCGGTTTCTTCGGCTTATCGATAGGTATCTTTTTCATCATGTCAATGCATCGCTGATGCGCGTTCAACACGTCTCTTTTGTAATTGCACTGACATAGCTCACTTAAAAAGCTGCTCTTCGCCGATTCAAAAGACCCATTTTCCACCTCAAAACCGATATTTTTTCGAATATAGTCATCGACATCATCCATGCACTCGGCCATCTTAACAGCCGCAAGCAGTGCGGTTGTGATTTTTTTGATCGAGAAGCTCGGATTGATTTTTTTAAATTCCGCAAAAAACGTGTATGGCTTCGAGTAGTCCGCATGAGCCAAATTCACAAAATCGATCTTATAGCCAAGATCACGGATGATCTGCTCATGCAGCTCGCCGTAATAACCAAGGCGACAAGCGCCGCCCGTCTGCACAAGAATATCTGCCCCGCTTTCAATGGCTTCAATGTAACTGCCAAGATTGTATTTAAACGGCGCGCACACATAATCTGGGCTGTGCTTACTGCCCAGTTCAAGTGTCCTTTTTGTCATGGGAGGAGGCGTCACGTAGTCCATCTCGAGCCCACGGGTCACAAGAAACTCTAACGGAATGCAATAGTCTCCAAAATGCGGAAATGTTACCTTACGCTTCATTAGCCTTCGCCTCACGCTGAAATTGAATGATATCGACAAAGCTTTCAAGCCGCGTTTCAATGCCCGCTTCCGCCTGCTGACTGTCCATCAGCAAATTCAGCATAGGAATACCGCGAATGCGCCTTAGCAATATCTCGTTGACAAGTGAATCCGGCCCGCATGGGAACGTGCTCATAAGAATGATGCCGTCCACCTTACCTGCGTATTCCCGCACGGCGCCCACAAGCTCTCTGTTGTACATCCACGGAAGACTGTCGGTGAGCTCAAAGCATCTTTCACGCGCTTTGCGCCTGTCCACGATATCCGCGATAACAGGCGTCGTGCCCAGCTCGCGCAGTATTTTAAACACAGGTTCCCCAATTAGCTTGTCATAAACGTTGTA
This sequence comes from Bacillota bacterium, assembly GCA_023399095.1. Taxonomy (GTDB): domain Bacteria; phylum Bacillota; class Clostridia; order Christensenellales; family SZUA-584; genus SZUA-584. The sequence goes on from JAEWQS010000004.1 coordinate 28,379, forward strand.
GGGATGTCCGACGATCAAAATCTTAAGCCCTTCGTTTTTCAACCGATCATTCTGCATCCTTACCTCTTCGGCGGCGATTTGTCGTTCAGCCATCTTCGCCAGTGTGTATGCGCGCAGCGTGGCTGCTCTGCCCTTGCCGAGCTTGCTGCCAAGATGCAGGAACGCTTTAAGCTCTCCCTTGGAACGGCGCACATCAATATTAAAATCCAGCAGTTTGGGCGACTGGTCACGGAATGTGTTGCGCACGATATCGTAAAGCGCTTCGAATTTTGTGCACAGTATGCCGTCTTTGCCGAAGTTGGATATACGCGGCACAAACAATTTATCGCATTTGTCCAAGAGATAATCCACATGCCCAAGATATATCTTCGAAGAAAGACATGTTTCATCGATTGCGTACATTGTTCCCCTATTGAGTATCTCTTTGTTTGTATCCGGACTTAATACGACTTCGATATTCAGCGCTTCAAAAAAAGTTTCCCATAGAATTCGATATCTGTAATATAGAAAAGCTCTTGGTATACCGACTTTCATACTAACCTCCGTTTATGTAAAATGTATTATATCACAGGTTGCTATATTCGTAAGTTATAATGATAAACGTTCAACAAAGAAAAAGAGAGCACGCTTGGGGGTACGCACTCTCTTAAGTCATTTTACTGCCAAAAGGCAGGGTTAAGGACTTTTTTAAGCCGCGATAATACTTTTCCTCAGTTCAGACTGACCGTGAGCCTCACCCACTTATATCTGTCGGTAAACATGGATCACATTCAGGAACTGCTGGTGCAGGCTCCGCAGGCATCGTCAGCGATATCGTATTACCGGCTTTAAAGACTTTATGTCCTCCATAAAGTACTGTGATTGAAAAGTGGCACGCTTTCCCGGGTTCATATCCTACCAGCTTTGTCACATCTACAGAACAACTTGTAGTGTTCGCGTCCGTGATCCATTTTGCATATTTATTTTTGGGGTAGGAGGGTGATGCATCTGTAAAAGAATATGCGACTTTATATCCGTCAAACTCGCCGTGCGTGACTTTGCCCCAGCTTAATCGAGCCGTATTGCCCTCCATCGATCCGCTGATGCTTGTTGACGCATAGTCACCTGAAGGGGGTGGCGCTTCCGTGCAGGATGGTTCTTCCGGGCAGGGCGTCGCTTCTGGGCAGGGCGTCGCTTCCGGGCAGGGCGGTGCGGTTGTCGGCTCAGCCGGAGCAGCCTTCTCTTTTGCGGGCACTGTCAACTGCACAGCGTTAGCCGCAACCTTGCTTCCGTCCTTATATAAATACGTCACGCTGAAGTAGTAGCTTTGCCCAGCTTTGAGGCCGCTAGTGCCTTCATAGAGCTTTATGCTCGTCTTGTTCTTATTCGTGATGTATTTTAAGTACCCGTCATCGGGGTATTTGGGATTCGGGTTTGTTTTGGAAGCCACAATCTTATATCCTGAAAATGTTTCAGACGTGTCTTTACGCCATTTTATCAGCACGGCGTCTCCCGAAATGCTTCCTGTCACCACCGGTTCCTGCTCTGGCTGCGGCGTTTGCGTCGGCAAAGGTGACGTTATCGGCGAAGTTGATGTTATCGGTGAAACGCTAGGCTTGGGTGCGGGTGCCGCCGCCTCGGGCATTTTGGCGCTGACGACGTTGCTAACGAACTTGGCGACGTTTCCGTAATGCACGTAAACGCCATAGTATTTCTTCGTTCCTGATGGGATGCCGCTGTTTTCCGGCGTCAGCTTGCAGCTTAATGTCTGTTTGCCCGATGTTTGGAACGTAAATGACTGAAGTCTCTGCACATTGAAGTTCTTCACATCCGACGCTGTATCAGCCGCCACAACATCATAAGTAACTTCTCCGTTGTACCCCATCGCTTCAAAATCGAGCTTCGTCCATTTGAGCGTTAGAGCGCCGGTGGTCTCTCTAACTGACAGATCGGGAGCACTGTAGGTGTTCTTGAGTTCGTCCACCACATCCTCGACTTTATCTACATTATCGATGTCCACACCTTCTGCCATTTCGCTGAGTTTAAGAAGCCCCGCAGATACCTCAAGCGAATCCGCCTGCATTTTATCATCCAGCGTGCCCGATACAATCAACAGGTCGATCATATCGCCAAAACTATTCTCAAGCTTAAGCTGAAGGCTTCCAAGCGTTTCATCTTCGTCACTGATACCAAAGCTCCCAATCAGCACATACTTATTTTGTTCGCTAATGTACCCCAAATCTCTCGCTTGCTCGACTATCTGATAGATGGCATCTGCAGCGGGTTCACCGATGCAATCCAACTTATCAATCAGCTCGGCCGCGTCTTTGTTTTGTCCCACAAGGCCGGTGACGATGCTCTCATCATCCACATTGACGCATACGCTCGGATTGATGTCAACCGTAAAACATGCGGATGCAGCTTGTACCGCTACCCCCTGAGCCGAGTTCAATTGTGAACCGATAAATATGCCCATCAGCAGCAATGCAGCCGCGGGAACCGCGATCATTACTGCTTTTTTTATCTGCTTTGCTATCTTTGTTTCTTTCTCTTTTGTTTCCAGCATCTTGCCGCACTGTTCCACCGTCCTGCTGATCAAAGTATCGGACGGTGATACTTCTTTAATGGAAATTGTTTCTAAATACGTATCAATGTCAAACATATAATTCACCCTCCAATACGTTCTTTAGCTTTTTCTTGGCCGTGTTGATCCGCGATTTGACCGTCCCTTCAGGCACGCCAAGCACACCGGCAATCTCCGAGTATTTCATCTGTTGATAGTAGAAAAGCACCATTGGCACCTTTTGCGGCTGCGGAAGCTTGTCGATATTGGTTATGAGAAGGGCTTGGATGTGCTTTCTTTCAAATTGCTCCTCCACCGAATCGCTGCCGCCCGCTGTCATCAGCACGTAATCCTTTGCACTGGTAGACTCAAAGTCGTCCTTCATGAGCTGCTTTCTCTTGACATATTGTCTGTAGTTGTCCCTGAACTGGTTCACACAAATTTTAAACAGCCAAGGCTTAAAAGATTGATGCTCGTACTTGGATGCATTTTTCGTCGCTTTTATCCAAGTTTGCTGAAAAAGGTCTTCCGCGTCCTGTTTGTTAAACGTCAATCTGAAGCATAAGTTAAACAACTCACGCTTATACGTTTCTACAAGTTTACTCATAGCTTGCCTATCTCCTTTTATAAAGAGCTCAAAGATTTCATCATGCGCGCACACAAATGCATCCTCCTTTCCAATACTAAACGTATCATATTTATAAAAGTTCATTTTTGGAGAAAGAATTTTAGCATATTTTATCATTAATTATATCATCTTATCAAATATATAGGCATGGGCAATTAAGGGCATAGAAAAAGACCGCCATTTTTAACGGTCTTGTAGAGTGTCAAAGAAGGTGTTTATGTCATTCCGATTGAGCGTAAGCGATTGAGGAATCCCCTTCTACAAAGCGTTTTTCATGGGATTCCTCGACAGGCTCGGAATGACCATATGGGGTTTATTAACGGTCTTGAGATTGTTTTGGCGAAGCACGCATTAATTCGGTAACCTTCATTTAATCATTGCTTTATTTAGAAGCTTTCATGATCTCCTTAATTGTGTGTGCCTTCATATACGCTGATAAAAGGGCGAACATTGCTGGATGTTTTTTCGAGTTCCTCCTGTTCGCCGACCGCTTTGGCCACTGCCCGGTAAACTTCTTCACTGGCACTCTTTAGTTTGCACAGCTTTTGATAACACCCCACCACAGCCGTTTGCATTAACTTCTCTTCATTCTTTGCTTTTTGTACAATGACTTTTGCTTGATTATGTGCCTCGGCAATAATCGCCTGAGCCGTTTCTTCCGCGCGTGTGAAAGTTCCTATGATGTATTGCTCGTTATGTTGGTGTTTTACAAGCTGATTTTTTAACTCATGGTTTTCATCCCGCAGTGTCATGATGCGTTCTTTCTGTTCCTTCAGGCACTCTTCATAATCGTTCCTCACTTTTAACAGCAATCTGTCGACGTCGGCGGCATTATATTTTCCCATAATGCTCTTTTTTAAATTGTTCATTAAGACCACCCTTTCTTTTTGCAAAAGAATAGCACCGCCCGACTCTTAAAAAATGTCGGACGGTGCGGTTTGGTACGTCTTATTTTGCGAAAAGCTTAGGTAGCCCACTGTTCCAATAAGGTCTTCTTCAGATCATGAAGCTTATATGACAAATCGACCTTGTATTCCTGTGGGTTGATAAGCCGTTTGATCTCATCCCAGAACATTGCAAGATCCTGCTTCGCGTATTCCTGAATGTCCATCAGCGAAGGTGATTCATAAACCTGCTTTCCGTCCACGTAAACGGGAATCAGCAGCTCTTTTGTGTGGTAGTTGGTAAGACGCATCCTTTTCCAAGTATCAACAGGATGGAAGATCACCAGAGGCTGCGTTTCGTCGATGACCTCATCATTGAGCATAATCAGATCTGCAATCGCCTTTTTTGAGTTGTTATCGTAAATACGAACAAGCTTCTTATAGCCGGGATTGGTGATTTTCTCAACGTTGTCACTCACTTTGATTTTTGGAATGAGCTTACCGTTCTCAATCTCTGCCGAGAGCTTGTAAACACCACCCAGCGCCGGGCAGCCGTCTCCGGTAATCAGCTTTGTGCCGACGCCCCAGACATCGATCTTAGCGCCCTGCAGCTTCATATCGCGTATCAGCCACTCATCAATATCACTGGATGCGAATATCTTTGCATCATGGAAACCTGCATTATCCAGCATGATACGTGCCTTCTTGCTCAAATAAGCAAGGTCACCCGAATCCAGCCTTATACCAACAGGTTTATGTCCTTTTGCCCGCATTTCCTCAAACACCTTGATCGCATTAGGGACACCGCTCTTGAGTGTATCATAGGTATCCACCAGAAGCAGGCATGTATCGGGGAAAATTTCCGCATAAGCGCGAAACGCGTCTATTTCCTTAGGAAAGCTCATGACCCAGCTATGCGCGTGTGTGCCCTTGGCCGGTATGCCGAAAATCTCACCTGTCAGCACGTTAGACGTGGATGAGCATCCGCCGATGATGGCGGCTCTGGCACCGTATATACCCGCGTCAGGCCCTTGTGCGCGGCGCAAGCCGAACTCTAACACACTGCTGCCTTCTGCCGCATAAACGACGCGTGACGCTTTTGTGGCGATGAGAGTCTGATGGTTAATGAGGTTCAGAAGCGCCGTTTCAATAAGCTGCGCTTCCATGATGGGCGCCTTGACGCGAACGATGGGCTCATACGGAAAAATGACCGTACCTTCCTTGACCGCATATATCTCGCCCGTGAACTTGAACCCTTTTAGCAGATTTAAGAACTCTTCATCGAACAGCGAGAGTGAGCGCAAATAAGCGATGTCTTCGTCCGTAAAATGCAGGTTGTTGATGAATTCTATGACCTGTTCCAGACCCGCCGCAATCGCGTAAGCGCTTTCACAAGCGGCCTTCCTGTAAAACAAATCAAATACGGACACCTTTTTCGACATGCCGCATTTATGGTAACCATACATCATCGTCAGCTGATACAAATCCGTCAGCATGGTTAAATTACGCACTGCTTTTATGACTCCTTATCCTTATCGGCTTCAGACACATCCTTGTCTGTTTCCTCAGCCTTTATTTGTTGGTTTTCAGCTATGGCTTTCTGAGCCTTTTGCCTGACTCTTTCAAGCTTCTTTTTTGCCTTTTCTGCTTTGGCATCGGCCTTATTTACTTTTTCCAACTGATCGTCGTATTTTTCTTTAATCTCTTTGGCCTTGGCATCGGCTCTTTTCGCGTTCTCTTCTGCCCTGATTGATTTGCTGTTGGCCTTATATTCCTCTATCTGCTCATTGGTCCAGCTTAAGCTGTAATAACCTTCGTATACGCGCCATTCTTTATTTCTCATGAGCACCAGATATAAAATACCACCCACGATCAATGCAATGCTGACCAGCTGAGATATTCTCAAGCTGCTGAACATAAGGCTGTCTGTTCTCATCGACTCAATCCAAAAGCGTCCAAGCCCGTACAAAATGCCATAAAGAGCAAAGATACCGCCCCTAACCTTTATCTTCTTTCTGACGAGCATCAGTATGGCAAACACGATCATATTCCAAGCAAACTCATAGAAGAAGGTGGCCTGATACCAAAGCCCGTCTATCTGCACACCAGCGGGAAACCACTGCCAGGCCTTGTCCAAAATCAGTCCGCCATGCGCTTCCTGATTCACAAAATTGCCCCAGCGCCCAATGCCCTGAGCGATAATCAGGCTTGGCGCTGCAATATCCAACACCTCACCGACAGACACCCTGCGCCACAGGTAAAAAATGATTGCAGCGATGGCACCGCCGATCACCGCTCCGTATATGGCAAGACCGCCTTCCCAAACTGCAAAGACTTTTAATAAATCACTCGCATAGCTGCTGTCCCAAGCGAATATCACGTAATAAAGGCGCGCACAAACGATAGCGACCGGTATCGCAATCAGCATGAAATCAAGTATCATTTCGCTGCGGTATCCCCTGCGTTTGGCTTCTCGAACTCCGAGAATCACACCAAGCAACAGACCCGTTGCGATAATAATGCCATACCAGTGTATAGCTATCCCATTTTCACCAAACAGGTAAAAAGCCACTCTAGGATCTTTCATTCTTAACCTCCAAAAAAAGTACCGAATATTGACACCGGATTTATTATATGTGTTTGTATCTTCCGGGTCAAGGAAACAAAAGAATTGCACCCGTAGTCGGATGCAGTTCTTCTCATGCTAACTTCGTATGAGCTTATAATTATTTTATCAAATCTTGTACTTTTATTGCAAAAAGGCCTGCCTTTTCTTCTGCGGATTCAATGATCTCATGATAAAAAGCGAAGTCATACATCGACATTTCTTCAACCACGAAGCTTTCAAAATGGTCAACTTTGCACGACTTTTGTTTTTCAATTGCCAGAGCCTTCTTCGCAGCGTTAAACGCACCTGAAACCATGCTGTAAACAGACGGTGAAGAGCCTTCTTCGTTGACCTGCGGATCAACTGCCACCAGCACGTCGCAAGCGTCGCGGATTACATCAAACGGCACCGGATTCACGCACGAACCGTCCATCATCATTTCGCCGTCTACCTCATGTGGCATAAACACGCCTGGAATGGATACCGCCGAGCGAACAGCCGGGCCCACATCTCCGCTGTCAAAAACCACTTGCTGACCTGTCGCCCAATTTGCCGCGACTATTTTCAACGGGAAGTAAAGCCGGTCGAAGACCTTGACCGGAACAATCATCTGATAGTATTCCTCAAGGCCAAGGCTGTCAAGAATACCATATTTCGCGTCCTTTATTCTATTGATGTTAATTGGACGCTTTGATCCCGGAAAATTGATTTCCTGCAAAAAATCGATCATGTCCTGACTGGACATGCCCGCCGCATACATGGCCGCCACCACCGCGCCAACGCCTGTCCCAGAGACGATGCCAGGCTTAATCTCCAGCGCTTCGAGCGCCTTGATGTATGCAATACTTGCGATGCCTTGCGCACCGCTTCCTCCAAAGGCGATTCCAAGTTTTTTTGACATAGGCTTACCCTTTCATCAATACTTTATTAAGCTGCTCAACAAATCCCGGAATATGGATCTGCGCACGCTTGTATATGCTTTTGTATTTAAAAAACTCCATCATGGAAACATCTTCGAACGTCGGTCTCTCAAAAATCTCCACCGGTGTCTTTTCAAGCTTTAGGGCAACAAGCGCCTCTTGCGTGGCTGCCCACGTGGCATGGTGCGCATTTTTTCTGCTGGGCTTTAATGTGTTGGTCCGCACCTTTGAGACATCAATGGCTATCAGCATATCACAGTGTTTTCGCAAAATATCAAACGGCACAATATTCGTCGCCCCGCCGTCTATATAATAAGCCTCCCCCGCCTGCTGTGGTAAAAAAACGCTGGGATAGGCGATGCTGCCCATCAATGCCGGCAGAATCTCGCCCGTCGTAAAAACCTTTTCCTGCAAGGTGTTAAAGTTTGTGGCCACGAGCTTAAGTGGAATATCAAGCTCTTCAAATGTCTTTTTGGGCAACACGCTGGACAAAAATTGTTTTGCCAAGGCCGCCGCAACATTATTGCGTTTGAGCGCCTTAACTAAAGATATACCGGAACGCTTTTTAATACTGAAAAGGCTTTCAAGCATTGAATACATATCGCCCGGCGACATGCCTCCGGCATACAGTGCTCCAATAATTGCGCCGCTTGAAGTCCCCGCGATAATGTCTGGCTTACAGCCCATATCTTCCAATGCGCTGAGGTAAGCAATATGCGCCACACCACGTGCGCCGCCTCCGCCCAATGCCAAGCCGATCGATTTCACAAGTTGATCTCCTTGCAGCCAAATGAACTCTTATATACTATACCATTATGCATATGCCGCGTAAAGGAAATTTGTCTCAATAATATTAAGCAAGCGGCAAACTCACCTTCTTTTCACAAAGATAGCTTTCAGACATATCACCATGATCGTTTTATAAAGAACAAACTTTATCTTCATTGCCCCATTGTTTATGCCTCTGCCGGGTTGAGAAGTTTAATCCAGTCTGATACAATCCAAGGAAAGCGCAACTGAGAAAGGACTTAACGCATGAGTGTACCCATACATGAAATTGAATGCTTTGTGCTGGATATGGACGGCACGATTTATCTTGGAGATCGCGTGATTGCGGGCGCGCACGATCTTTTGAATCTGTTTGAGCAAAAAGGCATTAACTATTGTTTTTTTACCAATAACTCCTCCCGGTCTCCCGAAGATTATAAAGCCAAGCTAAAAAGACTGGGGCTTAGTCCCCATCCGACGATTTTCACGTCAGGCGATGTCACCGCCGACTATCTTCTCAAAACCTATAGCCCAAATCCGAACGTATATGTGGTTGGCACGAAACCGCTCATTGCGCAATTCACGCAAGCGGGTGTAAACTGTGAAGATACGGCCAAGCCGGACTGCGTCGTCGTCGGCTTTGATACGACATTTTGCTTTTCCAAGGCCACCCGTGCCGTGGAGCTGCTTCGCGAAGGCGTCCCCTTTATCGCTACCAACGTGGATGCTGTCTGTCCGCTGGAAAATAACAAGGTGCTGCCCGATTGCGCCAGCATATGCGCCATGCTCACGTATGCCACAGGCCGCAAGCCAAAGTTTATCGGCAAGCCCTTTGCCGAGACCGCAGCGTATATTCAAAGCGCCACAAAGCTTCCTGCGGAAAAGATTGCAGTGATCGGAGACCGCCTTTATACGGATATGCAGCTCGCGCTGGAAAATGGCATGTGCGCAGTGGGCGTGCTTTCGGGTGAAATGACAAAAGAGGACATAGCCGGCAGCGACTCTAAGCCTCACTATCTGTTTGACAGTGTGGCGCAGCTGTATGAGCTGCTTAAGTCATAGAAAAATCCTCACAAATCTTCACTATCCCTAAGTCATGAATGCACATGAAATATTATATAGTATATATGGTAATCAAACTGAACTGAAAGGGTGAATCGAGTGATAGCAATTGGAATAAACGGAAGTCCAAGACAAACGGGTAATACATTCTATATGCTCTCTACGGTGCTTGGAGAGCTGGAACTAAGAGGCATTGACACGCAGCTCATTCAGGCAGGCGGCAGAGACATGCACGGATGCATTGCATGCGGCAAATGCCGCAAAAGCGTAGAACCGCGCTGTGCCTTCGACGACGATATCATCAACGAAGCACTGGTTGCCATCCAAAACGCAGATATTTTAATACTCGGATCGCCCGTGTATTTCGGCGGCCTTAGCGCGCAGATGAAAGCATTTATCGACCGCGTGGGTTATGTGAGCCGTCCGCACAAGCTGCTCAAAGGCAAGATCTGCGCAAGCGTGGCCGCAGCTCGTCGCAACGGCGCGCTCGTCGCATTCAATTCCATGAACAATCTATTCACAATCAGCGAAGGCATTATCGTGGGCTCGAGCTACTGGAATCAAGGCGTCGGCGGCGCCGTCGGGGATGTCGCCAATGATGAAGAAGGCATTCAAACGATGAAAACACTGGGCCAGAATATCGCCGATGTGGCGACTGCGTTGAAAAAATAAATAAGTGAAAAGGAGCGCAAACCGCGCTCCTTTTATTGTAACTTTAACTTGTTAATCATATATTCTTACATGTTAATCATATATTTTTACATGAGTAAAATCCCAATTTTCAAATATATTTACATAACATGTTAGTAATATGATTATAAAGTGGTTGACGCACGTGAATCATTTAGATATTCTGTTAAAAAGTGGGCTAATTCTAATCTGAAAGCCAAGCGAAGGGTATCGGAAATGGATGGATATATGTATTGTATTCGTAAATTCCTTGCGTGGGTGCTCGTTACAGCTTTTTTGGTATGCTTCGTTACAGCGTGCACGGTCAAGAATTATACTCTTGGGGAGCAAATGCCCAAGTCGACGGAAAAAGGTGCAACCGAATCCAAAAATGAGACCCAACTCGAGCCATTGTTCGACTTCTACAGCGTCCCAGCTGATTGGCCACGGGTTGTTCCGTTGATGAGTGAGTTTAAGGTGACCTCCTACGAATGGACGGGAGACGAAATGTATGCAGCTGGTTATGGTGATGTAATCGTATCGAGAGCTAATAACTTTTATACCAACGCCCAAAAGAAACACGTCTCCTCCAACACATGGGAGCAGGACTCCGAAAATCCATCAGTCACTGAAGGTGTCGAACAAGTATTCAATTATATTGGAGAGGGAAATAAGCTAACCGTCGTTTTAACGAAAATTGATGAAAAAAGCATTTTCTTTGAGCTGTATTTTAAGGCGGCAGATTGAAAAACGCGCTTATTACTGTAGCGCTCTTAAGAAAAGGCTACTGAAAAGGTCAATAATATATTAAAAGGAGTGAAATAATGAAAAAGATCCTATTGATTGTTGTAGCAGCATCCTTGTTGATCATCGCGGCTGTGGGATGCGCCAGCCAACCCTCGAACGAAACGAATTCCGTAATGCCTGAAGGTGTCGATGGGCAAACTGCCGCTTTGACGGAAAATGAAGTAATTGATGCCGAAGAGTCTGGTGCAATGCTGGAAGGAACTTCATATGAAAGCGACAGTTTTTCTATCATCGTACCTGATGGATGGGAGGTCATGGATGTTGACGGCGGCGTTCAGCTGTATAAAACGAGCGGTGAGATCATTGAGGTTCATTACAGGGGGAGTAATCAAGGCGATGATCATGCCAAACAGCAAGTGGAAAACCTGTACGAACAGTATTCTGGTACCACCCCAGTTGAAACAGAGCTTTTGGGGAAAACCTTTTGGAAGACGACATTTACGACTTCGGGCGTTTATCAGACTAGCTATATGCGCATGGAGAATGGGGAAATGCTTTCCGTCAAATTGGCGGGAGCCAACCATGAAAATGATCCTGAGTTTGAGGCGATTGTGAACTCTGTCGTGTTTAAATAGAGCAAGGCGCATAATATGACGTTTATGACAGCTAAGGAAGCAAGGGACAGTGAATTGAAGGAGTTTGGACTGCTTGAAGAGACGCTAAAACAATATTTCACACGGACGCCGCAAGGCGTTCTTTTTTATGCAATTGAAGGAGGGAAAATATGATCATTGGAATCGACCACGGTTACGGCTACATGAAAACAGCTAATTGTGTGTTCACCACAGGCTTAACTGAATACGACAAAGAGCCGTACACCACTGAAAACGTCATCCGCTACGATGACAAATTTTATGTGTGCGGTAGTGGACGACTGCAGACTCATTTATTCAAATGAGTTTCCGTCATATGAATTTGTTGAGTGGATTGGAAATCAGTCAATACTTGTCAAGTTCGCGATATGGTTTCCTTTGTCGGTTGGCATCGTTTTGTTGCTCTCTTTTTAATTGATGCATTAAAACAAAACGATAAAAATAAGCAATCTTCTTGAGAATAGCCGGATTCTTGCTTGTCTCCGATTAAATGCTTTCTATTGGAAAAGCCGCCCTGATTACTCGGAGCAGATTTGTATGAATGGAGAAAGTGCATTTAATTATTACATCATGTCCTTGAGCATCTCGTACAATCTGGGGACAACACGCTTTATTGAATAAGGCTTAAAGCTTTTATCCACAAACACATGATCCGTCTGTCCTGTGGCGATCAGTTTGGCACCCTTTTCACATAAGATTTCATACGAGAACTTCACTTTTACAGAGCTTAAATCTGCCACGGATACCCTGACGGTCAGTACGTCATTGTAATAGGCCGGATGAAAATAGCGGCACATATCGGAAATGGGTGCGAGAAAATAGCCGATGTCTTCCACTTCTCTATAACTTAACCCGCATTGCTTGATAATTTCTTCGAGCCCGATGTCAAACCAGTCTAGATAATGGGCATGATGCGCAAGCCCCTGCCTGCCTACTTCAGAATATCTCACACGGATCTTGCATTCAACCGTCTTCATACAGACCTCCAAAAAAATATTTAAAAACCCTTCTCAATAAGTATTTCTCTGGCCGCGTCAGACTCGGACTCCAATACCAAAATCTCATAAGTATCGCTGCTGCGTTTTGTTTTGGACGAGACATTACGAATCTTTACAAGTATGCCTTCAGATTCCAACCCTTTTTGCATCGTCTGCGCCATTTTCTGAGAGCTGGCCATTCCCACTACTATCCACATAGGCGACTCCTCTTTTACGTTTCGGATTTGCCCGAATAAACGATACCGTACGCGGTATTGACCTGTGCCTTGCCTCTGATTTTGACAGCCGATGTATTCTCTGTGAACTGCGCAATCATGACTTCTCCGTCGTCCAGCTTCTCCGTATGGTGGAACCGTGTGTCGCGGCCGCGCGTCATGCCAATGATATTGACGCCGTCCTCCAATGCTTTTATCACGATATATTCCTGATTAAATTTGTTTTCAGTGTCCATTTGTTCCACCCCGCTTTGTTTAGTCATATATTAGCATAATCTTTCTTCCTCTTCAATACGGAATCATCCCAGCACGACGTTGTCTTTGCCGTATGCTGCTTCCAGAGTATGAATCAGTGCGTCAGTAAGCGTGACACCCAAAGCACCGCTGGTCTTGATCTTCTTGCCCGTCTTTTCGAACAAAACCGATACGCATTCCTCGCCGGGCGAGGTTTTGAGTATCTGTTTTAATTTAACCTTATCGTCCCCCATATCTTGGGGAACACGCACAAACAGCTTTTTACCCGCGTACTTTTCATCTCTGACCACAAAAGGCTTGATCTCATCGACAAGCAGCTGCGGGGCTTCACCCTCACGGATGTCCACCTTACCCGTCACATACACAATCGCATCGTCCACGAGCAGGTTCTCTACCTTCTGAAAAGCGCCGGGGAAAACCACAAGCTCGATTGTGCCGTAAAGGTCTTCCAGCAGCGCATTCGCCATCATCTTTTTTAGCTTCGTGGATCGTTTCCTGATGCCGCTGATGATCCCGATCAGTTCCACGTTCCGCGATTCAAAATAACGTGCGGAATCCACATCATCTGTCGCCGATAATATTTTGTATATATTGATATCCCGGTTTTCCAGCGTCTTCTTGTATCTGTCAAGCGGATGCCCGGACAGATACACACCGGTCGCCAGCTTTTCTATTGCAAGCAGCTTTTCTTTGGAATACTCGGCGATATCCTCAAAGTCGTCAGCATCCCCCGCTTCTTGACCCGGCATCGCGTCAAACAGCGACATCTGGCCTTCTACATTTCTGCGTTTGGCATCCTGAGCTGTTTTGAGGACGCGCTCACACACGGCAGCCAGCTGAGAGCGCTTAAGACCAAGGCTGTCGAAGCAGCCCGCAAATATCATGCCTTCAAGCATCTTACGGTTAATTATACCCGCTGTGCGGTTAATGAAACCGCGAAAGCTCGTATAGTCGCCGTTTTCGCGTTCCGTCACGATATCCTCAGCGGCGCGCCCCACGTCACGAATGGCCGCAAATCCAAAACGAATGCCGCCGTTTTCAGGCGTAAACAAAAACTGCGATCTATTGATATCCGGCCCGAATACGCGAATGCCGCAGCCGACACAGTACTGAATGTATGCGGATATCTTATCCGGCGTGCCGATGAAGCTGTTGAGCAGCGCCGTCAAATATTCCACCTTATAATAATATTTCAGATAGGCTGTATAATATGCGATCACCGCATACGCACACGCATGAGATTTATTGAACGCGTATTCCGCGAAGTCCATCATCTGCGAAAATATCGTTTCCGCAATATGCGCGGGCACGCCTCTTTTCACCGCGCCCTCCACGCCGCTTTCTGCATCGCCGTTTATAAATATACGGCGCTCCTTTTCCATCACGTCCTTTTTCTTTTTGCTCATCGCGCGGCGCACTAGATCGCTGCGGCCCATGGAATAGCCCGCGAGATCACGCACGATTTCCATCACCTGTTCCTGATACACCATGCAGCCATACGTCTCGGCGAGTATGCGTTTCAATCTGGGGTGCAGATAGTTCACCTTTTCGGGATGGCTTTTTGAATCAAGATATGTCGGGATTTCGTCCATCGGGCCGGGCCGGTACAGCGATATGCCCACCATGATATCTCCAAGGCTTGTGGCTTTAAGGCGCTGCATAAGATTGCGCATTCCTGCGCTTTCCAGTTGAAATACACCGTCCGTATCACCCGAAGCGATCAATTCATAGACGTTTTTGTCATCATATTTGAGCTTGCTCAAATCAAGCTTTTCGCCGCGCGTCTTTTCAATGATAGCCAGCGTGTGGCGGATCACCGTGAGGTTTCTCAGTCCCAAAAAATCCATCTTTAAAAGGCCGAGGCTTTCCAGCGTGCCCATCGGGAACTGCGTGATGACGCTGCCGTCACGCGGGTTGATCTGAAGCGGTACGTATTCCGTGATGGGCTGGCGGGATATAACGACGCCCGCCGCATGTGTGGACGCATGGCGCGGTATGCCCTCGAGCTTCATTGCCGTGTCCAGCAGCTCCTTAATCTCAGGCTTGGTGTGATATTCCATCATGAGGCGCGGGTTTTCGTTCATTGCGCGTTTTATTGTCATCTTGAGCGCAAAAGGCACCATTTTAGCAATTCTGTCTGCGTCGGCAAGCGGCAGCTTTATCGCGCGTGCCACGTCGCGGATCACCTGCTTGGCACCCAGCGTGCCGAAAGTGATAATCTGGGCAACCTTATCCTCACCATATTTTTTCACCACATAGTCAATGACTTCCTGACGGCGCTCGATGCAAAAATCGATGTCGATATCCGGCATGCTGATGCGCTCGGGGTTTAAAAACCGCTCAAACAGCAGCGAATATTCAATTGGGTCAACATCCGTGATACGCAGCACAAAGGCGACAAGGCTGCCCGCCGCACTACCGCGCCCCGGCCCCACCATAATGCCGTTGTCCCGCGCGTATTTGATAAAATCCCAAACAATAAGGAAATAATCCGTGAAACCCATGTTCTTGATAACGCCAAGCTCATAATCGATCCGCTGCTTAAGCGCATCAGTGACGGTCTCATAGCGCTCTTGCAGCCCCGCCGCGCAGACTTTCTTTAAATAATCGTCGTGGTCTTCCTCGTTTGGCACCGCAAACACGGGCAAATGGCGCGCGGAAAAATCCATCGCGACATTGCATTTATCCGCAATGAGTTTCGTATTGCTGATGGCTTCGGGCGCATGAGCAAACAGCTTGTCCATCTCCTCCGCGCTCTTGATATAGAACTCATCCGTGCCAAAGCGCATCCGATCTGTATCATCCACAAAAGAACGCGTCTGTATGCAAAGCAATATGTCCTGTGCCTGCGCATCTTCCCTATTTGTATAATGTACATCGTTGGTAGCGACAAGTGGTATGGAAAGTTCACGTCCCATATTGATCAACGCGGCATTCACCTGTTTTTGTTCGGGCAGGAAATGATCCTGCAGCTCCAGATAAAAATCTTCGCCAAACATATCGTGCAGTCGCTTGGCAAGCCTTTGCGCCCCTTCAATATCGCCCGCCATGATCATGCGAGGTATGTCGCCCGCAAGACAGGCCGAGAGGCAAACTAGCCCCTGCTTGTTTTGTGCCAGCACATCATAGTCAATGCGCGGCTTATGGTAAAACCCCTGTGTAAAGCCGGTTGATGAAAGACGCATAAGGTTCTGATAGCCTTCATTGTCTTTGGCGAGCAATACAAGATGCGAATATTCCTTCATTTCCTTGGTTTTGTCTTTTAAGCTGCCAGGCGCCACATACACCTCGCAACCGATGATTGGTTTAATGCCGGTATCTATCGCTTTGCGATAGAAATCAACCACACCGTAAAGCACACCGTGATCGGTTATCGCGATACTTGACATGTTGAGTTCGGCCGCGCGCGAAACGACATCACCGATGCGTGCCGCACCGTCGAGCAAGCTGTATTCCGTATGAAGATGAAGATGTGTAAAATCCATATGTGCCTCCCGTAGGGAAGAACTGATTAAATGAGGAATGTTGGTTTAGAGAGCTGGTTTTGCGGGCTGCAAGGAGCGAAATCGAAGAAATAGCAGCGCTATTTTGAAATTTCAGCGACAAAGCAGAGTGCAAAATCTGGCCGAACAGACAGCGTTCCGAATTAATCAGTTGTTCCCTAATATGATACCTTAAATAACAAAATGATTCAACGTTCCGGTCTTGTCATATATCACACAAATACAAATAGGTGCGCGAACAATCAGACATGTGTTATAATCGGGTCAATAAAAAACTTCGGGGTGCGTCATTTTGTTACAAAAGAAAATGGACAATCGCTTAAACCGCGCTATAAAAACCATACTGATTACGCTGTTTTGGCTGGCTGTCTGGCAGGTGGCCTCAATGATCGTGAACAAACCGCTGTATATGCCATCGCCCATAGAGACGTTCTCGTCCCTGGGCGGCCTTATTTTCACGCAGGGTTTCTGGCTTAGCGTGGGCTTCACGTTTTACCGTGTTGTGCTGGGCCTTATCATCTCATTCATTCTCGGCATCCTCCTTGCGTTTCTCGCATCAAAAATCGGTGTTCTGGAAAGCCTGCTGCGGCCACTGATGGCCGCGGTGAAATCGACCCCCGTGATGTCTGTGATCGTTCTGGCGCTCGTGTGGTTTTCGTCGTCGTTTGTGCCTATTTTTTCTTGCATACTGCTCTGCTTGCCCATTTTTTACACCAATACGTTGTCCGGCATTCGTTCGGTTGATAAAAATCTGTTCGAAATGGCATCAATATTTAAAGTGAAGCACCGCCGCGTCATACAGGAAATTGTGATACCGTCCGTACTGCCGCATATCTATTCGGCACTCGCGGTATGCCTTGGTTTCGCATGGAAGTCCGTGGTGGCCGCCGAGGTGCTCTCCAGCCCGAAGTATTCGATGGGCTTCAAGCTTTACGCGACCAAGCTATATCTTGATACGCCCGCGCTGTTCGCATGGACGCTAACCATCATTGTGATAAGCCTGTTTGTGGAAAAAGGCTTAAAACGCATACTTCCGGGAGGCAATGCACTATGAGCATACGCATTGAATCTCTATCAAAAAAATTCGGTGATCAAATTCTTTTTGACAGTGTTAATCTTGAAATCAAAGAAGGCGGCATCACTGCGTTGATTGGCGGCAGCGGCTGCGGCAAAACAACGCTTCTGCGTATGATCTGCGGTCTCGATAAGGATTACTCAGGCCGAATCTTTGGTGTACCCGATCAAATTTCTTTTTTGTTTCAAGAAGACCGGCTTTTGCCATGGTACAATGTCAGAAAAAATATTGAGTTTGTGCTAAAAGATGTGATGGATAAAGAGCCGATGGCAACGGCGGTTTCACAGATCATTAAAGACGTGCAGCTTGATGGGCATGAGAATAAGCTGCCCTCCGAATTGTCCGGCGGCATGCAGCGCCGTGTGGCAATGGCACGCGCGTTCTGCTATCCCGCAGGTCTGTTGCTCATGGATGAGCCGTTCAAGGGTTTTGATTTAAAGCTTAACCTAGAGTTGATCGCGTTGCTCCAAGATCTTTATGCAAACTCCGGCAAAACCGTGATACTTGTCGCGCATGAAACGGAGCTGATTCAGCGGCTCAAAAATTGCAGCGTAATTGACGTAGAAGCCTTCAGTATCGCTAAACGTCATTAACCGTGCCACAGCGTGATGACCACAAGCTCAGGACGATTAAACAGCCTCAGCGGAAAGCCGCTGTTGCCGAGCCCCCGGCTCACTACCATACCTGTTGACCCCTTCTTATATAACCCGCTCGTATACTTTGGGAAAACGCCTTGATGAGGCGCATAAAGACCGCCGATGAGCGGCAGCCGGAACTGACCTCCGTGTGCGTGACCTGTCAATACGAGATCGAATCCTATATTCGCGTATAAATCCATTTTCTCGGGACGGTGGGAAAGCAGCAACCGAAAGCCATCCGGACTCTCCCGCCGCAAGCCCTTAAGCTTACGCATATAATCCTTTTCTGTCTTAAAGAATTCATAATCCTTTACGCCGACCAATGTGATTTTTGCGCCATTCCTCGTAATATCTGTGCAAGCGTTACCCGCAACAAAAACGCCGCACGCTTTAAGTCTCGCGGAAAGCTTCTCATAAACCCCCGCCGATTTTTCATGATTGCCCGGCACATAATACACAGGCGCGGTTCGGACAGCCGTTGAAACAAGCTTTAAAGCTGCGGTTGTCCCTCCCCTGCGTTTATCGATAATATCTCCGGTTATTGCGATAATATCGGGTTTTGCGTCATTGATAAATTCGATGATTTTTGTTTGACCGGCTACGAAGCATTTGTTATGCAAATCGGATATATGAAGAATTTTATAGCCGTTGAATTCTTCTGGTACACTTTTGCCTGTGTAATTGATTTGTGTGACGACAATGCCGTTATTCTGCCATCTGCAAAACGCAGCGAGCAAAGAGAAGCCGGCCAGAACAGCCAAGAATATCATACATAACCTTTCAAATTCTTTTTAAGAATGACCAATCATTCTATATGTCCTAAGACAATCTTATGAGTTAAAAGACATAAAATAGTCTTTATATAAAAAGCCCCCGATTGATCGGGGGCTTTTCGTCCTCGGGTCTTAAGCCCGTTTCAGGCAATGAAAGACTATAGAGGCTGGACGTTAGCTGCACGCAGCTTCCGGCTGTCTTTGGGGTCATTTTCAACATCAAATGTGACTTTCTGACCTTCAGCAAGTGTTTTAAAGCCGCTTGAAGAAATGCTTGAGAAATGCACAAACACATCGTCGCCGCCTTCATCGTTGGATATAAATCCGTATCCTTTGCTCTCATTAAACCATTTTACTGTACCTTTATACATCAAAGATACCTCCCTCGTTTTTATTATATCCCGTCCTGCAAAAAAAACACATGCATTTATCAACCATGCAACGAACACATGACTGACAAATACATGTGAATCAATTCGTACATTCTGAAATAACAATTATAGATTATCAAAGCGCGAGATTTTTTTCAAGCACTTTTTTTTTAGAGTGTTTCAAATATTTTGATTTTTTTTATTTTTTAAGGTATAATTTTTCTATTACGATGAAATTTAACTTTTTTCGCCATCCAAAAGTGGAGACGACTGGTATTTAGCTCCTTTGTCGCTGTAAAATGAATGATTATTAACACTCAATTTGAATTAAAAAGCGGAGCTGGCTATGAAACATTTTAAATCTCATAAGATTCTCATTTTCTATATCGCTATCATTCTGATGGGTATATTTATCAATCTGCTGGGATTCTGCTTTTTTATGTCTTCTGAACCTGCCGGTTTAAAGCTTAAAGCAAAAGATTTTTCATCCGGATTATATGACCTTACATATCACCTTCTTGATGAAAATGATGATCAAAGAATTACCTTTAATGCCAATATTGGAAGACAAGATTTAGATATTGCAGGCGAGGGTCAGTATGCTGTCTTGCTGTATCAGCTAAATGGACAGGCTTTCAACGTGTCCTTTAACGGTGAGAATATAGGGACTGTAGGTGATATAGAAACTGGTAATAGTAATATATGGAACTCAGTAAATTACTTTTATTTTGACAGCAGCAAAATTAAAGATGATAACGTTTTGAGTATTGACATGTTGTGTCTTTACGATTGGGGGCTTTCTTCAAAACCGGTCTATATTCTGAAAACCTCGGAGCTCAACCGATTTCTTGGCAGTGCAAAGTATTTTACAGAGGGCATCAACATGACTTCTTTGGGCTTTTCCATATTTGGATGCATTATCGTGTTTATGCTCTATTTGATCTCGTCTCCGAAGAACAGTTCATTTCTGTATTTCTCCTTGGCTCTGCTATTTCTGGGCTGCTTTACGTTAGACTACACAGTGACCTATAGTCTGCCTTTCAGTTATCTCCTCTATAAAAAGCTTGTCTTTGGTGCGCTTTACATGGCGGTATCAATGGCTTCAATGGGCATGTATAAATTCTTTCATAGGAAAAGCGATCTCATTCTGTCTATCATAACCATCTCAGGATATATCATTATATCTATTTTTGTGCGTGATATCATCACTTTTAAGGCTATCTACAGCTATTATAATTTACTGATCACGGCGAATCTCATTAGCTGGATTAAAACATCCTACAAGAATTTCAGCAAATCGGAAGAAGCCAAAATGTTTTTTATCGCCAACATCTTGCTTTTACTTTGCACCTTCGTAGATATTTTTATGATGATGGGCGGCCAGCTCTACAGCTTAAGCACGCCTTTTACTTATTCGTTTGTGTTCTCTA
Organism: Bacillota bacterium; assembly: GCA_023399095.1. GTDB lineage: Bacteria > Bacillota > Clostridia > Christensenellales > SZUA-584 > SZUA-584. The sequence continues at coordinate 49,118 of JAEWQS010000004.1, forward strand.
TGACATCAATTATTCTCTTTTTCAGAGAATTTGTAAACAAAGATTCTCAAATTAAGATGGTTAATGACGCTCATAAGGAAAGTTACCTTGCGTCAATTACAGACAGCATGACAGGGCTTTATAACCACAGATATTTATCTGATGTACTAAGAAAGACCGCGCCCCCATATTCTGTGGCCATGCTTGATATCGATAATTTCAAAGACATCAACGATTCATTCGGGCATCGCTTTGGTGATGCGATGATTCGTTTTGTTGCTCACAGCATGACAAGCCATGTAAGGAGCACGGATGTTGTATTTCGCTATGGCGGGGATGAGTTCTTTATCATATTCCCCAAATGCAGTGCAGAAAATGCCAAAGAAGTGGTCCAAAAAATCCAAATTAAAATTAATGAAAACACGTTAAGCTATGACGACGAAGTTGTTCCGATTACATTTTCAGGCGGAATATATTATGTATCCAAGCTTGAAGAGGCAGAAAGTGTATTTGACCGAGTTGATGACCCGCTATACCGTTCTAAAAAAGAAGGGAAAAACAGAATAACCATATTTGACGCTCAGGAAGAACCCAACAGCCAGCAAATATCATAATTTTTTATAACAGCTGGAGGTCTTAAAATGCCTTTTAACAGAAGTAAAGAGTTCATTATCCGTCATATTGAAGAGAAAGCAAAAAAGCCGGAACTGAATCTGTCCGCATACGTGAAACTCTTTGTCCTTGTTCTATTATATATTCTCGTCCCTGTTTTGTTAGCCACTGTTCAAATATCGACGGAACTATCTGGTATTCTTGCACAATTTCAGATTATTCTATCAGTCTTAATTGTGATAAACTTTGGTACAACCGGCTATGTGGTAGCCGTTGTTTTGAATGGAATATCTACTTTAAACATTGTCAGAGTATTGATTTTAGGTGTTACTCAAGCCACACCAGGGATTTTCGTCACGTTAAGCACACTCATATGCATCACAATTATCTACCTATATGCGAAGCGTAATAAAAGCCATATCACAGAATTGGGTAAGCTTAACGAAGAATTAATGGCGCTCTATAAGGATCTTTCTGCCGCAGAAACGCAGTATTGGCATCAGAACAAGAAAATTGCCGAGTTCAGCCGAATCGTTGAGGAAAGTCAAAAGCAGCTGGATCACCTCACCTTCTATGATATTGTGACAGGTCTCCCCAACAGACAGAAAATCTTGAATCGGCTAGAGCTGCTTATCCAAATATCAGAAAGGAAGCAGCTTTCATTTGTTTTGGTTTTTATTAATCTTGATGATTATAAACACATCAACGATACCTTGGGACATGAGATGGGAGAAACTTTACTAAAAACAGCTTCATCCGCACTTAAGGAATATATTGACCCAAGAGACTTGCTTGGGCGCCTGAACGACGATGAATTCGCACTGCTGATTCAACATAAGCTCAACAAAAATGGAATTATAAATTACGTGAACGGCATGAGGCAAGCGCTTAACACATGCATCAAACGCAGCGTCAATTGCCTTGCGCTCAGCGCAAGCTTCGGCATAGCCCGCTACCCGGAAGATGGAACTGATGCTTCCATGCTGTTAAAAAGCGCCGATGTGGCCGTATGCAACGCGAAAAATGAAAGCATCGACAGGATATGTTTTTTCTCTAAAGACATTTTGTTCAAAATTGAAAATAAAAGAATATTTGAGCAAAAGCTTTTGTCAAGCGTGAGCAATAATGAGCTTCACCTTGTTTTTCAGCCACTTTATGATGCTGATTCCATGCAAATCAGAGGTCTCGAGGCATTGATACGCTGGAACTCACCAGAATTTGGGCTTGTTATGCCGGGTTCATTTATCCCCGTTGCAGAAAAAACCGGATATATAATTACAATGGGAGAATGGATACTCAGACAGGCGTGCCATCTGTTTAAACAGTTTCAACAAATAAGCAGACCTGATATCATTTTGTCTGTCAATATATCCAGCGTTCAACTCATGTCTTCACAGTTTGCTCAATCGGTGAAAAGTATTATAGAAGAAACAGGCCTAAACCCGGCGTCTCTCGAGCTGGAAATTACGGAATCCGTATTGATTTCATCCATGGATCATGCAATACGGATTCTCGCTGAAATAAAGACCCTGGGCGTCAAAATTGCGTTGGACGATTTTGGCACAGGCTATTCTTCTTTGAATTATATTCAGTTGCTGCCCATTGATACACTAAAAATGGACAAGTCTTTTATTGCCGGCGCGACGGAGAATAACGTGAAGTATCAAATAGTCGGGACAATCATCAAGCTGGCTCATCAGATGAACTTGTCGGTGGTAGCCGAAGGCATTGAAGATGAGCAGCAGCTTCAATATCTTAAACTAAACGCCTGTGATTATCTGCAGGGATTTTTGCTGAGCAAGCCGCTTGACCAGGAAGCTGTTTCAGAACTGCTCTTAAAGCAAACGCCCATAAGAAAGAGCCTCTAAATCACAGAGGCAAGCAGCAGCAGCGGCAAATTATCACTGTATATCTGATTAAACTGCGAAATTGGCAGCGGATTTTTGCCTCTGCCCACCTCAACGGTATAACCGGGGCGTCCGAATTGCTTGATAAACCAGTCTTTATATCCCGCATATGACGCAACGCCGGTTGCTTCCTCCAGTTCGTAGCCGCTGGCCTGTGCCAGCGCTTCTCCGATCTCTCTGGCCTCCTGAGTCGCCATATCTTCAAAGTTCCAAAAAATGACCTCACCTTGGCTGTGATACGCGAGTACCAGTCGAAAATCGTGATCAAGAGTAAAATCAACCATCGCACGGGATTCCGGTTCAGATACTGGATATGGCCCTGAGAATCGCGTCGGTCCAGGCCCTGTGATGCCCAGCGCGGCTTCTGCTTCCTTGGATGCCTCCCATCCCGCGTTGTAGTTATGGTTTAAATCGACGCCGCGATTATTCGCTTGCCAAACATCCGAAAAATCTATGCTGCCGTTGTTCCAGCGAATGAGATCATTGTAATAAGGATTTGTCGGGGACAGCCCATTGAGCACGAGCTCCACGCCGTCCGGATTCACCATGGGAACGATATAGATACTGCTCTTATCCCATATTTCGCTTGGCACATAGCCTGCAATATTTTGCCCTAATGCATAAGCTTTGGAAAAATCCTCAACGAATTTCATAAGCAAAGGCGATGTGATCCACTCCAGCGCATGATGTGCGCCATTATAAAACACCTGATTTGGCCCCTGCCCCAATCGAATATAATAAAGGTTTCTGCCAAGCACACTTTGCCCGGCGATGCCTGTTTCAATAAAGGGATAGAGCGCTTTTAGCCCTGCCACATTTCTTTGCAGTATGTCGTATGTATAATCTACATTTGTGGGCACCACGCTGAGGCCATACGGCACCTTGATGCGCTGCCCGATCACCAGATTGTTCTCATCGATATTTGGATTTGCGACGCGTATCAGATCCGCATTGACTCCGTATCGGCTTGCGATACCAAATAGTGTATCACCAGGCCGCACCGTATACATATCGTAACCAAGCAGGAACGATTCCATAACCCGGTACGTATTGAGTCCGATAATTCCATCGGGCACAAGGCCGAAACGACGCTGAAACGCGATGACGGCCTGCTGTGTCCGTGATCCAAAGACTCCGTCTATCGGGCCCGGATCAAACCCCATTCTTTGGAGCAGCGACTGAATTTCCATCACACCCGTCCCCGACATCCCCAATCTTAGCACTCTCATGAATTCAAGCAACCTTTCTGTGACGACGCACATGTTATCAACACTATTTTATTCGAAGTGCTTACCCATTGTGTCGCCTAATCCGAAATTCTCATGCTTTATAAGCAAAAAACCGCTGCAATCGTAAACGGTTTCAGACTGTCGATAAAGCTTCCCTCGGATGACGGAGGGATGTCTGCAGGTTTTAGCCTTTTTCCCTCCCCCAATCGCCTATCGGCGCCAGCCCCCGTTCCACCCCTTCGGGGTAGTCGTCTGAGTGGGCTACTAAACATGATTTTCTGACATGCCGAAACCCAATACTGAGCGGGTTTCGTATAAAATGAGAGTGAACTGATCAAAAGCTTGCCGCATACATATCTATGATATCGTTTTGAGTAGGCGGTATTATGGTATTACCGATGTTTTTTGCTTTGATGGTGATTTCCGAAAACTTTTGAATTTCCTGAGTCGTCACTTTTTCTTTTTCTCCCAGCAGTTCATGCATCGTGCTTTTAAATGCTTCCACAGACAAGAAGCCCATCAGCGATAATATCTCCGATACTTTTACATGTGCGCCTTTCTGAAGAAAGTCGAAGAAAGCGGCCATCAGCAGACCATTTGCACGGCCATGATCGATGTCCTTGAAATAGGTGAGCGCATAACCCATCGCATGAACCACCGTTGTGCCCGTGTTTGCAATCACCATGCCGCCCAGCATAGAAGCATAAAGCAGCTTTTCGCGAATATCAGGCGTGAGCGCATTTTTCTTCATCGCACCAAAGCAAAACGCAATTTTTTTTATTCCTTCAGCAGCCAACATATCCGTTACCGTATTGGCACGTACAGTGAGCATCCCCTCAACCAGATGAGAAAGTGCGTCAATAGCCGTATTGATAGATACATTGAGCGGCAGCCCGAACATATATCTGGCATCCAGCAACGCCATCTTGGGGAACAGCAACGGTGAAGCGAGTGACGTTTTTGTCTGCGCGGCGTCATTTGTAAGTATCGCGTAGGGCGTTACCTCGGAGCCTGTTCCTGCCGTTGTCGGTATGTGCACCATAGGCAGCACGTCTGGTCCGTACTGACCGGAAAACAGCGCGGATTCAGGGATATCCTGCCGTGCAAGAAGCGCCATGGCTTTGGCGGCATCCATCGGCGATCCGCCGCCTATAGCGATCACAAAATCGCATCCTTGAGCCTTCGCAAATGCTGCCCCATCATATGCGCATGCAATCGTGGGATTGCTCATCACCTTGTCATATACGGCATAGCTCTGCCCATTTTGTGTCAGCGCCGCAATCACATCGTCCTGAGATCCGTTGGCCTTGGCCGAACGCGCGCCTGTGACAATCAGCGCCTTGCTGCCCATACCAGCTAACAGCGCAGCGTTTGCCTTTACACAGTCTTCTCCCATAACCACCTTGGTCGGCATTTGATAAGCGATATTCATTCTGTCACTCCTTTTAAGCATCATTTCATTAAAAATAAGCACAATGCAGTTTTTCGTTTTTACACATCAGCATGATACCATAATCGAAACAAATCTGTCTAACAGCAGAGAAATGCAATATCTTATTTTTGGATAATCCGCGTACAAAATGCAGACACTATCAAAACGACAAAAAAGGAGACAAACATGATGAAGCTGAAAGAACAGATTTCCGAAACTGAACTGAAGCTGATGCTGGACAGCAAGCAAGCCCTTCAAAAAAAAGATGTGCTCAGTGAAGACCTTAAAACCCTTTTCAATTTTGATGATGAACCTGAATATATGAGCATCTGGTATCTGGAAACACCCGCGCAGGATTTGCGAAAAGTGAATTGGTCTGTGAGATACCGTCAGTTCGGCGATGGCGGGTTTGAGCTTACCTTCAAAAAACGCTACAGTGAGAAAGACTATAAAGCCATGCTGGAAAGCGATATTGCCAAAATGTTTGCAGCCGAGTTCACGCCCGAGATTGATATGGAATACACCACGAAAAACTATAGTCTCTCCTTCGAAAGAGTATTCACCGATATGGAAGAACTGACCGAACCGGAAGCAAAGCGGCTTGCCATTTTGAACAGTCCTCCGGTTTTCACAGACTGGAATAACAAAAACTCTGGATTTGTACATCTATGCGCCTCCAGCCTCTTGGGACCTGTCGTCGCAACCAAGCATAAGGGTGAGTTTGAAGATCATGAAGCCAAGCTGGAAATATGGAAGCTTAAGGACTATCTGACCGAAATCTCGTTTGACGTCTCAACGAAAAAAAGCACTCCGCTTAAAAGAAATCTTTTAAAGGTGCTCACAGACTATAAACTGCTGTTAACCGAAAATCAACTTAAAACGGATGCTTTTCTTGATTATTTCGCTAAAAACCAATCCGCAGAGGAGTAAATTTTACTCAAAGCTTTTTTCCAGCTTGACAAAGTAATCAAGCAAGGCTTGCAAGGATTTTACGACATGCGGATGTTCTGCAATATTGAACTCATGGAGGATACCGTCAACAAGCTTTTCGTGAAATTCGCGGTGCTTTCTGCAGCTTTTCTCTCCCTTCGCCGTCAGCTTAAGCGTACTGATTCTTTTGTCGTTTTCTTCTTTAACCTTTTTTACAAAATCCTTCTTAACAAGGCGCTTTACTGTGACGCTTGCCGTGGCTTTGGTGATACAGAGCTTGTCCGCAATCTGAGTGAGCGTGACATACTCCGAGCTTTCAATCGCTTCAAGAGTATGCATTTCCGTGCGGCTGATGTTTTCCTGCGCCGCTCTGGATACCATTTTGGCCTGAAGCCGCAGAATCTTGAAGAAAAGATCCTTAAGTATCTGATTAAGCAGCATTCTAATCACTTCTTCGGTCATGTCAGTCTCGCTCTCTCATAATGATAATCAATTGCAAATATAATACCATAATTATCGTCGAAAAAAAACCCCCGCTTTCGGGGGGAGGAGACCATGGCTATAGCAATATACATATCAATCCACCGCTGCCTTCATTGATGATCCGCTGCAGTGTTTCCTGAATCTTGAGCCGCGCATCATCCGGCATGTGTGAGAGCTTGCTTGAGAGCCCTTCTTTGACAAGCTCGTGAAGCGGTTTCCCAAAAATGTCCGTCTTCCATATCTTCGCCGGGTCGTTTTCAAACTCCGTGAGCATATACCTGACAAGCTCTTCACTTTGCTTCTCTGAGCCGACAATCGGCGAAACCTCCGTTTCTATATCCACGCGGATCAGGTGCAGCGACGGCGCGCTGGCCTTGAGCCTAACGCCAAAGCGGCCGCCCTGCCGCACCATCTCGGGCTCTTCCATAGACATCTCATCCATTGAAGGAGGTACGAGCCCGTATCCTGTTTCCTTAACGTCCTTTAAAGCGTCGGCCATGCGGTCATACTGCTTTTTTGCACTCACAAGGTCCTTCACAATCGATACAAGATGGTAGTCATCGTCGATCGGATAGCCGCATTCATCGCCGAGAATCTTATAAAAGAGCGTTTCCGGGAATGTGAGCTGCATTTTGATGCTGCCTTCGCCCAGCAATATTTTATCCACCGACGCGCTATTGACATCCTCCAGCTGCTTCATCGCTTCCACGAGGCCTTTGTAATCACGCACCTTTTCCAGCACACCGATTGACTCCGAAATCCCGCTTAATACCTCTCCCATCAGCCAATGGTCCGGAGACAGCGCGCGCGCCCATCCCGGCATCGCAATGTTGATTTCTTTGAGCGGGAATTCATACAGCAGATTTTCCAGCATCGTGGTGATATCCGTTTCACTGAGGCGCATAATATCCATCAGAAGCACCGGCACTTTATATTTTTCTGCCATGGCGCTGCGCAGGCTGATGGTATCCTCGCTCCTCGGATTGGCCGAGTTGAGTATAATAATGAACGGCTTTCCGAGCTCTGTGAGCTCTTTGATCACGCGCTCTTCGGCCTGCACATAGCTGGAACGCGGAATCTCTGTAATGCTGCCGTCCGTCGTCATGACGATACCGATCGTGCTGTGCTCAGTGATGACCTTACGCGTACCTGTTTCCGCCGCTTCCTCAAACGGGATATCATAGTCGAACCAAGGCGTGGTGACCATACGGGGCATATCGTTTTCCAAGTGGCCCATCGCGCCGTCCACCATATAGCCCACAGAATCGACCATGCGCACGTTCATTTCGGCCTCATCATTGATTTTGATCTTAACCGCCGAAGTGGGTACGAATTTGGGCTGTGTGGTCATAATCGTTTTGCCTGCACTGCTTTGCGGCAGCTCGTCGACCACGCGTTCCTTCTCGTGTGTATCGTCCAGATTCGGGAGCACCAGCATATCCATGAACCGCTTGATAAATGTCGATTTGCCTGTTCTGACCGGCCCCACAACGCCGATGTATATGTCGCCCCCCGTTCTCTCGGAAATATCCTTGTACAGATTGTAGCTTTGCATGGCGCATCCTCCATCGTATAGATTGCTTAAACACTAGATATATATGAACGTATGCGCACACTCATGCCTTTTCTATACGAAAAAAGAGACGAACCAATGATTTCGTCTCTTGCTTTTTTTAATTCTCCCAATTCCGTATAGTCATTCAGAAACGTCTTCTCCGACATCTTTAACAAACGGCAGGCAGAGCTTTAAGCCCATGCTCATGATGCGTATCAATATAATAAGTGCGATACAGATATACGTGCTAACATCCTTGCCCAGCAACGGATAGATAAGCCAAAGCACCACAGATCCGACCAATGCCGCCGTGGCGTAGATTTCCTTTTGCAGTACCATGGGGATCTCGCGCGCGATCACATCGCGCATGATGCCACCGCCCACGCCTGTAATCAGACAGACGAACAGGAAGCTTAAAAAGTTATATTGAAGCTCGATGGCCTTGACTCCCGCGTATATGGCGAACACAGCCAGCCCAACCGCATCAAAGAAAAAAACGATACGTCTCCACTTGATTCGCCCTTTGAGCAGCACGACCAGTACACATGTGACGAGTATCACCACGATGTATTCATAATGCTGAAAAAACACGGGCACGCCGACATCCATGACCACATCGCGAAGCACGCCGCCTCCAATCGCTGTGACTATGGCGAGGAATATCACGCCAAACAAGTCCATCTTTTTTCTGATGGCCACCGTGGCTCCCGAAACGGCAAAAGCCGCTACGCCGACAAGCTCCAGATAATCGAGAATAGGCACCGCACTGTCACCTCTAATTTCGACAAAATACACGCGTATTGTAACGTGAAAATCACCGTATGTCAAAGATGCTCAGATTTTTTGAAAAATTCGCTTTTCGTCTTCTAATATTTCTTTTTGTCTTTGTCGATACTGATATTATTAAACTTCTATAAACTTATTGGTTTTTGTTTGCCTGCGTCTCTAGAAATATGCTAACATGACATAGCTCTTGTTTGTTAGCATATCTAACATTTTAAGTAAGACAATATGGGCAAAATAATATATAAAAAAGGATGAGGAAATGAAGTTATCCCCTATGAAAGATCTGATCATCGGTCATTTGAAGGCCAGCCTACCGATTATACAAGGAGGAATGGGTGTTGGCATCTCATTATCCGGGCTTTCATCCGCTGTCGCCAATCAAGGCGGTATTGGTGTGATTGCCGCAGCGGGCATCGGTATGCAAGAGGCCGATTTCTATACAGATTTCAGCGGCTCCAATATTCGGGCTTTAAAAGAGCAGATAAGAAAAGCGCGTGAAATGACGAAGGGAATTTTAGGTGTCAACATCATGGTTGCCCTCTCAAACTTTGCCGAGCTCGTTAAAGCAGCTATTGAAGAAGGTATCGATATCATTTTTTCGGGTGCGGGTCTGCCGCTTAATCTTCCTAGTTTCTTGAATGGTTCTCAGAAAACAAAGCTTGTTCCTATCGTATCTTCAGGCAAGGCTGCAAGAATTCTTTCTCAGAAGTGGCTTGCTGATTATGATTATCTGCCCGATGCGATTGTTGTGGAAGGCCCAAAAGCGGGAGGTCACCTTGGCTTTAAGCTGGATCAGATTGATAACGATGCATACGCGCTTGAGAACTTAGTCACGGATGTAATCAAACAAGTCAAGCCGATTGAAGAAGCAAACGGGAAAACCATTCCTGTTATTGCGGCGGGCGGTATTTATACGGGACAGGATATATTGAATATTATGCGCAAGGGTGCTGCTGGCGTACAAATGGCCACCCGTTTTGTCACAACAGTGGAATGTGATGCGTCTGATGCATTTAAACAATGTTATATCGAAGCCAGCAAGGATGATATCGGTATTATCAAAAGTCCTGTCGGTATGCCTGGCAGAGCTATCATCAATGATTTTGTCAAAAGCTCTATAGCAGGCAAAAAGAAGCCGTACAGCTGTCCGTATCATTGCATTTTGACCTGTGAGTACAAGACAAGCCCATATTGCATCGCGCTTGCTTTATTGAATGCCAAAAAGGGGCATCTTAAAAACGGATTCGCTTTTGCAGGTGAAAATGCCTACCGGTCAACATCCATTGTTCCGGTCAAGGAGCTTATCGAAACACTTGAAAAAGAATACGACGAGGCTCAATTGATTCAAGCATCTAAAAGCATAGCATACAATGCATAAGTAAAGAAAAGAGCCGTGATTTGATTCTCTAGACCAATTCAAAGTACGTGTAAACCTCCAGAATGGTGTGATATAAATCACCACAATGGAGGTTTTTAATTAATTAAAATTTCTATTGACAACAGAGAAGTTCCCTGTTAATATTTGTTGGTAAAAATATCTTATCAGAAAGGGTGAAGTTTGTGTCGGCGATATTCGTTAATAAGGCAATTGTATATGGAGTACTGTCGGCATGCAGCCTCTAGGAATCCCTTTCTGTTTTTTTGATTTGATTTAATAGACAAATATAGTTGGATTCCTAACCACAGGCATCGTGTTGCCACGTGGTTTTTTTGTGCGTTGCTGACGGTACTCTTATACAAATATTAAGTCAACGTATAAAATTAGGGGGAATCCAAATTGAAAAACAATAA